>JAFQME010000009.1 GCA_017421025.1 Oscillospiraceae bacterium
ACTGGGCATTTGACGCAGTCAAGGCAATGGTAGGAAATGGCTTCATCCAGGGAAGCGATGGCAAGATCAATCCGCAGGGCAACGCAACAAGAGCAGAAGTTGCAGTGTTCCTGGATCGCATCATCAATAAGTAAACACCAAAATAAGAGGAGCAAGAGAAACCTTGCTCCTCTTTGTCTATTATTTTAACCCTTAAAAAAACAAAAAGGTATTTTCAAAGGAATGTTTATCTGTTATAATGAATTTACAATTTTTAAGGAGGATGAACAAATGAAACAGACAACAAAGCGTATTTTGGCTCTGGTTCTCGCTCTCGTGATGGTCGCAGCTCTTGCGGCTTGTGCTCCGAACGCAGAGAATCAGACTGCGGGCGAAGCACCGTGGGGCGAAGACGGAAAGCCCTTTACCCCGGAAACCGAAATCAAGATTACCGTTAGCTCTCATGCAAGTTGGCCGTATGACGAAAACTGGGTCTATTGGAAATACCTCGTCGAAGGCTCGGGTGCTACCGTTGACGTCGACGCAATCGTCGGTAGTGACTACAACACCAAGATTAACCTGATGATTGCGGACTCCGCAACCCTGCCGGACCTTCTCGAAATGGGCACGAAGTCCTTGGTCGACCAGCATGCAGCATCCGGAGCATTCATTGCGATTGACGATCATCTCGACGAAATGCCGAACTACACCAAGGCACTTGAGTCTTATGATCCGGAAATCCGCGCAGGTCTTGAGCGCGAGCGCAAGAGCGCAGACGGTAAGATTTATCAGCCGATCGTCCTCGGCACCTCCACTGTTTACGGTGCACAGGGCTGGATGTATCGCCGCGACATCTTCGAAAAGCACGGTCTTGAAGTTCCGGAAACTCTGGACGATATGAAGGCTGTTGCAATCGAACTCAAGAAGCTCTATCCGAATTCCTACCCGATCACCCTGCAGGGCGGTATGGGCGCAATCACCATCCTCGGCCCGGCGTTCAAGCCGTATATGGACTATGGTCCTTACTATGACTTCACCACCGAAGAGTGGAAGTACGGTGCACAGCAGGATGAGATGAAAGAACTCATCAGATGGATGCTCATGATGGCAGACGAAGGTCTACTCCAGCCGCAGATTTACGGCATTGACGGTGCATCCTACGACGAATACATGACCAGCGACAAGACCTTCATCACTGCGCATTACCTTGTCCGCAAGAGTGTGTACAACGTCCCGATGAAGCAGACCAACCCGGAATACGACCTTGCTGAAATGGTCCCGGCTCGTGCAAACATCCCGACCGGTCAGAACAAGATGCCGAAGACCTCTGTCATCACCGGCGGTCTCACCGTTCCGAACACCAAGAAGCCCGACCGTATTGCAAATGCAATCCGCTTCCTCGACTACATGTATGCAGATTCCACCAAGGAACTCATGAGCTGGGGTAAGGAAGGCGAAACCTACCGCGTCAACGAAGCGGGCGAAAAGGAATTCATCCTTGAGCCGGGTGAAACTGTTCAGCTCAAGTACGGCATGGCGACCTCGGGTCTCCTGCAGCGCGTTGACGAGCTTGCATACAACGAAGCACTCGCATCCGGTTCCCCGATTGACCCGGCAATCTTCGAGTATGCGGAAGACAACGTCAACCCGCACAGATGGCTCTCCTTCAACGATGAGGAAATGGCAATCTTCAACCAGTACTATGATGCAGTCTTTAACTACACCTGCGAAATGATTGACAAGTTCGTTCTGAGAACCGAGCCGCTCACCGATGAAAATTGGGAAAAGGGTCAGGCTCGCCTGAAAGAACTGGGTGTTGAAGAAATTCTCAAGATTTATCGTTCCGCTTGGGAGCGTGTAAAATAAGATCAATAGGAATTCTTTCTTGCGCATTTGCGCAGATTCATTCTTTTCCTTCTCCGTGCAAGGGCCTGCATTTTGCAGGTCCTTGCACACATTTATATAAAAATAAAAAACTTTAGAAAAAGTATTTCCAAACAACAAAGAATCTGTTACAATAAAATTACCCTAATATTTTAAGGAGGAAAAAACATGAAACAAACGACAAAGCGCATTTTGGCTCTGGTCCTCGCTCTTGTCATGGTAGCAGCACTTGCAGCTTGCGCACCAAACGGTGGCGGTCAGGTTGCAGGCGAAGCACCGTGGGGCGAAGATGGCAAACCCTTTACCCCGGAGACCGAAATCAAGATCACCATCAGCTCTCATGCAAGCTGGCCGTATGATGAAAACTGGAAAATCTGGCAGTACTTCATCGAAGGCTCCGGTGCTACCATCGATGTTGACGCAATCGTCGGCAGCGACTACGGCACCAAGGTCAATCTGATGGTTGCAGACTCTGCAACCCTGCCGGATCTGCTTGAAATGGCTGACAAGGCTCTGCTCGATCAGCACGTTTCCGCAGGCGCATTTATCTCCGTTGACGATCACCTCGATCAGATGCCGAACTACACCAAGGCTCTGAATGCAATTGATCCGGAAATCCGTGCAGGCCTTGAGCGTGAACGCAAGAGCGCAGACGGTAAGGTCTACTGGCCGATCGTTCTCGGTACCGGTACCGTGCAGAGTGCACAGGGCTGGCTGTACCGTGAAGACATCTTCAAAAAGCACGGCCTGAAATCTCCGGAAACCTTGCAGGATCTCCATGACGTCGCAGTTGAACTCAAGAAGCTCTATCCGGAATCCTATCCGCTGGTCATGCGTGGCGGTATGGGTGCTCTGACCGTTCTCGGCCCGGCATTCAAGCCGTACATGGACTATGGTGTTTACTATGACTTCACCACCGAAGAGTGGAAGTTCGGTGCACAGCAGGAAGAGATGAAGGAACTCCTCAAGTGGCTGCTCTCCATGGCAGACGAAGGTCTGCTCCAGCCGGAAATCTACGGCATGGACAATGCAACCTTTGACGAATATGTCACCAACGACAAACTCTTTATGACCAACCACTACTTGGTCCGTCAGGCATACTATAATGTCCCGATGAAGAAGACCCGCCCGGAATTCAACCTCATCGCAATGGTCCCGGCTCGTGCAAACATCCCGACCGGTCAGAACAAGATGGCGAAGACCTCCATCATCCGTAACGGTTTGACCATCCCGAACACCAAGAACGAAGCTCGCATCTCCAATGCAATCCGTCTCCTCGACTGGATGTATTCCGACGATGCAATGCAGATCCTTGGTTGGGGTAAGGAAGGCGAGACCTACAAGGTCAACGCAGACGGCACCAAGTCCTATATCTTGGAAGAAGGCGAAACCGTCCAGCTCAAGTACGGTGTTGCTACCTCCGGTCTCCTTCAGAGAATCGAAGAGTATGCATACAACGAAGCGGTTGCATCCGGTTCCCCGATCGATCCGGCAATCTTTGAGTATGCAGAAGACAACGTCAACCCGATGGCATGGCTCTCCTTCAACGAAGAAGAGCAGGCAATCTACAACCAGTACTATGACGCAGTGTTCAACTATACTTGCGAGTTCCTCGACAAGTTTGTTCTGAGAACCGAGCCGCTCACCGATGAAAATTGGGAAAAGGCTCAGGCTCGTCTGAAAGAACTGGGTGTTGATGAAGTTCTGAAGATTTACGAGTCTGCTTGGCAGCGTGTAAAATAAGCAGAAACTAATAAAAGGTGAGTAACGGAAGTTACTCACCTTTTTCTTTGCAAGAAAAAACCGACAGGTTTCAACCTGCCGGTTTTATATTTCTTATCTGTAAATAATCTGATCACGTGCCGGACCGATGCCGATGATGGAAATCGGGCAGCCGCACATCTCTTCGACCGCTTCCACATATTTCTTAACAGATGCGGGGAATTCGTCATAACTCTTGACGTCCGAGATGTTTTCCGGGAAGCCTTCAAACTCCTCATAAATCGGCTTGCAACGAGCCAAATCGTCCAAGTCTGCCGGGAAATCCTTGATGATTTCGCCGTCCAACTCGTATGCGGTACAAACCTTGATGGTATCCAAACCGCAGAGCGGGTCAATTTTATTGAGGATAATAGAGGTCAGACCGTTGACACGGACCGCATAGCGTGCGATTACCGCATCAAACCAACCGGTACGACGGGGACGACCTGTGGTGGTACCAAACTCGCCACCCTGCTGACGGATGTATTCACCGACTTCGTCATCAAGCTCGGTCGGGAACGGACCTTTGCCAACACGGGTGGTATAGCCCTTGAAAATGCCGTATACTTCGTCAATCAAGGTCGGACCGATACCGGAGCCGATGCAGACGCCGCCTGCAACCGGATGCGAGGAGGTAACATACGGATAAGTACCCATGTCAAGATCGAGCAGGGTGCCCTGTGCACCTTCAAACATGACATTTTTTCCAGCCTTGAGGTAGTCATAAATCATGCTGCTGGTATCGCAAACAAACGGACGCAGACGCTCGGAATAGGTGCGGTATTCTGCGATGATTGCATCAGCATCGAGAGCCGGTGCATCATACAGCTTTGTAATCACACGGTTTTTGAGCTCGCAGCACTCACGTACACGGCGCTCAAACTTCTCGGGAGAGACAAAATCGTGCATACGCAGACCGCAACGCTCTGCTTTGTCCATATAGCACGGACCGATACCGCGCTTGGTGGTGCCAATGTCGCCGGCGCCACGTGCTTTCTCGGAAAGGTCATCCAAAGTGATGTGCCACGGCATGATGACGTGCGCACGAGCATCAATCTTCAAATGATCCAACTTCACACCCTGTGCGGTGAGAGTGTCCATCTCCTCTAAAATCACCTTCGGGTCGATGACCGTACCCGCACCAACAACATTGATTGTTCCCGGATACAGAATACCGGACGGGACAAGGTGCAATTTATAAGTCACATCACCAACAATGACGGTGTGACCTGCGTTATTTCCGCCTTGTGAACGCACAACCAAATCGGCTTCGGAAGAAAAAATGTCGATAAACTTCCCTTTTCCTTCGTCACCCCACTGTGCGCCAAGAACCAACTTACCGGACATAGGGACATCTCCTTTTTTTACAAACATCGGTGCTATTACAGCACACCCGATATAGTATACCACAACTAATAGAAAAAAGACAACAGGTAATTGCAATTCTTTTTTCATTTATGGTACAATAATGATGAAAAAAGGGGGACCCGCCATGAAATTTGAAATGATTTTTGATCATCCCGAGCACCGAGCCACGGTTGCAAAGTGGATGTACGATGAATTTTGCAAGACCGACCGTCCGAGTGTTTCTTATGAGGACATGATGAAAAAACTGGGGAGCCGCACCAGAAACTTTCCTTACACCTTCCTTGCACTTGAGGGAGATGTCCCGGTCGGAACGGTCACACTTTATGAAAATGACCTCAAGGGCGAGAGCCTTTCGCCGTGGATGGGGTCTTTGGTGGTAGCGCCCGAACTGCGTGGATGCGGGTTTGGACGGGAACTCATTGCGTTCATCCAGGGGTTTGCACGTGGCTTGGGGTATGACACATTATATCTTCGCACCGAGCATACTGCAAAATATTATGAGCGCTTGGGCTGGAGTTTCGTCAAATACACGGTGGATCCGGCATACGATTTGGAGACCGATGTGTATCAGTGGAATTTGGAGGATTAGAAGATGTACCGAGTGAGTGAACAACAAGACCGATTTGTTTCCTATTTGCTGGAGGATGGGGAAAACAGCGTGCGCATTTTATCCAAGCGTGGCGGGATTCCCATCAGTTTTGTCTGTGGCGGAGAAGAACTGCTTTATGTCAATCCGGAAACCGTGGAGGACCTCAGCCGTGAGGTGCGTGGCGGAATTCCGATTCTGTTTCCCGCTTGCGGACGTCTCAAAGAAGGACCTTACGGAGCCGTGAAAAAACACGGGTTTGCACGGGAAGCGCTTTGGGAATGCCGTGGTCAGAGCACCGCAGATTCCGCTTGCGTTACGCTGGGTATCTCGGATACCCAGGAAACCCGTAAAACCTTTCCGCATGCATTTGACTTAGAACATACATATACACTAAAAGGCAACACACTGACTGTGCGGCAGACCGTGACCAACACAGGTGACGGACCGATGCCGTTTTCTCTTGGACTCCATCCGTATTTCAAGATTGATCCTACAATTGCAACCGCCACCGTGCCGTCACATACCTATGAGGGACTGGACGGAAAAGGCGAATTTGACGGAACATTCCAATTCAAAAACGACTATGATTCGGTTTGCAGCAATCTTTTTGGTTCAGAAGCGGTGATGAATACCGGGCTTGGAAGAACGGTTCGAATCATTGCATCGGGAAATTACAACTATTTTGTGGTATGGTGTCCTCAAGACGCAGAGTTTGCCTGCATAGAGCCGTGGACCGCACCGCCCAATGCACTGAATTCCGGGGTGGATCTCATCACACTTAAGGCAGGGGAACGCGCGGAATTTGAGATGAAGATTGTTGTGGAATGAGCGTGTGAAAATAGCGCAAAAACGAGGTCCCTTGGGCACGCAAGGCGCATAGATACAACGCCAAACCAAGACCTGCAGAAAACAGAATTGCAAGTAAAAGGGAGAGTCCGTCGGCAATCATGCGCAGAAATACCGCTCGCACGCAGAGGCAGGACAAAAGCCCGGACAGTGTCGGTGTAACCAACCAGTTACGCCACGGCACACGAAGCGAGAGTGCGGACTGCACAGTGCGCAGGTTGAGCAGCGCAATCAGCAGGGTGGAGAGCAGGTTTCCAACCAAAAAACCCACCATACCAAAATGCCCGACCGCCCAAGTACCGCCAAGCTGTACCACTCCGCCCAAAATCACATGGAGCGCAGCAGCACGCTGTTTTCCGATGCCGCTGAGGATAGCGGCGGAAATCAGTTGATAGAATCCCAAAAAAGTGACCAGGCAAAGCGGAAGCAGAAATGCTTCCGCTGTTTTTTGTCCGTAAAGCAACTGCGAGAGTGGATTGGCAAGCGGAATCAGAAGGGCAGTGGAAAAACACGCAAGCAGACCGCTCATATGCAGAGCTTTTCCTGCTTTTCTGCGCACATCGGAATGATTCCGCAACACCATGCTTTCTGCAAGACGTGGCACCAATACCAGTGTGAGCGGACCGAGCAGGGCAAAGGGGAGCGTGAGCAGGGGAATGGTCATGCCAAACAAGACCCCGTATTCTGAAATCGCTTGTGCTTCCGAGTACCCGAATACCACAAGGCGTTGCGGGATCAAAACCGCACCGAGTGAGGAGAGCAGGGTATTGGCAACCGCACTCAGCGTGAGAGGCGCTGCAACAGAAATTAGCCGAGAGCGTGTGGTGTGGACACGAGTGGGCGGAACTTTTTTGAAAAAGCGGGAGAGTAAGACCACACTCACAATCTCACTCAACACCATGCCGAGTACGATGCAAGCGCAGATTTCCCCCGGACTTTGTGGCTTTCGCAGAGAGAGGAGAAGTGCCACTGCCAAAAACCGCACGCTTTGCTCGGTGAGTTCAGAAGTGATGGGTGGTCGGGAGACTCCGATGCCGTAGAAATAGTTTTTATAGAGATTCTCAAACCCGGTAAGAAGCAGACAGGGCAGAAGCAAAAGCAGAGAATTTCGGGTTTCTGCGTTTCCGAGAAGATGTTCTCCGATGAATTCGGAACAGCAGAGAGTAAGACAAGCGATGCAGAAAAAGAGCAGAAGAAACAACCGTCGTCCACGTTTCAGAGCGATTTGCGCCCCAAAGAAACTTCCGTGCGCCGCTTCTTCCGCAGCGAGTGTGGAAACTGCCATGGTAAGCCCCGATAACGTGACCGCTTGCAAAAATGAGTAAAACGGCAGAACCAGTTGATAAATCCCCATTCCTTCTGCGCCTGCTGCACGACCGAGGAAGATACGATATGCAAAGCCTAAGAGATTGAGTACGATTCCGGATGCGGTGAGAATCGAGATTCGATAAAATACCGAGTGTGTCGATGGTTTCAAACCCTCGCCCCCTTTGGTATTTATCGTATGAAAAAACACGGTCCGAAAGACCGTGTTTTTGTTACTTGTTTTGAGTTTCTTCCAATGCTTTTTCCAAACGCTCGAGTCGGATTCGAAGCGCACAGAGCTCCTGTGCGGTCGGGTCGGGCATATGGACCTGATCCAAATCCGCTTCACAGGTACGTTTTCCTCCGCAACGCACGATACGGGCGGGAACACCCACTGCGGTACAGTGTTCGGGGACTTCGTCCAGCACCACGGCGTTTGCCGCAATTTTGGCATGATCGCCAACCTTAAATGGACCAAGCACCTTTGCACCGGCACCGATCATGACATTGTTTCCAATGGTGGGATGACGTTTGCCGACATCTTTTCCCGTACCGCCCAAGGTGACGCCTTGGTAGAGGGTACAGTAGTCGCCTACCTCGGCGGTCTCACCGATGACGATGCCCATGCCGTGGTCGATCATCACACCTTTCCCGATTTTGGCGGCAGGATGGATTTCCACACCGGTCCAGAATCGGTTTGCCTGCGAGATCCAACGAGCCAAAAACTTCATATGGTGACGGTAAAACCAATGCGCCATACGGTGACCGATGAGGGCATGAACGCCCGAATAGAGCAGGAATATTTCGAGTTTACTGCGGGCGGCAGGATCTCGTTCTTTGATAACATTCAAATCTGCGCGCAGATTGTCAAACATAATGCTCTCTCCTTACAGTACGATGTGATGTGGGGTGTTGGTCAAGCGTTCAAATCCGTGCTCGGTGACCAAAACGGTGTCCTCGGTGCGAACGCCGCCTTTGCCCGGAAGATAGAGACCCGGTTCGATCGTGATGACCATGCCCGGGGTTAAAACTGTTTCCGAACCCGGAGAAACACGGGGATCCTCGTGAATCTGAAGTCCGACGCCGTGTCCCAAACTGTGTACCACGTATTCGCTCATGCCGGCCTCGGCAAAGAGGGAACGCTGAAAGGCATCCAACTCACTGCAGGAGATTCCCGGGCAAACCCGCTCCACAACCTGCTTTTGCACAGACAGTACAAGTTCAAACACATGAGAGAGTTCGGGTGTTCCAAGCATCACGGTGCGAGTGATATCCGAAGCATAGCCACAGGAAACAGCACCGAAATCAAAGGTAATCAAATCGTGTTCCGAAACAGCGTGGTCGGTCGGGGTAGCGTGCGGAAGAGAAGAACGTTCCCCACAGGCAACAATCGTGGAAAATGCGGTGTGTTCACTGCCCAAACGGTCCATCCGATATTCCAACTCACGCTTTAACTCACGCTCAGTGACGCCCGGGCGAATGAGTGGTAAAAGTTCTGCAAACGCAGCATCTGCGATTGCGCAAGCACGACGAATATGCGCAATTTCATCGGCATCTTTTACGCTTCGTGCAGCAAGTCCGAAATGCGAGAGCGGGACCCATTCGGTGTCGGGACACGCCGCACGCAACGCCCGTGCGGTATCGTCGGAAAGAGCACTGCTTTCATAACCCACACGACGGGAGACGACATACTTGGAGATTGCAGCCGAGAGTTTGCCGGAGAGCAGGACAACAGTAACGTCCTTTGCTTCCATGGCGGCCTGCTCGGTGTAGCGTCCGTCGGTCAAAAGGATTTGTTCTTCCTGTGTGAGAATCAGGTGTCCGTTGTCACCGGTAAACCCGGAAAAATAGCGGACATTTTCCGGCGATGAGAGATACATGGCATCCAGATTCAACTGCCGCATATCGTGGCGGAGTTTGGAGCGTCTCATAGTGGATTCCCTCCTGTTGCGGTGCGTACACGGTCAATCATGACCGCAGCTTCCGCACGTGTAGTGGAAGCTTTCGGGTTGACGTTTCCGTTGCTTCCTGCAATCAACCCTTTTTGCGTCAGTGTTGCAATCGGCGTTTTTGCATATTCAGAAATCTGTGCGGAGTCTGAAAATGCAGAGAGTGCGTCGGCGGAAGCATCTTCAGAGAGTGCTCCCATTTTCTGCATCACACGGTAAATCAAGGTAAACATTTCCTCACGTGTGATCGAGCGAGTGGGGAAGAATTCGCCGGTTGCGCTGCCTTGGGCAATTCCGAGTGTTTTTGCTGCAGCGAGCGCATTTGCATAATATGCGCTTCCGTCAACATCGGTAAACTGTTCTCCTGCACCAAGGGCAGGGTCAAGTTGCATCATTCGGGTCAAAAGCAGCATAAAATCTGCACGTGTGATGGACTTTGCAGGTGCAAATGTGGTGGCAGAAGTGCCGCTGATTACGCCTGCGTCTGCCAGGCGGTTGATTGCATCAAGCGCCCAAAGATGATGTTCCAAATCCTGGAACTTGCTGGTCGGGCCATCTACCTTGACCGGGATACGCAGGGAGGTGCTACCGTGGGAAATCACAATGGCACCCTCGCCGCCCATTTTGTCAGCGGTAAACTCACCGGTTGGCGTGATGCTTCCGATTTTGCCTTCTACCGCCCAGTGAAGTTGCTTGCGGGAGAATTCCACAGATGCGGTGTTGTGATACAATGCAACCGGAATGGTTTTACTCTCGGAAGCTTTTATAGTGAGTGTGCTTGAAGAACTTTCGATTTTGGTCACAGTGTCTACAAAGGAGAGAGCGACAGATGTGTTCAGTCCTGCCGCCGAGACCGCAAGAGAAACTTCGCCCGGCGCTGTGGGAGAGATGTCGCCGTTTGCAGAGACCGTGCCGTAACTCGGGTCAAGCGCAAACAGAATTGGGCCGACTGTTTTCGGATGTAAGTTGGCATCTACCGCAAATACTTTATCCGAAAATCCCGGATAGGTTTCGCCCACCAAAAGGGTGCGCTTTGCAGTTTTGACGAGAAGCGAAGTTGCTGCACCGTTTTGCGGCGTGGTGTTGCACAATACAATCGCATTTGCCACCCGTCGTGCACTTCCGTCCGACGGACGGTTGACCACACGGCGGCCAAATTCGCCGATGGGGCGCAATACAAAGGTGGTGG
This sequence comes from Oscillospiraceae bacterium, assembly GCA_017421025.1. Lineage (GTDB taxonomy): Bacteria > Bacillota > Clostridia > Oscillospirales > JAAYXM01 > SIG510. The sequence goes on from JAFQME010000009.1 coordinate 10,871, forward strand.
AGCCGCCGCCGTCCAAATTCATTGCGTCCACACATCCGAGATCACGCAATACGGTTGCGACGTTTTTGTAAGTGCCGCCTGCGGAGTAGCTGCTCTGACGCCCGTCCAAAGTGAGCAGGACCATAGAGCCGTCTGCTTTCAAACCAACCACTGTGCGAGGGGCATTTGCGCCGTCGCTGATGTTTTGTACGACTCCGTCTTTTAAGAGGATTTGGTTGCCTGCCACCGCAAACTCGGTGTCTTTCCATGCCTCTACAAACGCAAATCGAACGGTAAATTCCTCGCCGACCTGGAGTGATGCGAGAAGATCTTTATAAGAACCAACACCTGAGAGTACCACGTTACCTTCCGAGAGAGGGGTGTTTCCCGAAACGGTACGGACTTCCGAAACACGGAGAGAAAGGGTCTCTTCATCACGGAATTCACCGGAAAGCACCTTGCAGACAACCTCCACACTGTCCGCAGAGGACTTGGTGGAAGCGGCATAGCGGTGGTTGTAGAGCACCAAACTGTTCGCCTCGCTGTGCGGAATGTTGACACCGGTGAGCTGTTGCAGCGATCCTCGCAAATCCAAAATCCGATTCATCATGGAGCCGTGGTCCAAAATTTTGGCGGTACCGTCGGATTTTATCACAAGTGCTCGGTAGTAGTTGGGCGGAGTGGTGAGAAGTTCACCGCCGTCAATCATGATGCCAAACGGGACGCCTTCCCCAAAGTTGAAGAAGTCTGCATTGACTGCGGCAATTACCTGCCCGGGATACTGCTTGTCCAAGGCGTCTGCCATGCCGAGGACGGTCTGTGTGCCATAAATGTAGCCGTTTGACAGTCCGGCACGCAGTTTGAGACCTTGGTTGTTTGTGTGAAACTCGATCATGTGCGCAACTTGCGGGCCCTTTGGGGTGGTAAACGAAACTTGGGTATACTGTGCGCCCGGAGCCACTACCGATGAGGCGGAGGAGACAATGGTTCCCCAAGTCCAGCTTTCCTGCGAAAGTGCGGCAAAAGCATGGGTGAAAAGCAGGGCGATGGTGCAAATCCCTGCAAGAATTCGTTTGAATTTCATAGACAGTCATTCTCCTAAAATATAATAACATCTTATTCTATCATAAATACAGTTGAATTTCCAGTGATGATTTTGGGACGAAAAAGCGGGAGAATTTCTCCCGCTTTTTATTTATTCATCTTTGCCGCAGCATTTTTTGTATTTCAGTCCGCTTCCACAGGGACAAGGGTCGTTGCGTCCCACTTTTTCTTTTTTGCGGACCGGCTGTTTTTTGAGCGTTTCATCACCTGCGGTTTCACCTGTGATTTTCGCCACCGCTTCACGCTTCGGTGCGTCTGCACCCTGCACACGCACGGTCATCACCATGCGGGCAACCTGCTCACGGATGGATGCGATCATTTCCTCGAACATGACAAAGCCGGTGTTCTTATACTCATCCACCGGGTTGTGCTGAGCATAAGCACTCAACCCAATGCCTTGGCGGAGTTCATGCATTGCATCGATATGATCCATCCAATGCTCATCAACTGTGCGGAGAAGGACCACACGCTCCACCTCACGCATCAATTCGGTGCCGAGGGTTGCTTCACGCTTCTCGTATGCTTTGTGAGCAAGCTCGGTGATTTCGGAGATGATATCGTCTCCGTTGGTATCCCACTCGTTGAGCTGCTCAACAGTGTAATTGAGATCTCCGTCCGAGAGGAAAATTCCTTTGTAGCGGTCACGCAATGCATCCAAATGGAACGACTGGATATATTGCTCGCCGCCCAGGACATCCGAAACCGCAGCAGCAATTGCACCGTCGATCATGGAAAGGACCGAAGCGGATACGTTCTGCCCATCCAACACCTGCTTGCGCTGGGTGTAGATGATTTCACGCTGTTTATTCATGACATCGTCGTACTGAAGCACATGTTTACGCACTGCGAAGTTGCGGCTTTCCACGTTCTTCTGCGCATTTTCGATGGTTTTGGTGAGCATTCCGTGTTCAATCGGGGTGTCTTCGTCAATGTTGAGTGCATTCATGAGATTCATAATGCGGTCTGAACCGAAGAGACGCATGATGTCGTCTTCCAACGAGAGGTAAAAGCGGCTGGCACCCGGGTCGCCCTGACGACCGGCACGTCCACGCAGCTGGTTGTCGATACGGCGGGATTCGTGACGCTCGGTACCGATGATAAAGAGACCGCCTGCCTCGCAAACACGGACACCTTCTGCATCGGTGACTTCTTTGTGTTTGCGGTAAAGCGCCTGATATTGTTCCCGTGCAGCAAGGATTTCCGGGTTTGTGGTGGGAGCACTGCCGCCTGCATCCACGATCAGGGATTCTTCCATGCCCGCCTTGCGGAGATCGCTCTTTGCCATGAAGTCGGGGTTTCCGCCCAACATGATGTCGGTACCACGGCCTGCCATGTTGGTTGCAATGGTGACCGCACCAAACTTACCTGCCTGTGCAACGATTTCTGCTTCTTTTTCGTGGTGCTTTGCGTTGAGGACCACGTGTTGGATGCCCTTCTTGCGGAGCAGAGCCGAGACTTCTTCGCTCTTTTCGATGGAAACAGTACCGACAAGCACCGGTTGTCCACGCTTTACACAATCCTCAATCTGAGCAACCACCGCACGCAGTTTTCCTTGTGCGGTTTTATACACCACATCCGCATGGTCCTTACGGATCATGGGTTTGTTGGTGGGGATTTCAATGACGTCGAGGGAGTAGATTTCCTTGAATTCCTCTTCCTCGGTGAGTGCGGTACCCGTCATACCCGAGAGTTTTTCATACAAACGGAAGTAGTTCTGGAAGGTGATGGTAGCAAGGGTCTTGCTCTCACGCTGAATATTCACACGTTCCTTCGCTTCAATCGCCTGATGCAGACCCTCGGAATAGCGGCGTCCGTGCATCAAACGTCCGGTGAATTCGTCAACAATGATGATTTGCCCTTCTCGTACTACATAGTCCACATCACGCTGCATAATGCCTCGGGCACGGATTGCCTGGTTGACATGATGGTGCAAAGTGGCATGCTCCGGGTCTGACAGGTTCTCGATTCCAAAGAACTGCTCCACTTTCGCAATACCGGAAAGGGTGAGTGTGGCGGTACGAGCCTTTTCGTCTACAATATAGTCCCCGTCATGTGCTGCATCATGGTCCTCTTTTTCGTTGAGGGATGCGACCTTCACACAGCGGAGTTTTGCGGCGCACTGGTCTGCCTGCTCATAAATCACGGTGGGCTTTTCCCCTTGACCGGAGATGATGAGCGGGGTTCTCGCTTCATCAATCAAAATGGAGTCCACTTCGTCCACGATGGCAAACACATGGTCATCACGCTGAACCATCTCGGATTTATAAAGCGCCATATTGTCACGCAGATAGTCAAAGCCGAATTCATTGTTGGTGCCGTAGGTAATGTCTGCATTATATGCCGCACGGCGTTCGTCATTGGTTAAGTCGTGCACGATGATGCCAACCGAGATGCCCATGAAATTGTGCACACGACCCATCAACTCGCCCTGGTACTTGGCGAGATAGTCGTTGACTGTGACTACGTGCACCCCACGTCCCGAGAGTGCATTTAAGTAAGAGGGCAAGGTAGCGGCAAGGGTTTTACCTTCACCGGTTTTCATTTCCGCAATCCGTCCTTGATGCAGAACGATACCGCCGATGAGCTGAGAGCGGAATGCTTTTTGCCCCAACACACGGTATGCCGCTTCGCGAATTGCGGCAAATGCCTCCGGAAGAAGGTCGTCAAGCGATTCTCCGGCAGAAAGCCGTGCTTTGAAAGCCGGTGTTTTTGCCTGCAAATCTGCATCGCTCAGTGCGGAATATTCCGCATCAAGTGCTTCGATGCGGTCCACAATCTGATAGATTTTTTTCAGTTCACGATCACTGTATGTGCCAAAGAGTTTTTGCATCAAACCCATAATTTTATGCCTCACTTTCGTTCGCTACCGATAGTGTATCACATTTCAATCAAAAAGAAAAGGGATTTTCGGTCGGATGCAGGGGATTGTAAATGAGAGAAAAATGTGTTAAAATTCAAAGAATAGGAGGTGAAAGCGGTGGAACAGAAGAAATCGGTCACAGAAATTTTACAAATGCATGGAAAGTATCTCACCCCGGTCTGCGGGACGAGTATGAATCCCCTGTTGCATGAAGGGACAGATACCGTGGTCATTGTGCCGAACATCGGACCGCTTCACCGTTATGATGTCCCCCTCTACCTGCGAAAAAACGGACAGCACGTGCTGCATCGTGTCATGCGGATTGAGCAAGACGGTTATGCCATGTGCGGCGACCACCAGCTCCAATTGGAGCATGGGATCACCGATGAAATGATTCTCGGTGTGATGGAAGGGTTCTTTCGTGGGAAACGCTATGTGAAAACCACCAACTTCGGATACCGGCTGTATGTGTTTTTCTGGTGCCGTGTGCCGTTTGTGAGAAAACTTTGCCTGCATTTGATGCGGCGGAAAGGAGAACGCCGTGGAAAAACAGAGTAATTCGGGCGCCCTCAATTGGGTGTGGCAGACAACAGACGGGTTGCGACTTCGCCTGTTGGTGCTGATTCTGTCCAATGCGGTTTTTTCCGCAATAGTGGTACTCTTTGCGCTTACCTGCCGTGAGATCATCGACCGTGCGGTTGCAGGAGATGTGTCGGGAATGGTGCGTTATGCGCTGATTCTCGGTGTGGTCATCCTCTCGCAGCTTGCTCTGCGCTTCCTCAATTATAATCTTGAGGAACATCTGCGTGCCCGCTTGGAAGTGAAGCTCAAAAGCCGTGTTTTCGGTGCGGTTTTGAAAAAACAGTATCGTGCGGTGAGTGAGTACCATAGTGGTGAGATTCTCAACCGTTTGGTGAGCGATGTCACTGCGGTGTGCGACGGTGCGGTGGGCATTTTGCCCTCGCTTGCAGGTATGGCGGCACGTCTTGTCTGTGCGTTTGCAGTGTTGGTCGTGCTCGAGCCTTGGTTTGTCCTGCTGTTTTGGGTGGGCGGTGTCCTGCTGTTTGCCATTACCCGAGTCTTTCGTGCGGTACTCAAGCGGATGCACAAACGGGTGCAGGCGGCAGACGGTCGTGTGCGTGCCTTTTTGCAGGAGGCAATCGAAAGCCTGCTTGTTGTGAAAGTGTTTGGCGAGGAATCCCATGTGGAGACCCGTGCAGACCGGCTTCAGGAAGAACATTTTCAGGAAAAACGCCGTCGTTGGCGGCTACATACTGCCTCCAATGCCGGGATGAGTTTTCTTTTTCAAGTCGCCTATTTGTGTGCGCTGGTTTGGTGTGCATATTGTTTGCTGCTCGGCACCATGAGTTTTGGCACCTTGAGCGCCATTTTGCAGCTGGTCAGCCAAATCCAGGCACCGCTGACCAACCTGTCAGGATTTTTGCCCCGCTATTACGGGATGCTTGCATCTGCCGAGCGTTTGCAAGAGCTTGAGGCAATGCCGGAAGAATCGCAAGAGGGGAAACTCTCCGAGCCTCGCAGTTTTTACGAAACCATCTCTGCTATTCGTTTTTCCGGGATCACCTTCAGTTATGGGCGTGAGTGTGTGCTGGAGGATGCAGACCTTACCTTGACCCCGGGTGATTTTGTTGCCATTATGGGTCGATCCGGGATCGGGAAAAGCACCTTGCTCAAACTGTTGCTGGATGTGTTCCCGCTTGATGCGGGGGAAATCTGGTTTGAAACCGCACAGGGACGTGTCCCGGTGGGGTGTGCCACCCGTCCGCTCTTTTCCTATGTACCGCAGGGGAACTTCCTGTTTTCCGGCACCATCCGTGAAAACTTGACCTTTGCTGCGCAGGACGCAAGTGAAGCGGAACTCCATGCTGCGTTGCAAGCCGCCTGTGCAGACGGGTTCTTAAAAGAACTCCCGTTGGGGCTGGAAACCGTGATCGGGGAACACGGTCAGGGACTCAGCGAAGGGCAAGTCCAGCGAATCGCACTTGCCCGTGCACTCTTAAAACAAGCCCCCATCCTGCTTCTCGACGAGGCAACCAGTGCGTTGGACGAAGCCACCGAGGAAGCGGTGCTCCGCAATCTCAAAGAGATGAAGGGTGTCACCTGCATCATCGTGTCGCACAAGCAAGCCGCTTTGCGTGTTTGCAACCGACACATCCAAATTGAAGAGAAAAAGATTTGCGAAAAGTAGAAAATGTATAGCAGATTCCCGATTTGCTGTGATAGAATGAATCGCCTATGAGAATTGAAACTTATACGTGTTCGGAAATCGGGGCACGTGAGACAAACGAAGATTATGCAGCTTCCCGTCAAACCTTCGGTCGGGCGCTGTTTGTTGTGGCAGATGGAGTGGGCGGAAGTCCTGCCGGGGATGTTGCGTCCCGAGGTGCGGTGGAGACATTGCTTGCAACCTGGAAGCGTTCTCCGCAGATTACGGTGGATGCAATCGCCACCATATTCGAGTCCACAAACGAAACCATGCGAGAGCACAGTCTCCATCGGAAAGAACTGTGTGGGATGCGAACCACAGTTGCTGCTCTGTTTTATCGGTTTGGAGTGGTGGTCACCGCTCATGTTGGGGACAGCCGTGTCTATTTGTTTCGAAAGAATCATCTGCGCTTTTGCACACAAGATCATGTGGCACACGGCAGGCTCACCCGAGTATTTGGGTCGAATGATGTGTATTTGCCGGAGCTGTCTGCACGGATGTGTGTCAAAAAAGGAGACGCATTTCTCCTCTGTACCGACGGATTTTGGACAAACGTCACCTGCGAAGAGATAGAGCGTGCGTTGAGTGAGAGTCGGACTCCGCAAGAATGGGTGGAGCGAATGCTTGCTGTGCATGGATCTGTGCCGACCGAGCATCAGGATAACTATACGGTAACTGCCGGATTTTTCAAATAAGAAAGGGTTGATTATAATATGTGGGGTTTGGTTTTGGGCATGGCGGTGGTGTTTGTCACCAAAGGTGCCAACATGCTTGCGATGAAAAAAGTTGAGTCCAAGCAGGGGTCCTCACTTCTGCAGAGTTTGATTTTTACCATGCTGTTTTCTGCGGCGCAGTTGGTTTTCACCCTGCTCATGCCGCCGTATAAGCCGCTCGCAATTACGCTTGATGCAATTCTGTATCCCACTGCATATGCGGCACTTTATATCGTGGCGTATGTGCTGTGCATGAAGGCATACAGTGAAGGCTCGGTTTCCATGACCAATGCAATTTGGTCGTTTAACACCGTCGTGGTGATTGCATACGGTGTGTGCTTCTGGGGTGAGACCCTGTCTTTCTGGCAGATTTTGGGACTCCTGCTCTTCTTTGCCGGACTGTTCTTCTATTCCAGAAGCTCCTATGCAACCAATGAAGTGAAAAAGAAAGTCACCGCAAAATGGCTCATTTTGACCATTGCGGCGACGATTACCATCGGTGCTGCAACCACCTTCACCAAACTCTTTATGTTAAAACACGGAGATATGGGCAAGGAATTCTTGGTGTATTATGCGATTGCGGCAACCCTTATTTCGGGTGTGATTTGCTTGTGTATGGGTGCAAAGGAAACTGTGAAAACGGTTGCGGATAAGCATGTGTTGCTGCAAACTCTCATCGCAGGTTTTACCTGTGTGCTTTGGAATTTTGTTTATGTCACCTACCTTGCGGTCTACCCCTCTGCGGTATTCCTGCCGCTTTACAGCGTGGTTTCCATGCTGGGTATTCTGGCATTCGGTGTGGCAATCTTAAAAGAAAAAATCTCAAGAAATGCAATCATTGCATCAGTCCTCAGCCTCGCATCCATCTTATTCTTGAATCTTCAGTAAAGAAAAAAATCCCGTCACTGTGAGGCGGTTGGTCTAAGGGATCAATCGCTTGAAAGAGGCATTTTTCGTCCATAACTGCACAAAAAATCTCGATATCCGCCAGGATTATCTGCGATTTTATTGTTTGTTCTGAAATAAAAATGCACTCTTTCAAGTGCTTCGCAGTTTTGAGATAGAGATTTTTCGTTAAAAGAAAGAACAAAAATCAGGTAATACTGGCGTATTACCTGATTTTTTGATGCACTTTTAGCGGAAAAGATCATTTCAAAACCGACTTCTCCCTAAGGCCAACCGCCTTGTGACGGGATGTTTTTTAGTCTGTAATGATGTTGTCGATGAGGCCGTATTCCAATGCTTCCTCCGGGAACATCCAGTTGTCACGCTCGGTGTCTGCTGCGATTTGCTCGATGTCCTTTCCGGTATTGGATGCAAGGATGGCATTCAAACGGTCTTTGATTCTCAGGATATTTCGTGCGGTGATTTCAATGTCGGTCGCCTGACCGCGTGCACCGCCGAGTGGCTGATGGATCATGATTTGGCTGTTTGCCAAAGACGCACGCTTCCCTTTGGTGCCCGAGGAGAGCAGGAATGCACCCATGCTTGCCGCAAGCCCCACACAGATGGTGGAAACATCGCATTTCAAGTGTTTCATGGTGTCATAAATCCCGAAGCCTGCGCTGACCGATCCACCCGGAGAATTGATGTAAAGGTAGATGTCCTTGGTCGGATCAACCGATTCCAGGTACAGCATCTGTGCAATGATACTGCAAGCAAGGTCATCGTTGACATCGGAAAAGAGCAGGATGATACGATCTTTTAACAGGCGGGAAGCAAGATCATAGCCACGCTCCATTCCGTTTTCTTTTTCAAAAAAATGCGGCATCAAAATCATTTGTCAGCACTCCTTGCGATGGTTTATTTCTTGAATTCTTCAGACGAAATATAGCCCTTGTTGAGTGCAAGGAACTTGTCGTCGTAAGCCTCTACAGTCTTGACTGCGTTGACCAAAATACGACGGATGGTCTCTTCCCCGATCAAACTGCCGTTGTACGGGATGGAGAGCTCGAAGTTCATGGTATCTGAGCCTGCTTCATAGGTGAAGCCGCCCAGAACCAGATGGTTGTTGACGTTGCAGACTGCTTTTGCGATCTCATCAGCCTTCTGCGGGTCGAGATGGAACGGGAGACGCTCCAAGAAAGAGAATGCCGCATTCTTTTCACGGATGATCAGGAGCATATCGTGGTCCATATCCTCACCACGCATCCCCAGGGTGATGACCATGTCTTCGTCGTGTCTCTGATAATTGAGTTCCATGTTGTCCAGGGTGGTGGCAACACGTTCATACATTGATTTTGCCATTTCCATATTTTCGCTCATTGTAATAATCCTCCTTTATTTGTTCGGGCGATGCCCGAAATTAGCTGTGTTAAAACCCGATGCGGGTCGCTTTTTGCGGTTTTGCCATCAGTTTGTTGAAATCGTTGTCGGAAACCGCAACGGAAAAATCGCTCTCGTTTAAGCGGAACTCCTCAATCGGGCAACCGGAAAGTTCAAAGCGCATTGCGGCTTTGGATACAATGCGTTCCACCAGGTTACGCACAAAGCGTCCGTTGGAGAAGTCACGCTGCTGCAAGAGGGAGTCGGGGAGTGAGGCGAAGGTTTCATCCGCTTTTTTGGAGAAACTTTCGTCATATTCCATCTTGCCTCGGAGCTGGAGATAGAAGATCTCTTTCAATTCGTCACGGGTATAGTTGGGGAAATGGATTTTGTGCGGGATACGGTCTTTTAACCCCGGATTCATAGCAAGCAAATCCTCGAGCTCTTTGGCGTATCCTGCAAAGATGACCACCATATCATCCCGGTGATTTTCCATCTCGGCAATCAGGGTGGAGATTGCTTCGGAACTGTATGTATCCGTGTTGTTTGCAAGCGAGTATGCCTCGTCGATAAAGAGAACCGAACCCAGCGCACTTCTGCAGAGTTCCATCGCTTTCGGTGCGGTATGACCCACATATTTGCCGATGAAATCCTGTCTGGAAACCTCAAAGAAATTACCGACGGAAAGCAACCCTGCTTCTTTGAAAATCTTGCCGATGATACGAGCAACCACGGTTTTTCCGGTGCCCGGATTTCCTGAGAACATCATGTGGAAACACGGACGAAGCGCACTCTTGCCATTCTGAAAGAGTTCTTTTTGCAATTTGGCAGAGGAGAGAATCTCCTGCACCTTTTGCTTGACTTCGTTTAAGGCAACCATGCCGTCCAGCTGCGCCAAACCTGAGAGGTCCGAATCGCCCTCCAATGCGGTATACCGCAAAAGATCGTCGTTTGAGAGAGTGGTTTTCAAATCCTCATGGGCAAGCGCCGCAGAGGAAATCATCTGATACAGTAAATCGTTGATGAGTTTTAAGACTGTATTGAAGCCGTAGAATTTCCCGTCACTCTTTTCCAGTGCCAAAACACGGCTGAAAGCGGGGAGTGCATCGTCTTCCACTGTGATGTCAAATCCTGCAAAGCAAGCTTTGAAATAATGGAACAGTTCTTTGTCTGACGGCGGAATGAATTTCATCACACGCAGACTCATCAGATCGCTGATTTGTGCAGCGGCTTTGTTGATGACAGAGTCCTCCGCATAGGGCAGGGTAAAGACGAAAAGGAATCTGCCTTTGTTTCCTGCAATGAACCGCAAAAAGCTTTGGAAGTTCTTTTCAAAGAGGTGATCCAGCCATGCCTCGATGTTGATGGCAACAATGCCGGCAAACTCACCGTTTCCGGCACAGTTTTGAAGTGTTTGTGCCAAACGTGCCAGATCCACAAATTCCTTCGGATCATCGCAGTAGTCCAAGTTCCATTCAATAACAGGTCGTTTGCCTGAGAAACTCACCAAATTAAGACGAGTGAGGGTTTGCGCCATAATGTCCAGCACGGTGGTGAGACCGCAACCACGATTGATGGAGAACAAGTATGCGGTGTTCACAAAGAGACCGGAACGACGCACGATTTCCGCTGCGGTGTTTGCAATTGCCTCGGTTTCACGTACCCAGTTTTTCAGCGGAGAAAGCCCGATTAAATCCTCAAGAGTTTTGGTCGCCGGTGCAGCGGTCGGAGCAACACTCTCTGCCGGAGGTGCAATCAATTCGATGGAAAACTCCTCTGCGAGTAATTCACGCTGATTTGGGGTGAGTTCGTTACGCAGACATCTGAGTTTTTCGGAGAGTGCTTCGTTTGTGAGTTCTTCCAGAGAAATGCTGACCGGCAAATCTTCCGAAACTTCGGTGATGATTTTGCGGACATCTTCCTCGCAAAAGGTGTTCTCTCGGCAGGAAATGACGGAAAAACTGTCAAATCCTTTGGAAAGGACAAAGAGTGAGCCGGAAACATGAACGTTGTCCAATGCAGTGAGGATTTCCGCTACCACAGTGGAGTTTCCGGACACCATATGCTTTAAGACCCAGTTTTGGTCGAGTGAAACTGTAATCAAAGTTGCTTTCATTTCAGCACACCTGCCTTTGTTACAAAGTATGATTTATTGTATCACAGATTTTGACAAAATTCAATATAAATGCTTTGAGCGGCATCTCTGCTTTTTACAAAAAACAACCCCTCGGTCATACACAGGTATGACCGAGGGGTTGACACAGCTTTTTTATCAATCGTTGTATCCGTCCGGATGGGAAGAATGCCACTTCCATGCCGAGGAGATGATATCACGCAAAGAGCGAGAGGGGTTCCAGCCAAGTTCGCTGCGAATCCGGTCAGACGATGCGATGAGTACCGCAGGGTCGCCCGGACGGCGGTCCATCTCACGGGCGGGGATTTCATGCCCTGTGATTTCACGGGCAAGTTCGATCATTTCACGAACAGAGTAGCCCTCGCCGTTTCCAAGGTTGTATCTGCGGCTTTCTCCACCGCCCAGCAGATGCTCGAGTGCAAGGATATGTGCATCTGCAAGGTCGAGGACATGGATATAGTCACGGATACAGGTGCCATCTTTGGTGGGGTAATCGGTTCCGTACATATCAATGTGGTCCCGCTTTCCGAGTGCGGTTTGGAGCACAATCGGAAGCAGGTGAGATTCCGGAGTGTGATCTTCCCCCAGACTTCCGTCCGGCAATGCGCCTGCCGCATTGAAGTAGCGCAGGCAAACCGACTTCAAACCATACGCACCGTCGCACCAATGCAGCATCCGCTCGATGGCGAGCTTGGTTTCGCCATAGGGGCTGGTAGGTGCTTTTGCGGCGTCTTCTAAAATCGGAATGGCTTCCGGCTCGCCGTAAACTGCGGCGGTGGAAGAAAAGACGAGTTTTTTCACTCCATGACGCACCATGGCATTTAAGAGGTGCATGGTAGCGGCAACGTTGTTGTCGTAATACGCAAGCGGCTCTTTTACACTCTCGCCTACCAAAGAGTTGGCGGCAAAATGCACCACTGCGTCGATTTTGTGTTCGGTAAAGATTTGATCCAGCAGAGCTTCGTCATGCAAATCGCCCACAATGAGCGGGAGATCACGTGCAGCAGCTTTGTGTCCTCTCTGCAAGTTATCCAGCAGGAGCAGATCATAGCCTTTTTCCTGCATTTGATAAGCGGTTGCGCTTCCGATATAGCCCGCTCCACCACAAATTAAAATCATAAGAGTTCCTCCTTTTTCACCTCACGGGCACCCTCTCCGATACCGGAGAGATAGAACGACGGGATAAGCCCGGTTGCTTTCTGATAGCGTGCGGCGACTTCTTCTTGGAAGAGTTCCACTGCGCTCTTTTTGACCAAGCTGACATTACAGCCGCCAAAGCCTGCGCCGGTCATACGGGTGCCGTAGACACCATCTACCGCACAAATTGCGTCATAAAGTGCGTCCAAATGATCGCCGGTGACCTCGTATTTGTCACGCAGAGAGCAGTTGGATGCATGGAGAAGTTCGCCAAATGCGGTCAGGTCTCCCCGTGCCATGCAGTCCGCTGCTTTGTGGACACGTGCCTGTTCGGTGACCACATGATAGGCACGGTCAAAGAGAATCGGTGCGTCTGCAAAGAGGCTTTTTGCTTCCAAAAGTTCTTCTTCGGAAAGCGCACACAGATATTTACGGTCGGGATACACGGTCTGAAGTCGAATGAGCGCTTCTTCGCTTTCTGCCCGGCGCTCGTTGTACTTCGAGTCCGCAAGCCCACGCTTTTTGTTTGTGTTTGTAATGACAAGGCAGGCATCTTTCAAATCAAGCGGAACATAAGAACAAGCAAGCGTGCCGCAGTTTAAGAGCATGGCGTGATCTTTTTTGCCGCAAGCAGATGCATATTGGTCCATGATGCCACAGTTTAATCCCACAAACTCATTTTCCACACGTTGGCACAAAACCGCAAGATCAGGCGAGCCTTTCTGCCCGGTGAGTGTGACTGCGGTGGCAACTTCAATGGAAGCCGAGGAGGAAAGCCCGGCACCAAACGGGATATCCCCGCAAAAGAGCAGGTCCATGCCGGTGAGGGAATCACCACGCTCAGAAAGAAATGCCGCAACGCCGAGCTGATACGAGCCCCAGCCTTTTCCACGGAAGAGGGAGAGTTTGTCAAGCGGACAGGTGACCGAAATCCCCGGAAGATCTTCTGCGCACAGACGCAGGAGATTGGAACCGTTTTCTGCTGCGATGACCAGCGTGCCCATATCAAGTGCGGCAGGCATGACATCGCCGCCGTGGTAATCGATATGTTCACCGATCAAATTCACACGTGCGGGCGCAAAGAAGAATTTGGGCGGGTTGGGGTTGTGAAAGCAGGAGTGAAACACCTCAAGAAGTTCGGAAATCGGTCTCATTTATTTCTCCTCCTTTGCACAAAAACGCTCAAATGCTTCTCTGAGCTCTACCGCTTTTTCCTCGGGTGCGGTGGGGTTGCAGTGCGCCCATGCACCCGTCTCGCTCGATGCATTCCATTTGATCTGAGTAGCAGAGCGGAGCGGGGGATAGAATTCAATATGGAAATGATAATAGTCGGGGTCTTCTTCGCAGTTGACCGGTGCCTGATGCAGGCACATCATATACGGCATGGTCTTATCAAAAAGAGAATCCATCATGCCGGCGGTCTTGCGCAAGGTGTCTGCGAGACAGTCTTTTTCTGCATCGGAGAGTTCGGAAAGATTTTGCACATGGCGTTTTGCCATGAGATTTACTCCGTACGGATACTCGGAATAAAACGGGAGATAACAGACAAAGTGTTCGGTCTCAAAGATGATGCGGCGGCCGTCTTGCTGCTCTGCAGCCAAAAGATCGCAGAACAGGCAGGAGCCCTTTTCACTCTTGTATTCCGATGCCGAGGTGCATTCCTCCTGCAATTTCTTCGGAAGCCACGGATATGCATAAATCTGACCGTGCGGATGCGGCATGGTCACGCCGACAAGCTCGCCACGGTTTTCAAAAATCAAGACATATTTGGTCTTGGGGTCTTGCGAGAGTGCGACAAAACGCTCGGTCCAAAGGTCCACCAGTTTGCGCACCTGCCATTGGGGAAGGTCGGGTAAGGTTGCCGTGTGGTTGGGGGAGTAGAGGATGACCTCACACTTCCCGTGGAGCGGAGCGGTTTCAAACAACGGGTTGGAAAATGCGTCCGGCTCGGGAGGGTTGGGAGAGAGTGCGGGGAAATCATTGTCGTAACAATGTACGTCATAATGATCCGGCACTTTTCCGGAACCGGGGCAAAACGGGCAAAAGTCCTTGGGCATGTTCGGTCGTTTTTGGCGGTGGGATGCCACCATCACCCAGTCACGCAAAATTGGATTGTAACGAAGTTCAGCCATAAAAAACACTCCTTGCGGATACAAAATTTCTCATATTAGAATACATCAAAAATTACTCCATTTCAAGAACTTATTAAATTTGTAAGAATTTGCAGAAAAATCTCTTGAAATCGAAGTACTCCTGGCTTAAAATGTAACATATTAAGGAGGCGAAACCATGATCCATATTGTTTTGGTGGAGCCGGAGATTCCGGCAAACACCGGAAATGTTGCACGCACCTGTGCAGCGACAGGAGCACAGCTGCACCTCATCCGTCCGCTCGGGTTTTCGATTGACGATAGGCAGTTGAAGCGTGCAGGGCTGGACTATTGGCATTTGCTGAATGTGCAGGTCCATGAAAATTTGGATGCATTTTTTGCTGCCCATCCAAACGGTCCTTTTTATTATGCGACCACAAAAGCAAAGCATACCTACGCAGAAGTGGAATATCCCGAGGATGTGTATTTCCTGTTTGGAAAAGAGACCAAGGGATTGCCGGAAGAACTTTTGTACCAAAACCCGGACACTTGCATTCGCATTCCCATCCGAGCAGAAGCTCGGAGTTTGAATTTGTCCAACTCGGTTGCTGTGGTGGTGTTTGAGGCGCTGCGACAACACGATTTTTCCGGGCTCAAATCCTTTGGAAAAATGTCGGAATAAAAAAACTTGTACAGAATAGCGAAAATTTCTGCAAAAAAAATGAAAAACAATGCAAAAAAACAATTGTAACTTGGATGAATTTGGATTATAATAGATACTAATTGGGAATTATTGATTCTTCACAAAATATTTTTAGAGTAGGAGTGAACGAAAATGACATATCAGAAAAAAAGCATTGAGGACATCGCAGTAGCAGGTAAGAAAGTACTTGTTCGTTGTGATTTCAACGTCCCGCAGGATGAGACCGGTGCAATTACCTCGGATAAGCGCATCGTCGCATCGCTCCCCACCATCCAGTATCTGATGAAGCAGGGCGCAAAGGTCATCCTTTGCTCGCACCTGGGTCGTCCGAAGGGTGAAGTCAATCCGAAGTTCTCCTTGGCTCCGGTCGCAAAGAGACTGGGCGAGCTGCTCGGCGTTTCTGTCATTATGGCAGAAGACGTGGTTGGTGCAGACGCAAAGGCAAAGGCTGCAGCGCTGAAAGACGGCGAAGTCATGCTTTTGGAAAATGTCCGTTACCACAAGGAAGAAGAGAAGAATGATCCGGCTTATGCAAAAGAACTTGCTTCTTTGGCTGAACTCTATGTCAACGATGCATTCGGCACCTCTCACCGTGCTCATGCTTCCACCGCAGGTGTTGCAGATTATCTGCCGGCTGTTTGCGGTTATCTCATCAACAAGGAAATCAGCATCATGGGTCAGGCTTTGGAAAGCCCGAAGCGTCCGCTCGTGGCAATCCTCGGCGGCTCCAAGGTTTCCGATAAGATCGGCGTAATCAACAACCTGCTTGAAAAGGTTGATACCCTCATCATCGGTGGCGGTATGGCATATACCTTCATCCGTGCACAGGGCGGTAAGATCGGCAACTCTCTCTGCGAAGAGGATAAGCTGGATTACGCACTTGAAATGGTTGCAAAGGCAAAGGCAAAGAACGTCAACCTCTGCATCCCGACCGATACCATCATCGCTGACAAGTTTGCGGCTGACGCTGCAAGCGACGTGGTTGCTGCAGATGCAATTCCGGACGGTTGGATGGGTCTGGACATCGGTCCGGCTACCCTTAAGGCATTCCAGGATGCGGTGAAAAACGCAGGTACCGTGATTTGGAACGGCCCGATGGGCGTATTTGAATTTGAGAAGTTTGCAGGCGGCACCAAGGGCGTTGCTGCAGCAATCGCCGAAAGTGATGCGATCAGCATCATCGGTGGTGGCGACTCTGCTTCCGCTGTTAAGAAGCTGGGCTTTGAAAAGGAAATGACTCACATTTCCACCGGCGGCGGAGCATCTCTCGAATTCCTCGAAGGTTTGGAACTCCCGGGTATTGCATGCCTGGAAGATAAGTAAGACAAGGGTTATAGAAAAAGGAGACACGACAAACATGAACCGTAAGTATCGCAAGACAATCATTGCGGGTAACTGGAAAATGAACAAGACCCCCGCAGAAACCAAAGCTTTCATCGACGAACTCAAGGGCAAACTCGGCAAGCAGAGATGGTGCGACGTTGTCCTGTGCGTTCCGTTTGTAGATATTCCTGCAGCAGTCCGTGCAGCTCGTGACGCAAAGGTTGCGATTGCAGCACAGAACATGCATTGGGAAAAGTCCGGTGCTTTCACCGGTGAAGTTTCCGCAGAGATGCTCAAAGAACTGGGCGTAAAATTCGTTGTCATCGGTCACAGCGAGCGCCGTCAGTACTTTGCAGAAACCAACGAAACCGTCAACCTCAAGGTGAAGGCTGCGTTGGAAAACGGCCTGCGTCCGATCATTTGTGTCGGCGAGAGTTTGGAAGAGCGTGAAGCAGACATCACTGCAGAACTCATCACCACTCAGGTCAAGATCGCTCTGCGTGACATCGAAGCAGATCAGATGCGTAAGATCGTTTTCGCTTACGAGCCGATTTGGGCAATCGGTACCGGCAAGACCGCTACCGCAGAGCAGGCAGGCGAAATCTGCGGCCTCATCCGCTCGGTCATCCGTGCAAAATACGGCGCACGTGTGGCTCGCTCCGTTACCATTCAGTATGGTGGCTCCATGAACCCGAAGAATGCAGAAGAGCTTCTTGCTCAGCTTGATGTTGACGGCGGCTTGATCGGTGGTGCGTCCCTTAAGGTGGACGATTTCATCTCCATCATCAACGCTTCCAATCAGTAAGGCGGAATACGTATGGAGAAAAAGACACCGATTACACTTATCATCATGGACGGCTTCGGGCTTGCTCCTGCCGGCGAGTGCAACGCAATTTGTGCGGCTTGTACCCCCACCATTGATGAGTTGATGAAAACATCTTCCCATTGCCGTTTGAACGCTTCGGGGCTTGACGTTGGTCTGCCTGACGGTCAGATGGGCAACAGTGAGGTCGGGCATACCAATATTGGTGCCGGCCGAGTGGTGTTCCAGGAACTCCCGCGTATTACCAAATCCGTTTCTGACGGAGACTTTTTCACCAACGAAGCACTGGTCCGTGCGGTGGAAAACTGCAAGAAGAACGACAGTGCGCTTCATTTGATGGGGCTGTTAAGCGATGGCGGCGTACACAGCCATCTGACCCATCTGTTTGCTCTGCTCACGCTTGCAAAGCGTGAGGGGCTTTCCAAAGTCTATGTGCATTGCTTCATGGACGGTCGTGACGTTTCTCCTACTTCGGGTGTGGATTTCGTTGCGGAAACCGTGGCAAAGTGCGAAGAAATCGGGGTTGGCAAGATTGCTACCGTGATGGGCCGCTACTATGCGATGGACCGTGACAACCGTTGGGACCGTGTCGAACGTGCATACCGTGCCATGGTGCTCGGTGAAGGAAACTATGTTTCCGATCCGGTTGCAGGTGTGAGCGCATCTTATGCAGCGGAAATCACCGATGAGTTTATTGAACCGATGGTTTGTGTCAAGGATGCAGGCATCCGTGCAAATGACTCGATTGTATTTTTCAACTTCCGTCCCGACCGTGCCCGTGAAATCACCCGTACTTTTGTGGACGAAGCATTTGACGGGTTTGTCCGTCCGAACGGTTTCTTCCCGCTTCAGTTTGTCTGCATGACACAGTATGATGCGGCGATGCCGAATGTGGATGTGGCATTCCGTCCGCAAAGTTTAACCAATACTTTCGGTGAGTATATCAGCAAGCTGGGGCTTTCTCAGCTTCGTATCGCGGAAACCGAAAAGTATGCACACGTCACCTTCTTCTTCAACGGCGGTGTCGAAACCATGTATGAAGGAGAGGACCGTGTTCTGGTTGCATCCCCCAAGGTTGCGACTTATGACCTCCAGCCCGAGATGAGCGCAAACGAGGTTGCGGATAAGGCTGTCGCTCTGATTCGTGACCAGAAGTATGACGTGGTCATCTTAAACTTCGCAAACTGCGACATGGTGGGTCACACCGGCGTGTTTGCGGCAGCAAAAACTGCGGTAGAGACCGTGGATGCTTGCGTGGGCCGTGTTGTGGAAGCAACCCGTGAAGTGGGCGGTATTTCCATCATCACCGCAGACCACGGCAATGCAGATCAGATGTTGCAGGAAGACGGGGTCAGCCCGTTCACCGCACACACCACCAATCAGGTTCCGTTTATCTTGGTCGGCGCAAATGCTACTCTGCGTGACGGACGTCTTGCGGATATTGCACCCACCATGCTGGATCTCATGGGCATCAACCCGCCCGAAGAGATGGACGGCAAGAGCCTGATTGTGGGCTAAATTCTATCAGCAATAAAAATTCATATAAAAAGGAGAAAAGACCAATGAAAAAGTTTGCAGAAATCGTCGACGTAGTCGGTCGTCAGGTAATCGATTCCCGCGGAAATCCGACTGTTGAAGTTGAAGTTTATGTTGATGACGGCATCAACACCTACATGGGCCGTGCAGCTGTCCCGTCCGGTGCATCCACCGGTATCTTTGAAGCTTGCGAGCTTCGTGACGGTGACAAGAGCAAGTTCATGGGCAAGAGCGTCATGCAGGCTGTTGACGCTGTCAACACCGAAATCGCTGAAGCAATCATCGGACTCAACGCACTCGATCAGGTTGAAATTGACCGTGTGATGATCGATCTGGACGGCACTCCGAACAAGTCCCGCCTCGGCGCAAACGCAATCCTGGGTGCTTCCCTGGCAACCGCAAAGGCAGCAGCAGAATGCCTCGGCATGCCGCTTTACACCTATATCGGTGGCTGCAACGCTAAGGTTCTCCCGGTTCCGATGATGAACATCTTAAACGGTGGCGCACACGCTTCCAACAACGTTGATATTCAGGAATTCATGATTATGCCGGTTGGCGCTCCGACTTTCTCTGAAGCACTCCGTTGGTGCACCGAAGTCTTCCACAACCTCAAGAAGGTTCTGTCCGACATGGGCATGACCACTGCTGTTGGTGATGAAGGCGGCTTTGCTCCGAACCTCAAGAAGGACGAAGATGCTCTGAAGGTTATCGTTGAAGCAATCGAGAAGGCTGGCTACAAGGCTGGCGAAGACTTCATGATCGCAATCGATGCTGCTTCCTCCGAGTGGTATGAAGAAGACGGCACTTATCTCCTGCCGAAGGCTAAGAAGAGAATGACCAAGCAGCAGTTGGTCAACTACTGGAAGAACCTGGCTGCAAAGTACCCGATCATCTCCCTCGAAGACGGTGTTGCTGAAGACGACTGGGAAGCATGGGCAATGCTCACCAAGGCAATCGGCGGCAAGGTCCAGTTGGTTGGTGACGACCTCTTTGTTACCAACGTAGAACGCCTCTCCACCGGCATTGAAAAGGGTGTTGCAAACTCCATCCTCATCAAGGTCAACCAGATCGGTTCCTTGACCGAGACTTTGGATGCAATCCAGATGGCAAACCGTGCAGGTTACACCGCTGTCATCTCCCACCGCTCCGGTGAGACCGAAGACACCACCATCGCTGACATCGCTGTCGCACTCAACGCAGGTCAGATCAAGACCGGCGCTCCGAGCCGTACCGACCGTGTTGCGAAGTACAACCAGCTCCTCCGCATCGAGGAAGAACTCGGTGATACCGCTCAGTACCTGGGCCGTAAAGCTTGGTTCAACCTGAAGTAAGAATTGCATACAAAAACGCCTTGAGGAAATTCCTCAAGGCGTTTTTTCTTTGAACTTATTCTGCAATGGTTAAAATAAGGAGTGATTCACTGCTTTCTGGATCGCCCGGAATGATTTGCACTTCGCTACCCGCTTCTGCCAGCGCAGAACGGACTGCAGAAAATTCGTCCTCGGTCACGATATAGTAGACCGTGCTGTCCACCGTTTGGTCCGAGGTAATGGAATACAGCACTTCGGGTGCTTCTGCGGCGGAAAACAGGAGATAATTTGCAAAGGTGGAAGTATATGGAGTCTGCGGAATCAGAGACGGGTTGAATCCGGCACCACTCGACTTCTTTGATTGGTCAGCGACTGATTTTGGCGCTGCTTGCGAATTGGGTTTTGCCTCAACAGCAGCTTCTTCTTTGGGTGCCTCAGCTGCACGCAAAACGGGTGAATTCTCGGATGCGCTGTCAACCTCTGCTTCAGGAGCGGTATCCATCATGGGAGCAGAGCGTGTGGTATCCTCGTTGAGAACTTGGTTTTCTTGCGCAGGAGACAGCAAATCTCCGAGCGGAGTATAGGAAATTGCAAGTACCACCAACGCAAAGCAGGCAGCGACCGCAGTAAACCGATATCGGGAATACCACGGGCGTTTTTTGGTCGCTTCAATACTAGCCATGACTCCTTCACGAAGCTGTGCCGGCGGCTTTTTCAAACTGTCCGCCGTCATCATGGAGATTTCTTCAAACGAGGAAAGCATTGCCGAGCAGCTCGGACAGTGCGCCAAGTGCTCATAAAGTTTTTCTGCTTCTTCTGCGGAGAGGTCTCCGTCCACAGAGCGGCTAATCAGTTCCAAATATTCTGAACATTCTGCCAAGTTGCTCACCTCACTTTCGTATCATTAGACGCATCGTCACTCGAATTGTTCCGAAGTCCGTGCAATTCTTTTGCGAGTGCGGCACGAGCCCGTGCAATCCGAGATTTCACCGTGCCCAGTTCGATTTCAAGGATATCGGAAATCTCTTGATACGAAAGCCCTGCTACTTCCCGAAGCAGGAAAATCTCACGCAAATCAGGCGAAATTGAACCCAAAGCACGGTCAATTTCACGGACGATCTCCCGCTTTTCCGATACAGCGGACGGGTCAAAACGCTCGTCGGTGAGGTTTTGCATTTCGGGAGAGTCCTCATTCACCGATGGAATGTGACGACCACGGCGTTTTTGTTTTCGAACAAAATCAATGCATAAATGATGCGAGATAGAAAAAATCCAAGTGGAAAATGAACTTTGTCCACGGAATAAGCTGAGCGAACGGTATGCACGCAGGAAGGTCTCCTGCGAAAGGTCCATTGCGTCTTCTGAATTGCGCAGGGATTTGAGGATGAAATGATAGACTCGCTTTTCATAGCGGCGAACCAATTCCGCAAAGGCATCCTGATCCCCGGACTTTGCCTGTTCGATCAAGGTTTCTTCGGTTTGCATCCTTTTCCCTCCTTTACCGTAATACGTGTTGTAATTCTCGCACGGTCCGAACCACTTCTTCGTGCGTAGTCAAAGAAAACAGACGGTCTTTGTAATAGTTTGCACCACGGACTCCACGCAGATACCATGCGAGATACTTGCGTGCTTCCAGCACGGCAACCCGCTCTCCTTTTTCTTCGATTGAGAGGGTCACTTGCCGGAGTGCGACCTCCAACCGCTCAGAAAGCGGGGGAAGCGCAGGGATTTCTTTGCCTAAGAGAGCGGCTTTTGCCTGAGAAAAGAGCCAAGGATTTCCAAATGCGGCACGGCCGATCATCACACCGGCGGCACCGGTGTAGTCAAGGACTCGGACACAGTCTTCAGGTGTAAAAACATCTCCGTTTGCGATGACCGGGATGGAAACTGCACGTGCTGCGTCACGGATATGATCCCAATTCGCACGGCCGGAATACATTTGCTTGCGGGTTCTGCCGTGGATACAAATTGCATCGGCACCGGAAGCTTCCGCCATTTTTGCAAAATCCAAGACATTGATGCTGCCGGCATCCCAACCTGTGCGGAATTTCACTGTGACCGGGCATGGCACCGCATCCGCCACTGCTGTGATGATGCGAGCGGCAAGTGCGGGATTCTGCATCAAGGCACTTCCGTCCCCGTTGTTCACAATTTTGGGGGTGGGGCAGCCCATATTGAGATCAATCATATCTGCGCCTGAGCGCTCGAGTGCCAAAACTGCTGCCTGTGCCATGACATCGGGGTCGTTCCCGAAAATCTGAACTGCAGACGGATGCTCGCCCTCGCCTAAGCGCAGGATTTGATTCGATTTTTTATCCTGATAGACCAATGCACGGCTGCTCACCATCTCGGTTACAGTCGCACCGGCACCCAGTTCTCTGCAAATTTTGCGGAACGCAAGGTCGGTCACGCCTGCCATCGGGGCAAGAAACAGCGGGGTCTCAATGACGACATCTTTGATCTTCACAGAAGCACTCCTTGGTTTTTTTACCAGTATACCACAAATTCCCGCAAATCACAACCATGGGTATTGTTTCCGGAAAACCGTGTAAAATAGGGGGAAAGGAGGTCTGAGTCATGAATCTTTCCAAAAAAGCTTATGCGGACTATGCTAAAGAGCGTGCCCCTGCCTCACGCCATCTCAGAAATCTGATTTTTGCATTTCTCATTGGCGGTGCGATTTGCACCATTGGACAGGGGATTTTGATGTGGTATCGGAAGTTAGGGCTTACTGTGGACAGCGCAGGTGCCGCAACGAGCGCTACGTTGATTGCACTCTCTGCACTGCTCACGGGATTTGGGGTATATGATGATGTTGCAAAGTTTGCAGGTGCGGGGACGTTGGTACCGATTACAGGGTTTGCAAACTCGGTGGTTTCTGCTGCGTTGGAATTCAAGAGCGAGGGGGTTGTGCTTGGGATGTGCGCCAAAATGTTCACCCTTGCGGGACCTGTGATTGTGTTTGGTACCACCGCAAGCGTGGTGTACGGGCTTGTGTATTGGCTTTTTATCATACCGTCATGATTTGCTCATAAAGGTCAGCAATTCGGCGAGCACGTTGACCTGCAAGTCGGAAATATTCCTTTGCCGAAAGCGCTTCATATCTCAAATCTTCCGGGGCGTTGGAAGTGGAGCGTTTTTTTAGTTCAAAATTGAGAATTGCTTGTTTCGGTAGGTGTTTCAACCTGCCCAGGGCATGTTCCCAACGGATCGTTCCGTCATAAGGCAGGAAATGCAGATCGTCATCTCCGGTCGGTGTCCCGTTGGGATTTCGAAAACCAAGGTTGTCGTTGAGGTGGGTCATAATCAACCGTTGACCGAAAGCGTTCAGAAAGTCCAGTTTATGAGGATAGCAATGGTCGTGACCGGAATCCCAACAGTAACCGATATGGGATCGGTCACGATAACGGGTCATCAAAGCTTCCAAATATTCTTCGCCTTCCAGATTCTCGAAGGCAATGGAAACGTTCTTTTGCCCGGCGTAGTCTACGATGCGGTCAAAAACAGAAAAATCCAAAGGGGTGTTCGGGAATGTATAGATGAGTCCCTGCCAGCCGTGAACAACAGCAATCGGGATTTGGAATCGGGCACAAGCATCGATACAGTCTGTAATACTGTTTTGCGTTTTGACGGATTGTGGGTCTTTGGGATTCCAAAGGGAAGGAATCCCGCCATGGGGTGCATGGAGGGACTGAATCGTCATTTTATGTTTTTGGACGTAAGTCGCAAGGGACTCCAGTGCCAGATTTGGTGACCAAACGGGAGAAACTGCGGAAAAACCTGCATCGCTCAAATATTCAATGACCTGCGAATTTGGACAGTCATATTGTGGTTGGAGGGAAAAACCGAGTTGAACCACTTGAAAGTACCTCCTTTATCGTATCATTTGTTATAACACCATTTTTGCCACTGCGAAGGGGGAAGATGCCAAAGGCTTCTTTAAAATCGTAGAATCAATCGGTGCTTTTCAAGAAAAACAGTTCGTTTTTACAAAAGAAGCTGTCGTTTGTGTGCCGTGCTCTGCAATCGTTCCGAGAATCAGCAAGTTCTTTTGACTTTTTGGGTGTGGTGTGATATACTACGGCCTGTTGAGAAACTGATGAGTCAGCTGCACGGCACGTAAAATAATGCAACGCAAGCTGTTCTTTTAGAAAAGGAGAAACGGATATGCATGAGGGTAAACGGGTACTGCTGATTGCAGGTGGAGGGACACTGGGAACGTATGTCTCGGAAGAACTTCTGCGCCTTGGAATGTTTGTTGATGTGATTTGTCCGGAGGAAAAGGAATCTCATAACGAACGACTTGTCTTTCATCAAAGCCTTGCGACCGAGGAATTCCTGCAGAATCTGTTTTCCGAAACACGGTACGACGGCATTTTGAATTTCATCCATTACAATGAGGTGGAGGACTATCAAAAAATCCACCCGTTACTGATTGCCAATACAGACCATTTGATTTTCCTTTCTTCGTATCGGGTTTATGCGGATGTAGAGCATCCGATTACCGAGTCGGCACCACGGCTTTGGGATGTTGTCAAAGACACGGATTTTCTGGAACATGAAAAATATGCGGTTCCGAAAGCAAAGTGTGAAGATTATTTGATGCACGAGCGTACCGGCGAGCCTTGGACGATTGTTCGTCCCGTGATTTCTTTCTCGCACCTTCGACTGGATCTTTTGATGTACTCCCGACATGAGGTGCCCGATGCCGCAAAAGCGGGGCGGGAACTGCTCATGCCGAAAACGGTGCGGGATTATTCCGCAGGCTTGGATTGGGCAGGGAACACCGGAAAACTCATTGCCAATTTACTGTTCCGGAAAGATGCAGTCGGAGAATGCTTTACCGTGTATTCGGGACAAGGTCTTACCTGGGGTGAGATTGCGGAAGTGTATCAAACACTGACCGGGGTTAACATCCGCTGGTGCGAGGAATCGGAATATTTGGAATCTCAACCAAACAAAGAGGACAAACCGTTTTATTGGGGTTGGACCTACGACCGAAGCTTCAACCGTGAGATTGATTGCTCAAAAATTCTGCGGGTGACCGGCTTAGCCAAACAAGACTTTGCCTCGATTGAAGAGGGCTTGCGCTTTGAACTTGCAAAACTCCAAAAGGCTTAATCGTTATTACACAGTGGGGCAATACTTTCCCGTAAGATGAGCCCCGGCTTGATGACGATGCTTTGGCGTGCACGGAAATACGGGCTTTGAAGCTTTTTTTGCAACAAATCCCATGTGATGCGGCACACCTCGTCGGGATTGCAGTCAATGCTGGTGAGGGTGGTTTCGGTATGCTCAGCGAGTGGGATATTGTCGATGCCGATGACCGAAATGTCCTCCGGAACTTTTCGACCCTGTGCTTTCAGGGCATGCATGGCGCCGAATGCGATGTTGTCATAGGCGCAGATGATTGCGGTGACATCGGGGTGCTTTAGCAGCAACTCTGCTGTGCAAGCTTCCCCTGCTTCTTCAAACCGAAGGAAACTTTTCAGAATCGGACTCCCTTTCGGTGCGTATGCACGGAAGGAGTCCGCTTTGCTTGTGGTGAGAGTTTCGCTGAAAAATGCGATTTTGGTATGCCCGAAATCACGTAGAGTTTGGATGGCGTCACGGATGGCGCTGTCAAGGTCGATACAAACCGCATCCACCAAACCGTCGCTTGCTCCAAGTAAAGAGACGATTGGAGTAGTGTACCCCTTTTTCGGTGCGGCTTTCATTCCAAATACGATGAGCCCGTCCACCTTGAGATAGGAGGCATAGTACTCAATGAGTTCCGCTTGCCGACGTGCGTCAAAACGGTCGGCGGAAATCACGCAGATGCCGCCTGATGCCTCAATGAGCGATTGCAAGCGCTCCAAAAACCCGGTGTAATAATTGCTTTTGAGTTCGGGACAGATGATCGCAATGATCTTTTTGTGGTATTTGCCTTTGTAGTATTTCCCGAAGCAGCCGTGCTCACGGGCGAGGGCGAAGATATGTTCTTTGGTCTCTGCGCTCACATCGTCCGCATCACAAAACGCTTTGGAAACGGTGGAAATCGAAACATTTGCGAGTTTCGCCAGTTCTCTCATGGTCATTGGAATCACCTCAATCCCCATCATACCTGCGCAGATGCCCGGTGTCAATGGGTTTTCGAAAAAGTTTCGCTGTTGTTTTAGTAGACAGCGGATTTTTTTTGCGGTAAGATGGGACAAAAGGGGGTGTGCGAGATGGACGCAATGAAGCGCAGTCGATTGCTTTATATCGCAGAAGCAGGTTTGGAATATTTGATTTCGATTCTTGTGGCGGGGTCCTTTCTTGCCACCCTGACTCGGGAGCTTGGAATGTCGGACAGTTTGACCGGGATTTTGTCCTCGGTCATCACGTTGGGGTGTTTGTTTCAGCTTCTTTCGGTTTCCTGGCGACCGCTTCGGGCAAAAAAGGCGGTGGTTTTGCTCAGTGTGACAAACCAACTGCTCTTTTTACTATTGTATCTGATTCCGCTGCTTAACATTGGAAAAACTTTGAAGATTGCAGTGTTTGTGGCAGTGGTGTTTCTTGCGTATCTGGTTTATAATTTCGCACATCCGAAAAAAATCAACTGGCTGATGTCGTTGGTGGAAGACGGTGCACGCGGCGTCTTTACCGCAAACAAGGAAATCGTGTCTCTCATCATGGGAATGGCGTTTTCCTTCGGCATGGGGGCACTTTGCGACTATTTCACAGCACGTGGCGAAACCCGGATGGCCTTTGCCATTTCTGCAACGGTGATTTTTCTCGTCATGGTGCTTCACACACTGAGCATGATGTTTGCTGTGGAGCCACCACAAGAAACAGCAAAGCGGAAGCCGTTGCGTGAGAATCTTGCGGATGTGCTGAAAAATAAGGCATTGCTGAAAATCTCGGTGGTGTTTGTGTTGTATCATGTTGCAGTTTCGGTCTCCACTCCGTTTTACGGGACATACCAAATCGGAGAACTTGGATTCAGTCTCAAATATGTTTCTGCTGTGGCGGTTTTTGGAAGTTTTTCCCGTGTGCTGGTTTCCCGTGCGTGGGGACGGTATGCGGACCGACGGTCGTTTGCCGAAATGGTGGAAAAATGCTTACTCTTTTTTGCGGCGGCTAGTTTGTTTGTGACATTCACCACCCCGCAAAACGGCCGTGTGTTGTTTGTGATTTACAGTATTTGCCATGGGATTGCAATGGGTGGCATCAACAGCGCACTCATCAATTTGGTGTTTGACTATGTTCCGGTTGAATTGCGTGCGGATTCGCTGGCGGTGTGCCAGGCAGGGTCAGGGTTGTTGGGATTTCTCGCAACCATTTGTATGAGCACGCTTGTGGCATCCATTCAAAAAAACGGGAACCACTTGTTTGGGATTCCGATTTATGCGCAGCAGGTGGCGGCAGTGCTTGCTGCTGCGGTCGCTTTGTTTGCAGGTTTCTATGTAAGAAAGAATCTGATCGGAAAAAGGAGAGAGGATCATGAGTAGAATTACAGTGGATTTCACAAAAACTGTGGGAAAAATAAAGCCCATGCATGCGGTGAACAACGGCCCCATCAAGGCACGTGGGGACCAGAGCCGTGAAAATTTTACCCTGTATTCCGAGGCGGGAATTCCCTATGCGAGAAACCACGATGCCGCATTTATGGCGGCATACGGCGGGGAGCATACTGTGGATATCTGGGCGATTTTCCCGAACCCGAATGCGGATGTAAATGATTCTGCATCCTATGATTTTATCCTGACCGATGAATACTTGAAAACCATTCAGGAGGCGGGGACTAAGGTCTTTTACCGTTTGGGAAATAAAATCGAGCATTGGGTGAAGAAGTATGGCACGTTGCCGCCGCCCGACTTCAAAACATGGGCAGAGATTTGCGAGCACATCATTCGCCATTACACCGAGGGTTGGGCAGATGGATTCCGTTGGGACATCGAGTATTGGGAAATTTGGAATGAGCCGGACCTTGACGAGGATGACTGCCCGAACAAACGCACCTGGGGCGGTACCAAGGCACAGTTTTTTGATTTGTATGAAATCACTGCAAAGCACCTCAAATCCTGCTTCCCGCATCTCAAAATCGGCGGGCCCGCACTCGCTTGGCGTGAGGATTGGGCAGCGGATTTCCTGCGTGAGATGCATCGCAGAGAGGTCCCCATCGACTTCTTCTCCTGGCATATTTACTGTGTGGAACCAAAGGAACTTCTCACACGGCAGAACAACATCAAGAAACTCCTTTTGGAAAACGGATATGAGAATGCCGAGACCAACTGCAACGAGTGGAATTATGTGTGCAGCTGGGATGTGGAATACCTGCGTGCAGTCGAGACCATTATCTCTATGAAGGGGGCAGCGTTTACCGCAGCATGTATGCTTGCGAGTCAGCATTCCACCTTGGATATGCTGATGTATTACGATGCAAGACCCGGGGTATGGTGCGGGATTTTTGACAGTTACACCCTCCGCCCATTCAAGGGGTATTATCCATTTCGGATGTTCAACACCCTCTACCGCTTGGGCAATGAGGTGGAATGTGTCAGCGACGATGAAACCGTCTATGCGGTGGCTGCAAAAAACGGGGAGGACCGTGCAGTGATGGTGTGCTACTACACCGACGATGATACCGCAGGAGAGAAAACCGTGGACTTCGTTCTTGGAGGGGAATACCGTGTGGAGCTGCTCGATGAGGAGAACACCTGTACCGAACTTCCGTGGGATGGAAACACGATTACAATGAAGCGAAACTCGGTTTTACTTTTCACATCCAAATAGAACAGAAGCCGCATCAAATGATGCGGCTTCTGTATGTTTCGGCTCGGGAACATAACTCTTTTAAGATGGCATCCCGTTCGTTGTCGGGTGCGCTGCAGGATTGACGGTGTGCTTCCAACACAAACTCACCGGAGTATCCGATTTTAACGAGTGTTTTTAGAAGCAAATCCCAATCAATTGTACCGTCACCGGGGAGAAGGTGTTCATCTCCCATAGGAATCCCGTAGTTATCTTGCAAGTGCAGGGAGAGAGGCGGAATCAGGCCAATGAGTGTTTCGGGCGAGATGCCAAAACAATGTGCATGACCCGAGTCGTAGCACCAACCGAAGTTCGGACGATTCACCCGTGCAACCAAATCCGAAATTGCCCGGGGTTGGATCGATGCGCCCCAAAGAAGATTTTCGGTGAGTATGGTGAGACCGTAGTTTTCGGCAAGCTCTGCGAGCGGCAGGTAAGCGGCAGTGTTAACCTCCAAGAACTCTTCACCCTCGTAGTAAATCTCGTCGGCTTTGCGCCAAAGAGGATGAACAACGAGATACCGGACTCCTAAAATCTGCGCCGCATGCAGTGTGTGCTCTACGATTTCTCCACGGGCATCCGCATCAAATGGGGCGTGGGAATGGGTAAATTCCAACCCGAGAGAGTCTGCATATTTTCGCAAAGACGCCGCCCATTCAGCGTAGTCCGGCCCCATCAAGGGGTCTTCCGGACGGTCGCAGTAATCAAATGCGAAATCCAGCGAGGAAAAGCCTGCGTTTTTCAAACGCAAGATCGCCGAATGCCAATCCGTACCGGGCGGAAATACGCTGGTGGTTGTTACAATCTTCATAGAAATCCCTCCAAATCCATGATACCATGTTATCCTTCGGATGTCAAAGAACGGTCATGATTGCAATCAGGTTGGTGCCGCAAATCTCACGGGCGAGAATCTCCCCACGGCGGATAGGGGCTTTTGCAGAAAGTGAGCGAATGAGCTGCATTGCATCCTGTACCGAATGTTTCGGAATGGGAGTTTCTGTTTTGACACTTACGAAAACTCCACGGTTGGTGACCGGAAGCGTGGAAGTTACATTGCGCATGGGGGCGGTAGCTTCGCTTTTGGCATACTCTGCACCACGTTTGCATGCATTTCCGTTTGTGGTTCCGTTTTCATATTGCAGATGACAGCCTTTCGGACAAATGATACAGGTAAGGTTCATGCAATCTCTCCTTTCACATATGCGGCGGCGCATTGCCCGATAAGCTCGGAATCTTTGGACACCTCATCCACCAAGCCATAGACTTTTTTGACATTTCCGCAAAGGAAGATCCCGTCCGTCTCTGTGATGCCGGCGGAGACGAGCAAATCCCGTTCCGGAATGAGTCCTACCGAAAGGAGCAGGGTGTCGCATGGGAGAAACCGACGGCTGTGTTCCAAGACGTTGCGGTGTTCATCCACCTCGGCGACTGTGACCCCGCACACACGGTCACGTCCGTGCACTTCCACCACTGTGGTGGAAAGAAACAGCGGGATGTCAAAATCATGCAGGCATTGTACCACATTCCGAATCAGTCCGCTTGGTTGCGGCAAAATCTCGCAGACCGCTTCCACCGTTGCTCCCTCCAGTGTCATGCGGCGTGCCATGATGAGTCCAATGTCGCCTGAACCTAAAATAACTGCGTGTTTTCCGGGGAGCAGTCCGTGACGGTTGATTAGTTTTTGAGCACATCCTGCGGTATAGATGCCGGCGGGTCGAGTTCCGTGAATCGGGAGTGCACCCCGTGGACGTTCCCGACAACCGGTGGCAAGAATGAGTGCCTTTGCCTGATATGGTTCCAGTCCGTGCTCGCTTTGTACGGTAACCGTTTTCTCTTTTGTGACGGCGATCACCGTGGCACGGGAAAGGACTTGAATCCCACGGTCACGGACACGTTCTGCGTCGATTTCTGCGTATTCGGGACCGGTGAGTTCAATCCCGTGCCGATGCAAACCGAACCCCGGATGAATGCATTGTTTCAAAATTCCACCGAGGGCTTCCTCTCGGTCGATGATCAGGAGGTTGCTGCACCCTGCGTCATGCGCCGCAATTGCTGCCGCCATTCCGGCGGGACCTCCGCCAATCACAATGATGTCGTAGCACTTCATTTGTCATCTCCTCGCTTCCATACCAGGATTGAGTCGGAACCGTGCTTGGTCAACTCACACGGTTCAAGGGCGGATTCTTCGGAGAGGATGGAAAGCACATGCGGCAGGCAGAAACCGCCTTGACAGCGCCCCATCCCGGAGCGGGTACGCCGTTTGATTCCGTCGAGGTCACGTGCTTGCGGGTTGGTACGGCAGGCAGCACGGATTTCCCCTTCACTGATTCCCTCACAACGGCAGACAATCCTGCCGTATTCGGGATGGGATTTGATATATTCGTTTTTTTCTGTTTCGTTCATTGAGCGGAATGCATGTGGGTCGGGACGTGTTCCGTTCCAATCCGACCGAGGGGTGAGCGGGAATTCGTTTTGAATCAGCGAGACGAGTTCTTCTGCAATGGCGACACAGCAGGTGAGCCCCGGTGAGTCGATTGCTGCCGCATGAAAGAGATGAGGAATCCGGGAAGCGCAAATTAGGAAATCTCCGCCATTTCCTTTGGCACGTACACCGCAAAAGGAAGTGATTTGTTGCGAAAGATCCACATTCGGGACACTTTTTTGCACAAGCGTACGGATTTGCGAACTCCCACTCGACGTGGTTTCGGTGCTGTTGCGCTCGCAAGCGGTGGGACCGAGAAGCAGATTTCCGTCTACGGTTGGTGTTACCAAAACGCCTTTTCCGGCTGCGGTGGGCACTTGGAAAACCGTGTGCGAGATGCGTCTGCCCTCTACCTTGTCCAGCAGAAGATATTCGCCTGCGACAGGCGTGATCGGTCCGATGTCATCTCCTGCGAGTGCGGCGATGTGGGAGGCTCCTGTTCCGGCACAGTTGATGACCCCTTCCGCTTCAATTACCTCACCTGCGGTGGAAGTGATGTGAAAGCCCGGGTTGATTGAGGCAACCTCGAAATTTCGGTACAGGGTGACTCCGTTGTCCATGGCATTTCCAATCGCAGCAAGGGTGAGTTCATAGGGACAGAGAATGCCTGCATTTGGTGCGTAGAGTGCGCAGACCACCTCGGAGGAGAGTTCGGGCTCTAATGTTCGGGCGGCAATTCCGTCTAAAATCTGCAGGTTGGGGACATGGTTTTTCTTGCCACGTGCAAACAGGTTCTCAATTTGAACCTTCTCTTCTTCGGAAAACGCACAGACCAGCGAGCCGTTTCTGCGGTGCGGAACGTGCAAATCGTTTGCTGCGGTAAAAAGTTTTTCCACGCCTGCGGTGTTCAGACGTGCTTTCACCGTGTTCGGCTCCGGATCAAATCCACCATGGATGATGCCGCTGTTTGCTTTGGATGCTCCCATTGCAACATCGTTTTCTTTTTCCAGCAGGCAAACCGATGAGGTGTATTTGGAAAGCTCTCGTGCCACCATTCCTCCGATGATGCCCGCTCCAATGATCGCAAATTGATACTTCAAATTCATCCCTCCAAAAAACAAAGCGGAAGAGGACGGTCTTTGCCGTCTTCTTCCGCATCTCTCTTTCTCTTGCGGTATTTATGCTAAATTCCAAAGCGCTTCGCATCCGGTTGATACTGCGATTGCGCCGCTTGAGAGTGCTGCTGTGACTTCCTGCTTGCGCTCAATGAGCCCGCCTGCGATGGTGGGGAATCCACGTTCGGCGAAGCGACGGGTCACCTTGTCCACCACTCCGGGCAAAATCTCAATGAAGTCGGGCTTGGATGATTCCAACACGTGCAGGCTGTTTTGAATTCCTTGGGAATCCAAAATAAAACACCGCTGCACCGTGCAAAGCCCCATCCCGTTTGCAAATCGGATGAGTGCGCCTCGGGTGGAGATGATTCCGTCCGCACCACAGGAAGCGATAAACTCCACACCTGCTTCGTCTTTCCCAATCCCGTCTGCCAGGTCGATGTGAACAAACACCCGCTTTTTTTGTGTATGCGCTTGCGCAATCTGCTCCGAGAGATTCAAAACGTTTGATTTGAGCAGGAACAACACCTCAGCTTCGCTCTTGAGTGCAGAGTTCCATTGGTTGTCATGCACTGCTGCAATGATGGGTGAGCGTTCAAATGTATCCCGCATATCAATCCCTCCTAAAAAACAAAAATGCAAAAGCCGACAAGGAATCCCTTGGCTTTTGCATCTCTCATACTCTGTTTTTAGTATATAAGAAAAAAACGCATATGTCAAGGCGAAACCGGAAATCCTATGGCAAGAAGCGGAGGGATTGGGATGCGTTGTGAAAAAGGGACGATTCTGTTAAATAAACGCCCTGCATTGCTTGCCGGTGGTGCGGTTGCAGGGAAAAAAGAAGGGGAAGGACCGCTGGAAGATTCGTTTGACTATCTTTTGCGAGACGGACGTTTTGGACAAAAAAGCTGGGAAAAGGCTGAGACGGAACTGCAAAACGAGGCGGTGAGATTTGCACTGGATAAAGCAAAACTTTCTGCGAGCGATCTCGACTGTATCTTCTCGGGAGATTTGCTCAACCAGTGTGTTGCGTCTTCGTTTGCACATCGTGCGACGGATACCGCCTATCTTGGGCTTTACGGTGCATGTTCCACCTTTGCGGAAGGACTGGCACTCTCGGCGATGTTTGTCAATGCGGGGTATGCACGCTATACTGCAGCTTGTGCCTCCTCCCATTTCTGTTCAGCGGAACGGCAATACCGATATCCGATGGAATACGGGGGACAACGCACGCCCACCGCACAGTGGACAGTGACCGGCGCCGGTTGTGTGCTGATGGGTTTCCGGGAAAATGCGCCGTGTATTGATGCGGTCGCAATTGGGAAAATCGTGGATGCAGGAATCACGGACGTCAATAACATGGGTGCGGCAATGGCACCTGCAGCTTACGAAACAGTGCGGCAGGTGTTTGATGACACCGCAACCGCACCGGAAGATTACGATCTCATTGTGACAGGGGATTTGGGGCAGGTGGGAAGTGATTTGTTCCGAGATTTATTCTTGGTGGAGTGCGGTTGTGACCTGAAAGAACGGCACATGGATTGCGGTGTGATGATGTTTGACCCAAAGCAAGGCGTCAATGCGGGCGGCTCCGGTGCAGGATGCTCGGCTGCGGTGTTTGCAGGATATCTTTTGCGGGAAATCCAAAACAGACGTTACCGTCGGGTGTTGTTTGCAGGAACCGGGGCGCTTCTTTCGCCGTTGTCTTCTCAGCAGGGAGAAAGTATTCCGGGGATTTGCCATGCTGTGCGAATTGGAGGGGTTTGATGGAGTTTGTCAAAGCGTTTTTGGTCGGCGGAGTGTTTTGTGCAATAGGGCAAGTGCTCATTGACCGCACCAACTGGACTCCGGCACGCATTCTGACCGGCTATGTAGTGACAGGTGTCATTCTTTCTGCGTTTGGATGGTATGGGAAGTTGGTGGAGTTTGCAGGAGCCGGCGCCACAGTACCGCTCACGGGCTTTGGCCATTTGCTGGCACAAGGTGTGGTTGCTGCTATTCGGGAGCAAGGACTGATTGGAATCCTGGGCGGCGGTCTTGCGGCGGCATCGGTTGGGATTGCCGCATCGGTGGTGTGCGGGTTTGTGATTGCATTTCTCTTCCGTCCACATGAGAAACGGTGATTGAAATTTTGGGAGAACTGTGATATACTGATTCTATCTTATGGGAAACGGTGATAATCATGGAGCTCAAAGTCGGTATCAAAGGCAACACAAAAGTAACAGTAACAAAGGAAATGCTCGCATCACAAATCGGCAGTGGCATGATCGATGTGTTCTCCACTCCATATATGGTGGCCCTCATGGAATCCGCTGCGCAAAAGAGTGTGGCAGAGTGCGTGGGCGAAGGGAATGTCACCGTGGGCACCAAACTCGAAATCTCGCACCTTGCGGCAACTCCGCTCGGGATGGATGCATGGGCGGAATCTGAACTGGTTGAAGTGGACGGCCGCCGTCTCGTGTTCAAAGTCGCAGCGTTTGACGAATGCGGCATGATTGGCGAGGGAATGCACGAACGCTTTATCGTTGGAGCGGAGAAGTTTGTCGCCAAGTGTCAAGCAAAACTCGAAAAAAAGAATTGACAGTAGCGGAAATTTGTGGTATTCTATTAGATGTTCCTACAAGGGAAGGCTCTGTATGCCGCTGTGGCGGAATCGGCAGACGCAACGGACTTAAAATCCGTCGATAGCAATATCGTACCGGTTCAAGTCCGGTCAGCGGCACCAATTTAATATCGCGGAGTGGAGCAGTCCGGTAGCTCGTCGGGCTCATAACCCGAAGGTCGTAGGTTCAAATCCTGCCTCCGCAACCACAAGGAAAGCCTTGGTATTTCAGTAATACCAAGGCTTTTTCTTATGTCTCCCAAGGGGTTGGGTATTCGTGGTTAATCGTGTTTAGTCGTGTTTCGTTGGTTCTAATTCGGCGGCAAAATGGCGGCAAAAGCAAAAAACCGACCCAAAACCACGTCGGCTCGACGACGGCGACGACGAAAAGCAAGAGAAAAGATTCCCTATTCCCTAAGCGATTCCCAACAGGGAATGCATGAATAGGGAATGCACTAAACGTGACTTCGAGAGGATGTCGAGCGCAAGCCGAAAATGCTAAGCAAAGATTCCCTGATTCCCGGTCAAATTTCGAGCACTCTCACAAATCACGAAAATGGTTTCTTTGTCGTTCGGTATAGATGCCTGACGGTCAGAGACCGTCCTTCCCAGTACTTGGAAGTTAGCACGGATGCCTGTTTTGTCCTTGCCGCCCTATTGCCGCCGGAAAATGGGCAAAAAAGATGCCGCCCGTAGGCGACATTACACACAATCTTAAATTGCTTTTGCAAAAATCATCTTGTCCATTGCTTCTGCGGCTCTTGTATCCATTGTCTTGGTACAGTGCGCATAGATGTTCATCGTTACCGAAATATCAGCATGTCCCATTCTTTGCTGAACGGTCTTTGGGTCAATTCCTGCCTCGATCATTGCCGTGGCACAGCTATGTCTTAAATCATGAAAGCGTATCTTCTTGAGATTTTTTTGCTTTACGAATCTGCTCCATTTTCTTGTGATTGCATCAGGATAGTAGCCTTTGCCATCCTCCTTGCAGATTACCAGTCCAGAATCGAAAAAGCGGTTTCCCATAGTCTCTTTTTTCTCAAGGTATTGTATTTGCGCCTTCTTCAACTCGCTAAGAACCTTGTTGCCGATGGTGATCGTTCTCAGTCCTGCCTTGCTTTTCGGTGCCTTTGTGATTTCCTCACCACCTGCCAAAACTCTGTTCTCTACAACGGAAATCGTTTTTTTCTTGAAGTTAATGTCTTCCCAACGCAGGGCAAGGAGCTCGCCACGGCGCAATCCAACTGACAACGCAAGTAAGAGTATGAGGTACATATCCGTTCCTTTGGCCGCATCCAGGGCTATGGAAATTTCATTCGAGTCATAGATTTCATGCTTAGGCTTTACTAACTTTGGCAGCTCGACACCGGTACAGGGGTTGTATGGTATCATTCTCAGCACATAGGCCTTGTCTAATGCCTGTTTGAGATTCAGAAAGACGTTTTTGACCGTCTTAGGTGCTAGTCTGCTGCTTAGTCTGTTCACCCATGATTGAATATGAGAAGTAGACAAGGATTTGAGGGGGATTGAGCCCAACTCAGGAATGAGACGGCTGTTTATGCCTTCCTTGTAACCGCAACGAGTGGTTTCTTCAATGTTGGGGGTGTAGAGTTCCAACCATTTCAGCATCCAATCTGCAACTTTGAGCGCAGAAGGTTTTGCGATGCCACCGTTTTCGAGTTCCATGATCATCTTACGAGCCTCAACATCTGCTTCCTTTTTTGTGCCACTAACCGTTTTGTACTTGCGGTTACGCTTGCCGGTTAGTGGGTCGGGATCGCCTTCGACGATAATCTGCCAATGGTGTCCCTTTAGATTCTCTCTTTTTCTTAGGTGATAGGTATACATGGTTAATTCCTCCTAGTATGTTAAATTTATAATATATGCTTAAATCGTTTGAAATATCGGTTTTTGAGAACCTTTCATTCGAGTTTGACCTCTGTTGTCTTGCTTAGAAAATTGGCGAGAGCGGTTTCCGAAACACGATATTGCTTGCCAATTTTAACATAGGGAACCCCAGAGTACTTCACAAAGGAAAGAGCCTTTTCGTAAGAAATTTTGAGTAGTTCCGCAACCTCATGCGGTGTGAGCCATGTTGTCATCAAAGGATACCTCCTTTCCGGTTACAAGTGGCGTGGCTTCGCAAGTCTGCGCCAGTTTGGAAAAAACTTTTTTGGAAGAATCGAAAATACGAAATACGACTACGCTTTTCAGTTCATTCGAGAACGGGTCTACCTTGCGTTTGCGGTAATTTTTGCTATCTTCATAGTCGATGAGACCGGCCGTTTTCCAAGCAACAAAGCATGTCTTCTTGTTAGGAAATCCATTTTTTGCAAGGATTCCTTCTACCGCAGAAGGATAAATCTCAATCTCCTCGATAACTTTACGGCCGTCTGTAAGTTCATAATCTACTTCACTGATTCTACCCCAGCACTCTGCAAGAGGAGAGTTTTCCGCAACAGAATTTTTGCGGTCATAAGGTGCATAAAGTTCCTTGCGATAGAACTTGTGGCGATTCACGCTACAGGCTTCGAGAACAACCTCGTAACTGGAAGCCGAAACGTTTCTTTCTGCGCCATGTTCCTTTTCGTATGCGACAAAGTAGTTGAACAAGCCTTGGATGTCGAACGGAATGCCCAAAGCTTTTGTGGCGATCTCGGCGGTTGTCATAATGAGTGCCGCAAACTTGGAAATGAAACGTTCTTTGAACTCGCTATCGGGTAGACGGTCACGAAGAAGGTCACATTGTTCTTCGTATACTGCACGGCACATGTGGAGACCGCCATTATCAAGAATGTATTCTGCCATCATGGGAGCGGCATGACCATTGTGTTCACGGCAGACAGCCTTGATGCGATCTGCATGCGCAGCATCCGTCGTGAACTTCTCGTTGATTTCCATCACACGGTTGAAGAGACCTTCTGATTTGTCTTTGCAACGCTCGAGAAGTGAGGTCTCGCCGATGCTGATGAAGGTGGTAGCATAGCCTTCAGAAAGACGAACCTTCATGTCTTGGGTTAGGCGTATTTTATCTGAGCCTTCGCTCAAATTGTAGATGATACGCGTCATGTCATTGCCGGCAAACTTGCCGAGCTCGTTAAGCACGATGATCGCACCGTAATTACCGGCACATTTTGTGATGGTTGCATTCTCGGTTGAGCCCCAACTGGAGTACAAGCTGTGCTTTTTCTGAATCATGCCACGTTCACCAATGACGTTTTTCTCACCATCGAATGGCTCACTGGCCGTACTAGTAGCCAAATATCCAGCGCTACTTTTTCCGGAGCTTGAGGTATAGTAAAGGTGGAAAATAGGGCTTTCACCGGTAGTGTATGGAGAAATTAGACCGTTCACCACGGCAGACAGACCGGCAAGCAAGACCAATTCCAACGGGGTGTTACCAACGACATCTGTGCGCACCATTTGTGCCCAGGATTTGAAGCTTCCCATCGGCTTCACCTGCAAGTCACCGGTGTATTTGCCAATACCACCGATGAGCGTGTTGGCACGATAGCACGGAGTGGTGCCAACGATTTCACTGCCGTTTTTAACCGGCATGTCAATCCAACCAAGATGCTCGTAGACCCTAATTGCACCGGGGCCATTGTTGTATGCATCGTCGATTTGAAGGCGGATGCTATCTACCAAGACCTGGTTATGGGTGCCGACATTGGCACCGGCATCGTTGAGCTTGTCAGCCAAAACTGGATTGCCGAGGTCTTTGCCATCAATCTTCACATATTTCTTATCGAGAAAGTACTCGAAAGACAGGAGGTAATCGATGGTCTCGTTTTCGATGTTCTCCTGCATTTCTTCCAAGAAGATTGCCTTTCCGAGTGGCTTGAAGTGCCACACGGCGGTTTTTTTATCTTGCTTGTGGGTGCCATAATAGCCACTTTGAATAGTGGCATTTGTAGAAATTTTAGACATGTGAATGTCCTCCTTATGAAGAATAATTTTACGAAAGCAAATGTTTCATGCGTTCGTTTTCCGGGCAACTGTTGCGTTGCTGGATGTGTTGATATGATAACACGGGGTGCGAATGGAATCAAGCATTATTTTAATAAAAAACGATGGCGAAAAACATAAAAAATGCAAAATTCGGAACTTTTTAAGAAGGTTAGTTTTGGCTAATATGGTGGTTTTGAGGCTTGTGGGCTAGGATAGCAAGGCAATGTCGGTTGTCACACGGCTTTGCCCATAGGAAGTAGTCGGCGTTATGGGCGAAAATGCAAAAAACACCCTGTTTATAGGGGGTAAAAAGTTCAAAAAGCACTTTCTCTGAAATGCACAAAAACTCACGGACTTTTTTGGCGAAATTAACATGGTATATTGCGAAAAATTTTTACTAACAAAAAAATAAGGGAGCAATCGGCCACGAGGTGACCGTATTGCTCCCTTTATTGATAGAAAGGATGTGATTGGATGCGAAAGTACACGCTTGCATCGATGGATGCACGGAATGATGTTGATTTGCGGAGGTTCGGCAGACTCATTGAAGAAACAGTTCTTGAGGTCATGCCACAGGCGACTGTGCAAGTAGAGCGTGATTGCTATATCGTTTCCCCTACACCAAGTAGGGGCGATGCGATTCGTATTGGACGCAAATTGAGCAAGAACAAATTATTGGGTCGTTATTGTATCAAGATACCCAAGCTATTTCATGGTGAGACGATTGTAGAGAAGGAGGATGTGAATGGAAAACAAAAGCACAATGGTGGACATTTCTGAAATCACCACAATGTATTTACCGGTAAGTAAGAAGAAAGCACGCAAGTTTATCTCTTTGTATTTGGAACCGAAACGCATCGGCAACCGCTTGTTTGTTGAGCGAGAGAAATTGGAAGCATTGCTTTCCAATCCCGACCGTGTGGAGTTTCCGCTGAATATGTAATCCGTATTTTCCAAGAGAAGAAATATATATCATTATATGGATATATGCGCATGAGGCCAAAAGCCCCATGCGCTGATTTTCTTTTTGAGGAGGTGAAAGGATTGCTTTACCAATTTGGAACAGCAAAGGAAGTGTCCATGCTTCAGAGCAAACTACCTAAGGAAGTCTTTGAGAAACTGTTCTATTGTCTTAGCATCTTGGATGAGATGTATGGCGAGGATCGCGACTACTTCAAGGTAGGCGGCTATTGCATGGTCGTAGAAACAAGGGAAGATCTTTGCGAGGTGCAAAAGATTTTCGATTATGAGGGACGACTGTGTGAGTGGGTCGATTTGGTAGGCGAGTATGCTTGTGAGTTACATCTATTGGGTGATGATTTTTCGCTTATCTTGTGTCTGCCAAACGAATTTCGAAAGGAGAATAGAAAATGAATACGATTGTTACCACCCTTACTACCGAGGCAGTATTCTCGGATGATGGGAAGAAGCGTTACTTACTGAGGAAGGTATGGGATGCTAAGAAACCAAAACTCACTGTCATTATGCTTGCTCCAAGCGAAGCGGCAGGAATCGAATTGGATAATTCAACACTTTTGGTTTTGAATAATTCGTCGAGATTAGGCTATGGAGGTGTCGAGATTGTAAACCTGTTTGCAACGCTTAATGATTTCTCGCTCAAACATGCAGAGAGTGAAGACGCGGAGAATTGCAAGGTCATTCTTGATTCTGCAAAAAAATCAGATGCCATTGTCTATGCCGCAGGGGTGGGAAAGGCAAAGAATAAAGCATTTCAACTGAGGCAGAAACAGGTGCTGGAAGCACTTCGCCCATTGGAAGGGAAACTTCATTGTCTGTCGAACGAAAGTGGTGAGGCAAGACTGCAACATCCGTTATCCCCGGCTGTGAGAGCATGGAACCTATCGCCATTGAAAGTAGCTGAATTGATTGGGGAACTCCAAAAAGTAAAATCCAAATGAAAGCAAAAAAATCTCCCTGCCTGAAACACGGCAGGGAGATGCTATGTATGGAACACAGGAAAACGGGGAGTTTGTATGATCCTAGATAGATGTTTTACAGGGGTTTTACTTCATCCAAACCTTTGTAGGAACTTATTTTCCTTACATTATTTTCTCGCCGTTATACATGATAGTGTCTAACTTAGTATCTACTTTAGTTGCCCTAAGTAATACGATGTAGATTCGTTCATCTTTTTTGAAATCGTAGCTGATATACTTCTTTAATTCGTCTTTGCCAATCATTCCCAGTAGCCCAGCCACACCGAACCACCCTGCAACGGGTATGAAAAAACCGACTATGGCTCCTGCGAGCATAACTAATGTACTCGCTGCTTTTCGATTTCCTATCTTTGTATTTTTTCTATAAGTCTCCTTAAGGGACTTATCAATCTCAATATCAAAAATGATTGCCTTTTCTTTAGCTTTAATTGCCGCAATAAGCTCGTCTCTGTTTTTCACTTCTTTACAAGTCCATGTGAATGTTTCATATTTTTTTCTTTTCACTTTGTTTTTGCTCCTTTTTTATTTTTGCGCTTAACTTAAATACGCTATTCTTCCAAACTTTCTCGGATAATTCGCCTTACCGTTTTTTCCGAGTAGTTGTATTTTGTGGCGAGAACCTTGATGTTTGTGCCGTCGTATTCTTGGATGATGATTTGCTGAATGCGTGCAGGATTGAAGAATCGTACCGGGAAGCAGATTTGCTGTCCTTTGAACATCTGATAGATATCCATTGCGACATCCATGCCGAGTTTGTCAGCGACTTCTCGGTAGATCGTATTTAAGAGTTCTGAGTCCTTCTCTGCCATTCGCATCACCTCACTGTAAAATTTTAGCAAGTTTTGTCGCCCAAGTATAATCCCAAAGTTCTTGTGTTTGTCCATAATTTACCAGTCCTTAAAACAAAATCCCCTATGGCGTTGCGCACTTGCTGCCATAGGGGTCTAGGATATAATATTTATTTATAGGACGGTATTTTGCAAAAGACAAGAAAAAGCAGAGTGTTACTTTTGACCATCATTCTACCATACCAATTGATTTTATGATTTTGAGTAATTTGTAGGTAGTTTTTATTATTTGGCTCTCGGGAGTGAGGGGAAAGGGAAACTGGGAATTTGGTGGCGCAAAGGTGGTTTTGTTGTCCCTTGTGTCGCCGGTTGGCAAATTTGCTTTTCCCTTTGGCTTTCCCTACCGGCAGGGAATTCCCGAAACTGTTGTGGATTTCCCCGGTGAGCACAGAAAGTGGGAAGGCTTGCGAGGACGTTTTTTCTGCGTGCGGTCGGCAAATCGTCGGCGAAACCGAGTTTGAAAGTGCAGAACTTCTTGGCTTGTCTCGGCGTTTGCAGATGGGCTATCCGTGCTCATAACCCGAAGGTCGTAGGTTCAAATCCTGCCTCCGCAACCATAAAGACAGACGGTCGTTTGACTGTCTGTTCTTTTTTGCATTGAGACTTAAGGATTTGAAAGGCGGCTTTTGGCGATGGAAATGGTGTGGTTTTGCACAGAAAATATGAATTTCTGATCCTTGTTCCCGATCACCAATGTGTGAAAATCCCTGTGGGTTATAAAGAAAAAAGAGGGGATTCGTCCCAAACAATTTCTCAGGAAAACAACAAAACGAATCAAGCGCAAGAGTTGCGTAAAAAAATACTATTTTGCGTTCAATTGAGAAGAACAGGAGGACTGTTTTTTGTTTGTGATTGGTTTGACAAAACAGAGTTTTTTATCAAGTGAAGAATCGTTTCAATTTGTTGGGGCAGTGGAGTATTCCCGACCAACTTAGTGGATGCGAAATCGGGAATCGATGCGACTGATTTATCGCCGTACGGTTCTTTTTTTGAAGAAAATGGAAAAAAGAGATAAAAATTCTTTTGGCAACTAACTTTATGAAATGTGAATCTAACAAAATGCTATTCCTTAGAATGGGAAATGACGATAAAATAAAAATATCAATGGCTTGTTTCGTATGCTCGAATATCTTCCAAGGGCTGAAACAGTGTTATGAGTTTTGTATGGGAGGTACCAAAAATGAAAAAACGGCTTCTTTCGTTGCTGCTGATTCTGTCTATGCTGGTTTCTATGATTCCGGCATACGCACTGCCGGAGGGGACAGGGACAAACTATGTCTATAATCTGGCACGACTGCAGTACGGGCAGTGGTCAAGTGAAGGAGTCAATCCGAGCACCATCACGGATTGGAACTCGATCGATGCACTTGGCAACTACTTTGATCGTACCACAGACCCGTTTAAGTTCTATGCGCAAAGCTCCAAAATCGATTGGCGCTGGACTGGCTCTTCTCACAACAAAGTGGGTCCGACCATTGACGGTGGCGTGGGTGAATGGGGCGGCATTGTCATCCGTGTTGGAGAGAGTGCACTCTACGATGTGTCCATGCGCATCATTGATGATGCATCCGCCGCAAACCTCGATTTTTATCTTGCACCCGCATCTGCAACCAATCCGCAAAATGCGGAATATTATCTTGGGTCGACTGCATATTCGGGAGAAGCTCGTGCGCTGAAGATGGTCTCGTTCGGCGAGCAGTATTTGGACGCAGGCGACTATATCGTAGTCTTTAAAATGAAAAGCAAGGGCACGACCTATGCGGCACTTTCCAACGTGACCCTCACCTGGGTGAGCGATGAAAAGCCGATTGAAGCGCCGAAGAACTATGTCTACAATCTGGCTCGTTTGCAGTACGGTCAGTGGTCAGACAGCGGTGTCGCACCGAACACGCTGACCGATTGGGATTCAATCGACAAACTGGATAACTTCTTTAACCGCACCACCGACCCGTTTAAGTTCTACGGGGAAAGCTCTGCAGGTATTTGGACCTGGACCAAATCCTCGTTTAATGAAGTCGGTCCGACCATCTACGGCGGCGTAGGCTCTTGGGGTGGCATTGTTATCCGTGTGGGAGAGAGCGCACTTTACGATGTGTCCATGCGCCTGCTTGACAGCGTCAACGGATCAAGCATGGATTTCTATCTTGCACCGTTGAATGCGGCCAATCCGCAGGCGGCGGAATACTACATCGGCTCGACTGACTACACCGAAACGACCGCAACCTTGAAGGTCAACTCGTTCGGTGAAAAGTATTTGGAAAAAGGCGACTATGTGGTCAGCTTCAAAATCACCAAAAAGGGCTCGGTTTATACCGCCATCTCCAACGTGGGTCTTACTTGGAAGTCTTACGAAAAACCGGTCGAGCCGCCGAGAGATTATATCTATAACCTCGGACGTCTGCAGTACGGTCAGTGGTCGAGCGAAGGTGTCGCACCGAACACTTTGACCGATTGGGATGCGCTTGGGAAACTGGGTAACTACTATAACCGTAAGACCGATCCGTTTATGTTCTACGGCCAGAGCGCAGGCATGAGTTGGACTTGGACCCCGTCTTCTATGGGAAATGCCGAGTTCGGACCGCGCGGACCGTCCATCCATTGCGGCGCAGGTGAATGGGGTGGCATCAACATCCGTCTTGCGCAGACCGCTCTGTATGACTTCAACGTTCGATTTGCGGATTACAAAGGCATGCCGTCGCTGAAAATTTATCTTGCTCCGTTCGGAGCAGAAAACCCGATGGATGCAAAATATTACATGGGGACTGCGGTTCCGAAAAGTGAAAATGCATTTTCGGTGACCACCGAAAACTTCGGCCGCAGATATCTCCCGGAAGGTGACTACACGGTCATCATCGAAAACGTGACAGGGAA
The DNA here is from genome assembly GCA_017421025.1 of Oscillospiraceae bacterium. Taxonomy (GTDB): domain Bacteria; phylum Bacillota; class Clostridia; order Oscillospirales; family JAAYXM01; genus SIG510. Next base: position 55,620 of record JAFQME010000009.1, read on the forward strand.
AACAGAATTTGCGGGCGGTATCGCCGAAATTCAACTCGGCTTTGTTTCGCTTGAGCCGAGCGAGCGTTTGGTGCTTTCTGGAGAGGTTGATACTCTGCTGAAGGACGAAACCGTTCCACTCTCTCTTTCCGCAACCTGGGACGGCGAGGAAATCGCACTGGAAGACCTTGACATCCTGCGTGTCGAGCTGCTCAACCGTGAGGTTGCGACTCTCACTGAAACCGATGGCGCATACTCGGTATTCGGCGTTTGGAAAGGCGAGACCGCAATCCGTGTGAGTGCAGAGTATGAAGGGGAAGTCACTGCAATCGATATTCCGATTACGGTTGCACTGCCGGAAGGCTATTTGGAACTCGATGTTACCACCGAGGGTGTCTTCTATTGCAAAACCAACGAAACAGTATCCATCCCGATGACCTATTGGGTCAACCGTGAGACGGCTTCCGCATCAGACGTCACCGTGACCGCAGAAGTAGAAGATCCGACTGTTGCGGACGTTTCGGTTGAGGCGGATGGCAAGGTCAAGCTTTTCGGTAAGTTTGGCGGCAAAACCACCCTCACCGTGACCGTCGCAAAGGACGGCAAGAGCGAAAGCAGAGAATTCGAGGTTGAAATCGACCCGATTAAGTATTTCTACAGCTTGCACAATGGGTATCAGGGTCCGTGGTCGGATTCGGTCCGCCCAATTACCTACTTTGTCGATTACGATATGTTCGACAAGAATCCGGAAGGCGAGCTTCCCACCTATTGGACCGCAGAGACCGAGCCTTGGAAATTCATTGACAAGAGCAGCGGCTTTAGTGTCACAAATGATAAATCCTTCCGCAGCATCGGCTATATTTTCAAGGGCAGCACCGATGACTACATCAACTTCGGCATCAAGGTGCGCAAGGGCGGTACTTACAACTTTGCGACCCGTGTGACCGGACAGGTCGGCGGCGGACTGATGGATATCTACGTCTCTCCGCTTGGCACTCCGAAGGAAGAATGGAACAACGACCGCTACTATGTGGGGCGTATCAGCGGCGAGGCTCCGGTTACCACATACGGCATCATTGATCCTGCAGGCAACGTCACCTTGGAAGAAGGCGAATACAACGTCTACTGCTCCATGCCGGCGGTATCCTCGGGTACAAACGGTATTTGGTTTGTCGGCTTCTGCTTAAATGACATCAGCGAAAATCAGTTCCGTGTTTCGGGCAGCAGCGTTGCTCCCATCATGGAAAGCGCAAGCGGCGAAATCCCGCTCCTCGCATTCTACAACGGCGCTGAAATCGGATTTGACAGAGTCACCGAGATGAGCGTTACTTCCGCAGATGAGAGAATTGCGACCGCAACTGCAGAAATCGACGGTACCCGTGGCTACCTCAATGTGAACGGTATCACGCCGGGTGAAACCACTGTGACGGTTCAGGCGGTTTGCGACGGAATTGTATCCACCAAGACCATCAAGGTTGAAATCGCAAGAAAAGATCAGATCCAATCCATCACGCTCAATGCTGAAAAACAGAAGCTGGATGCGGGCGACCGTGTGCAGACAACTGTGAGTGCAACCCGTTACGACGGCGCTCCTGCATCGCTTGAAGGACTTCCGCTTTATTACGAATCCTCGAACCCGAAAGCGGTTTCTGTTGACGGAAACGGTGTGATTACCGCACTCGAAAAGGGTGAGAGCATCGTCCGTGCATGGACCGAATCGGAAGGCAGACTCTTCAGTGGCGAGATTTTGGTCACTGTTGATACATACAGCCCGATCAAAGATGTGGTCTTTGGTTTCGGAAACCAAATCAAGGTTGACGACAGCAAGCCTGTTGAGACTTCGGTTATTCTGGAATCCGGCATGGAGCTTCCGAGCAACCTGTATACTGCAACAGTTACTTTGGAACATGCAGAACCGGCTGATTGCGTTACCTTGGAAAACGGTGTTTTGAGTGCATCGGCACCCGGTACGTTCTCCTTGCATGTGGCGATTGACTGCGGTGGAGAAATCGTTGAATTTACCAAGAAACTGTCGGCTATTGCAAAGCCTGATTTGAATGCTCGTCCGGAAGCCTTGCTTTTGAAAGCAGGGAAGAAGACCCTTAGCGTTGGCGAGCGCACTACGCTTGATGCAGGTGTTTATTACACAGACGGAAGTCTCCTTCCGTTTGATGCAGATACCATGACCCTCACCTATGACGATACCGTGTTAAGTTACGAAAACGGCATCATCACCGCACTCTCCTCGGGTGACAGCCTGATCACCTTCGATACGGAAGGTCTTTCCAAAAATCTTCTCCTGACTGTGGATGAAGAAGTCCTCGGCTCGGTAGAAGCAAGCCTTGATGGAACACTTTACCCCAATAAAACCGCATCTGTCCAAGTAAGTGCATATACCGATGTTACAGCACGTGCGATTGCGAACGAAGACCTTTCGATTACATACGCAATTGAAAATGAAGAAATCGCATCTGTTGACGAATCGGGTGTTGTAACGGGTATTGCAGACGGCGACACCACCCTCACCGTGACCGTGACCCTTGCGGAAACCTCGGTGAATGCAATTGTTCCGATTACCGTTTATGCTGATACAGCAGATTCCATTCAGCTTACAGTCGACAGCAGTGTGATGAAGCCGGATGATACAGACGGTATCCAAATGAAGGTCAGCCTGGTCCGTGCATCGGGTGAGATCACCGAGCTTGCAGTGTCAGATTTGACCTTTGTGTGCAGTGACCCTGAACTTCTCACCATCACCGAAGAAGGCGTTGCACTTCCAAAGGGAAAAATCGGTTCTGCAACCGTCACTGCGACCTTCCATTACGAGGGAAGAGAGCTGTCCTCCGAAATTGAACTTACGGTCAAGGAGGGCAAAACCGAATCGACCATCTATACCAAGGAAAAACTTGCTGCAGCGAAGAAAAACGTGGAAAACTATGACTGGGCAAGAACCTCTGCGAACACCTTTGACAATCAAGTTGAGTATCTGGTTGGGCAGGAAGAGTGGGTCACCGAGCTGGTCACCTCGCAGGAACTTCCCCGTAACTGGTGGGCAGCATATCAGTATGACCCGAATTATCAGGTGTGCCGTTACTGCGGCACCAACATGACCGCAGACTCCGGCGACACCTATCCGTATAAGATCGACATTGTAAACTACCCATGGAAGATTCAGTGCCCGACCTGTCTGCGCCGCTTCCCGTCGAACGACTTCGGTGAGTTCTACAAAACCGGCTTGGACGAGCACGGCTTCTGGAGTTATGAGAAGGCAAAGGCAAACGGCTCGCATCTTTTGGTCAACACCATGTATCCGGAAAAGGATGAGCACATCGACAAAAACGGTGTCCTTCAGAATGAAGGTGTCCACGGCTGGGGCGTTGACGACGGCTACGGCTACAAAACCGGCAAGAAGTACGACACCGCCTACGGTGAATGGGACGAAACCTGGACCTTTATCGCATATTACAATGCGTGGGGCATTTGGAACGGCTTTATCTACGGCGGTATTCCGCAGATGGTTCGCCGCTTGACCTTGGGTTACACATACAGCGGCGGCGAAAAGAAGGAATACGGACGTGTGCTTGCGGTTTTGCTTGACCGTATCGCGGATATCTATCCGGAAATGAGCACAGGCGTATACGACCCGTACATGTTAGACAACGGTTGGTACGGCGGTAAGTTTGCGGGCGGTATTTCGGATACCGACCTTGTCGCCGAAATGGCGGCGGCATACGATGCGGTCTTTGATCTCTACGATGACCCGGTTGTCATGGCAAACATCCGCAAGAACGCAGAAAAGTGGAATTTCGATAACAAAAACACTCCGGCAGAGGTCCGTGAGCATTTCGAAACCAACTTCCTGCACGAAACCATCAAAGCGCTTGATAGCAAGCAGATTTACGGTAATGACGGCATGCATCAGACCACCATGGTTTACACCGGTGTTGTCCTGGATAAGATGCCGGAAAGCAAGACCCTGATTGACACTGCGCTTACCGTTGGCAGCGGCGGCATTCTCAACACCATGGCGAGCACGGTCAACCGTGACGGTCACGGTACCGAAAACTCGATCATGTACAACGGCGGCTGGATCAGTGAGTATGCAACAATTGCGGACATACTCGGAAATTACAAATCCTATCCCGCTGTAAACCTGTACCAGCATCCGAAGTTCGTGAAGATGCTGAAGATGAATCTCCCGCTTACTATGGCAAGACGTGCCACCCTCAACATCGGCGACTGCTACGGCTTGGGTGATACCCAGCTTGCTTTGCAGGGTGTGAACCTGGCACGTGCGCTGATGGCAGGCTGCGAGGATCCGGAAATTGCACAGAATCTGTACTTTGTAAACGGAAATTCCTACAACGGCCCGGCCAACCGTGATATTTTCCTGGATCCCGATGCGGTTGCGGCAAAGCTGAAAACCATGATTGAGAAATATGGGGAATACGACTTCGATCAGTCCACCCAAATGACCGGCTTCGGTGTCGGTGTCCTGCGCGGCGGTACTTTCCGTGAGGATAACCGTAAAAGCATCAACACCCAACGTGCGGTCGCAATGTGGTACGGTGAAACCAACGGCCACGGACATTCCAATGCATTGGACCTCTCCATGTATGCATACGGCATCAACGTGATGCCTGCATTCGGCTATCCCACCAACACCTCCGGTATCGGTTCGACTCAGAACTGGGAGCGTGCAACGATTAGCCATAACACGGTTCAGGTCAACGGGGTACAGCAGGACCGCTCTTGGAATCAAACCAACGGCGATCCGCTCCACTTCGACGATTCGGGACGTGTCAAACTCATTGATGCTCGCAAAGAAGATGCGTATCCGTTGGACGGTGTTTCCGAATACCGCAGAACCGCAATTATGGTGGAAGTGAATGACGAAGACGCCTACACTGTTGACCTCTTCCGTGTCATCGGTGGCAACGAGCATCTCTACAGCTTCCATTCCCAGTCGAATACGGTCACTGATTATACAGGTCTCAGCCCGGTTTATCAGAAAATGGGCACCTATGCAGGGCCGAATGTCCCATTTGGTCCGGGCAACCTCGCAAGCGGTTACGACAGCTTCTACGATGTCTACCGTACTGTGCGTCCGGAAAACAAATACTCCCTCACCTTCAAGGTGGAGGATTTCCGGAATGTCCTTTCCGAGGGTCGTGATTTGTATCTGAGAGTGACTCAGCTCAATGACTTTACGCTCGACGACGTTTCGTTCGCAAGTGCGGTACCTCCGAATACCCACGACAATACCCGTGAGATCAAGTACCTGCTTGCACGCAGAAACGGTAAAGATCTCGACAGCCTCTTTACCACGGTCATCGAGCCGTATGACAAGACTCCGCTGATTGACGACGTCACCGCAGTCACTGTCACCGACCGTGCAGGCAACGAGGTGAAGAAAGACGTTCGTGCACTTAAAGTCACCTTGAAGAATGGCAGAGTCGACTACATCGTCTATGCAGCCGATAACACCGTTCGTTACCGCATCGATGACAAGTTCGACTTCATCGGCTTTGTCGGCGTGATCTCCTACCGTGACGATGTCGCCATCTACCGCTACCTGCACGACGGCACCATGCTGGACGGCATGTACGGTGAAGATGCGGTCACAGGCAACGTCTTGGAGCTGCCGGTCGGCTTCCAGTTCAACAACTGGATTCGGGTTTCTGTCGACCGAAACGTGGATGTTTCCGAGCTTGCGGGCAAGACCATCTACATCGACAACTACACCGGTGCAAACCTTGATAACGGTGCATATGCAATCAAGGGTGCGGTCAAGAATCCGGATGGTACCGTTACCTTGGATATTGGTGACATTACAACCGTCAAGAGCCAAAGTGGTAACAGTTATACCTACAATACACCGATTGGCCGTAAGTATGTCATTCCGCTCACAACGATCGATGACGACAGTCCGATTGTCGAACCGATTAAGAATCAAGTCGCAATGGTTGGTGACACTTTGAATGTTCCGATTAAAGCAACCAGCCCGAGCGGGAAAGAACTTACCTATACCCTCACCAGAAGCATCAACGGTGCAACTATGCAGGGCAATGTCTTCTGCTTCACTCCGAGCGCAAGC
>JAFQME010000010.1 GCA_017421025.1 Oscillospiraceae bacterium
GCAAATACTGCATCAAAAAGCACCGATATCCGACAGGATAATCGGTGCTTTTCTTCTTTGTCTTTGCAAAAAAGTTCAGCTTCAAAACTGCAAAGCATCGAAAAGAGAGAATTTCGGGATGGAGAGCGAGTAAAAAATGTGTCGGAATCCTGGCGGATCCAAAACATTTTTTGTGATGCTATCCGCACGAAATTCCGCTTTTCGACGAATGATCCCTATATGAAGCCGCCTAAGGCTGTCTGTTTCTTGTTATGCAACCAAGAATTTGTATTTGATCACGCTGTATAGGGGAACGAACGGGATCATGATCGGGGTGCGGGATTTGTAAGCAACGTACTCAGGGTTTTCACCGTAGTTTTTGTCTTGGCGGAGTTCCAAACGTCGTGCACCGCTGAACATGACATAGACAATGCCGAGATACCCGAGCAGGGCAAGGACCCACTGCCAGACACCCGAGAGGATATTGAGTGAAGAAAGCAATACGCCGGTCCAAAAAATGAGTTCTCCAAGGTAATTCGGGCAACGGACAAGACGGAACAGTCCGGTATCGCAAAAGCGGTTGGGATGTTTCTTTTTTGCACGGTTTTTTTGAAAGTCGGAGACCGACTCAAAGAGAATCCCGAAGAGCATGACGACGGCGCCAATCCAACACCATACGTCTGAGCCGCCTTTGTTTTCCAAGCGGAAGTAGATGGGAAGCACCTGCAACACATAGAGAGCGGCGCAAGTGATCCAAATGGAGCATTTAACCCCGAATTTCATGGAGGAGCCGTCTTTAATCTCGGTTTTCATCGTGCGGTTATAGGACGAACTTTTCAGCTCACGCAGCAGCAAGAAACCTCCAAGGCGCACCCCGTAAACGAACAGGAGCAGACAAGTGAGCAGCGGTGCGATTCCGAGAGACCCGTGATAAAGCACCGCAAGCAGAACTCCAAGCCCTGCAATGGAAAAACCGTAACCGAGCGAGATAAAATAGACGTATTTGTAAAACCCGATCCCGCTGATGAGAAGTGCGGCAAGGGCAAGCCAAATCCAATTCATGATGATTCCTCCTTGTAGAAACGATATTCCCATTTTACACGAATCATGCGGATTTTTCAAGGAATTCACTTGACGAAAAAAAGTCCATCCGCTAAACTGAAAATATCATGCCAAAGGAGGATCACGTATGGTCATTTATAATGCGAGAATCAACGGAAGCCTGAAATCTGTCGTCATTCAAGACGGAATCATCCAAAGTATTTGTGAAAACAGGGAAAATGGGGATTTGGATGCAAATGGGATGCGTGTCATCCCGGGATTGATTGATATCCACACCCACGGCTACGGCGGAATCGACTGTGATGGGGATTGGGAAGCACTCAGCCGTGCGTATGCAGCGGCAGGCACGACCTCCTTTTTGGCGACCACGGGCACGGTCCCGATGGAGAAAATGAAGGAATATAACGACCGCTCGCAAGCGGTGAGCGGTGCAAATATTTTGGGAATGCACTATGAGGGCCCGTATATCAATCTTGCACGCAAAGGCGGTATGGATGAGCGCTATGCAATCAATCCCGTTGCCGAAGATTTTTTGCAGTGTGACCGTGCAAAAGTGGTCTCGGTTGCACCGGAACTGCCCGGAGCGGGAGAGTTTATCCGAAAAGTAAGCCGGGCGGGAGTCCACGTTGCACTTGGGCACACCAATGCTGACTTCCATACCGCAATGGAAGCGTTCCAAAACGGAGCGCAAGGGCTTACCCATATGTTCAATGCGATGCCGGGACTCTTGCACCGTGATCCGGGTCCCATCGGCGCAGCGCTGATGAGCGGAAACTATGTCCAACTCATTTGTGACGGATTCCACATCGCTCCGCCTGTCATCTATGCGGCATTCAAGATGTTTGGGGAAAAGGTGGTCATGATTTCCGACTCGGTGCAGCACGGAGGACTTCCCGATGGCGTGTATCCACCCACAGACGGAAGTCGTCCCATCGTGGTCAAAAACCAAACCGTCATGACCGAGGACGGCACAATTGCAGGCAGTTACAAATGCTTGCTTGATGGGATCAAGGTTTGTGTGGAAAACGGAATTCCGTTTGAAACCGCAGTCAATGCGGCAACCCGTGTTCCCGCCGAACTTCTCGGAGTCAAAAAAGGCAGAGTACAGGCGGGATTTGACGCCGACCTCCTCATCGTGGATGACGATATCAACCTTGAACATGTGATTCTCAGAGGGGAATTGTATCGGTAAAGAAAATGCCGTCTTGTCGAAAGACAAGACGGCTTTGATGTTTGCGGGTTTATCATACTTAAGAATTTCGTGCGACGACAACGATTTTGGACTGGACGGCTTCCAGTTTTGCCCATGTCTGTCTCCCGCAGATTCCGTCAGCGGTCAGACCCATCGCTTTCTGGAAATACTTGATTTCGGCAACGGTCTTGGCGCCGCAAACACCGTCCACTGTCAGATTTGCCCTTGTAACTTGGTTCAGAAGCGTCTGCAGTGTTTTGACAGCGCTTCCCGAAGAGCCTCTGCGAATGGTTGGGTTATTGGCTAATCCGATATAGATCGTTATCCCGCCGCCTGACTTCGCCTTCATGTTGGCAAAATTCGACGTTTTCACCCAGCCTGCTTTGTAGGCACGGCTGCCGGACTTTGCGGTGTAGATGACCATGGTGTAATTTCCGCTTGTACCTACCTTATAAACCGCATCGCCTTTGGCAACACTACCGTAAGAAGAGGAGCCTGCATAACGATATGTGGTGGCGCCGTTTTTTGCGGTGAAGCTTTCAATCGGAGAAGAAACCCCGAAGACGTCGCTTCTTCTGATATAGCCTTGTTTGTAGCCGGAAGAGGTCGGATATGCAATGTGGAGATAGTTCGAGCTGATGCGGAAGATTTTACACACATCTCCCTTGTCGATATACGCATTGTAGCGTTTTGCGGGGGAACTGGTTCCTCTTGTGGACAGATTTGTACTGGTGTAAACGTTGATCGTTTTCGGGGCAACGAACTCACAGTACGAATTCGTTCCGAGGGATGGCCAGGAAGCGGCAGAAGCGCTTACACTCAGAACCATTGAGAACATAAGGACCAGTGCGAGGAGTAACGAGAGTTGTTTTTTCATGGTGATTTTCCTTTCTGTGTCAGTAAGACTGTTTTTCCAAGTGGGAATCATTGCAATGGGTTCATTCCTGACTTGGTGAGACTATGGTACTATATGTGAAAAGAAAATGGAGTCATTAAGTTCGAACTTTTTACGATAAATCGTCATACTTTTACGACGATTGCCAGTTTTTCAAATAATTACAAAAAAGGACAACCACAAAAGTGATTGTCCTTTTTTTGGTACCCCCTGCGGGAATCGAACCCACAACGGCCCCTTAGGAGTATGGCTTGCCACATGATACACGGTTCGGGTGTAACTTCCAATACCTTCCCTTACGCAGAATGACTTGTAGTAAACGAACTTTATGGTGCAAAACGCTCATTCTGACGCACTTTTATGGGTCCATCAGATGGTCCTATTAGCAAACTCTTAGCAGGAGGCCTTCCATGAAGTGCCGATAACTACTAACATTCTACACCCTTTTGTTCAATTTAACAAGGCATAGAATATGGAGGTTACTATGGATAGCAAGGAGAAAAAGCCGCTGCCGGAGCCCCGGACATACACCGTGGAGCAGATCGCAGCCATACTCAACATCGGCCGCACGACCGCATACCAGCTTGTCAAGGAAGAACAATTCAGGATCGTCCGCATAGGCAACGCTATTCGAGTATCGAAGAAATCCTTTGATGAATGGCTGGAACGTCTGGAACTGTAAATATCAACCTGAACGCCGTAGGCCTAAAACCATACGGCGTTTTTTCATGACCACTTTATGTTGTATGCAGAAAACAGTAACAAAAAGGTTGGAAAA
>JAFQME010000011.1 GCA_017421025.1 Oscillospiraceae bacterium
CGGCCTCTTGAACCCCATTCAAGCGCGCTACCAAGCTGCGCCACACCCGGATAGAAACCTTGGATAGTATAGCACATTTCTTTTGATCTGTCAAAACTTTTCTTTGGAGGTAGGAATGATTATCACACTCATCCGCACCGTGATTCTGTACCTTGTGGTTGTTTTGATCTTGAGAATTATGGGAAAACGCCAAATTGGCGAACTTTCTCCGGCAGAACTTACAATTACAATTTTAATTTCAGAACTTGCCGCAATTCCGATGCAAGACAACGCAATTCCCCTGCTCCACGGAATCGTTCCAATTTTAACACTTTTGGCAATCGAGCTGATCGTATCCACACTCTCGCTCAAAAGCCGTTTTTTACGCAAAATCATTGTTGGAAACGCAAGTGTACTCATTGAGAACGGAACGATCAACCAAGAAGAAATGCACCGCTTACGGTTGAATCTGGACGAGTTATTAGAGGAGTTGCGTTTATGCGGGCACCAAAGCATCTCCACAGTTGAGATCGCAATTTTGGAGGCAAACGGAAAACTCAGTGTGTTTCCGACAGATCCACCGCAGTCGAGCGGCCTCCCGGTGACATTAATTTCAGACGGGAAGTTGATTCCCGCCGCTCTCTGCCGTGCAAACAAAGACAAAGACTGGGTAATGAAGCAAGTAAAGAAACACCATCTCAAAGATCCAGCGCAAGTTTTCTTGCTTCAACTGGACGAAGATGGTACTTTGACCTGTGTTCCAAAATCAAAATACCTTTAGGAGATTCCAATGAAAACAACTGTTTTTGCACTCTCGATCCTCACGATCATCCTTGCTGCCGGGATTTGGTTTCACACGTTTTTGACAAATACATGCTCACGTTATGACACAGCACTGAATGTTTGTCTTGCACAAGCGAAGTCAAACCACTGGAATGATGCAATTCAGACCTTAAAAGAACTGAAACTAAATTGGAAGTCGAAGCGGCCGTTCTTTGCCACATTGACCCACCACACCTTACTTGACCAAGTTCAAACCGCATTGATCCGCACCGAAGCAGCTGCCATGCAACACGACGGTGCAGAATTCGCACTTGAACACAGTTCACTCAAAGAGGCAATTGCGGCACTCAAAGAATCGGACAGCACAAATGTAGCAAATATCTTTTAATCTCCGGTACGCAAACGATTGAGTTCGACAAGGAAAGAATCCACATCTTCAAACGAGCGATAGACCGAGACAAATCGGACATATGCAACCTGATCGATTGCCTTGAGGCGTTTCATAATGAGTTCGCCGATGGTACTGGTCGGAATCTCACGTTCCATGGAATTGAGCAAATACTGCTCCACCTCATCCGCAACCGACTCCAATGCATGAAGCGGAACCGGTCGTTTTTCGCACGCACGGAAGAGACCGTTGAGCAACTTTTGTTTGTCAAACGGCTGACGGCTACCGTCTTTTTTCACGACGTAAAACGGCATATGCTCTACGACTTCATACGTCGTGAATCTTTTTTTACACGACAAGCACTCTCTACGACGGCGGATACTGGTTCCTTCATCGGTCGGGCGTGTGTCTATGACCTTACTTTCCAGATGGTTGCAAAACGGACAAATCATGTTTAGCACCTCAATTCCTGATTTAGATACGTGCGGCCCGATAGTCCTCCAAAATATCGTGAACTGTGGCAGACGTAACACTACATGTAGATAATACCATAACCAGATGCTGAATTTCAAGCAAATTTCCGGTAATCTCCGGAATTTCGGTTGTTCTTTCGGGAGAAATGCGTGTTTCACGCAGGCGCAGACCATAATTCTTTCGCATGCGGTCCTCGATCACCTCATAAACGATGCTGATACAATCACCGTTTTCTGTTTTGATTTCACGAGTAATCGGATTCATAAAATCACCCCTTCATGTTTTTATGAATCCGATTATAATACCACTTTTTGATTTTGAAAAGAAAAATTTTTCGAGCGAAATCTCCAAAATTTTAACTACAATCGACTTAAATTCGACCCATTTCGACCGTAAGAAAGTCTTTTGCCGTCAAAAACTCTGAATCATCGCTAAAATCCCGACTGTAGACCTCAATCAGTAAAGAATTTGAATATCCAATTTTTTCCAAATATCCAAAAAATTGGTGATAATTAAATTCGCCTTGGCCCGGAAGCAAAGACGTTTTTTCTGCTTTTCCATCACTGATATGAAGATTCAGCAGACGATCCCCCATTGCATCTGCGTATTCCTGCCATGGAACATTCACACGACGCGCCTGTTTTAAGTCCAGCGTGAAACCGATTTTATCCCCGAGATTATCATGCAGAGCACGGATATAGTTTGGGTCGGAAGACGCACACCATGAAACATTCTCCTGCGTAACTATGATTCCATGCTGCTTCGCCGCTTCCGCCAGGCGAAACAGCACCTCACAGTGGTGCTCCACAGATGTTCCGCCAAAACCCACTTGACCTGGAGTTCGCTCGCCATGGAATGTGAAATACTCTGCGCCAAGGATGGCTGCTGCTTCAAAATAACGGTGATAGATATCAATTGCATCATTCACACGGCGACTATATCCGCTAAAAAAGTACAAACTCTCAAAAGCTGCGGTATAGGAATGGAGTGAAACGACATCCACGCCACCGTCATTCAGCTTTTTTCGCATGTTTTTGCAAAAGGTTGGATGATATTCACTTTCTGTGTTCACAAAAATTTCTGCTTTCGGAAATCCGAGAGCAATCAAACGGTCAACCGCATTTTCGACGGGCAACGGATAAAAGCACGCACTTGAGACACCAATTTCCATATTCCCTCTCACCTACCAAATTCTTTGAATTGTGTCACACCGCTCAATGTGATACCATAAAAGCGGAGGGACTTGTGATGTTACATATTATAACACAGTTTTTGAAAAAGCAAAACCCGGTATATTTGATTTTAAGGTTTGGTCTTTCTTATGCCGGAATTCTTGCAATTTGTGCGATTGTTCTGATTCGTTCAGGACCGCAATTTACTCTATTTTATGGTCACCGGATCGAGTGGTTACTGGTTTCCGCCATCACTGCTGTTTTGCAAACCTTGATCGGGGCTTGGTTTTTAAGCAAAATGGAAAAGACGGGTTCAAAATGAACCCGTCTTTTAATGTTTTGTTTATACCTTCTTGCCCTTGCGGTACATCTTTGCCCACAAAGAACCGGAAAGGAAAACGGAAGAATACAAACCTGCAACGATACCGACAACAAGCGGAAGTGCAAAGTTCTGCAGGGACGGAACACCGAGAATCAACACCATAAGGATGGTGAATAAGGTGGTAAGAGTGGTGTTCACGCTACGACCCATCGACTGCCAAACGCTGATGTTGACAATGTCATCAAAACTGTTCTTACGGAGAAGTTTTCTGTTCTCACGAATACGGTCAAACACAACGATGGTTGCGTTGATGGAATAACCGAGGATTGTGAGGATTGCTGCAATGAAAGTCATGTTAAGCGGAATCTGGAAAATAACGTATGCACTCAGCATAACAAGAACGTCATGGATCAAAGCCAAAACAGCTGCAATACCGGAGCGGAAGTCAAAGCGGATGGTGATGTAGACCAACATGAGAAGGATTGCAACAAATGCAGCAGTGATTGCAGCATTACGCAAATCATTACTCATAACCGGGTCAACATTGTCAACCGCAAGCAAGTCAGAAGTGGAGCCTTCAGCAGAACCGTCGCTCAAGCTATACTTTTCAACAAGAGCTGCAAACACAGCATCACGGGTCTGGGTGTCCAAAGTTTTGGTCTTGATGATAACCTGAGTATCACCCTCGCCGGACTTCTGAATGGAAGAAACGGGCTCACCGGTCACGCCCTTAACCACGTCTGCGATTCCATCAAGAGCTGCTTTGTCGAGCTGCTGATGCATTTCAACATTCATCATGGTACCACCGACAAAGTCGATATCATAATTAAACAGGTTCACACCAAATGGGAGCAGGATCATGGAAACAAGACCGACCAGGCAAAAGATGATGCCGATCGTGCCGAACAGCGGAAGCTTATTCGGAATGTGCAATTTTTCACTCATTTTCTGAAACATCTTTCTGCCCTCCCTTATGCGCCGAATGCCTTCAGCGATTTAATGTTCATACCGACCAACTGCTTGAGCAGGAAACGGCTGACGACAAGCACGGTGAACATGGAAACGATAACGCCCAAGCCCAAAGTGATTGCAAAGCCACGGATGGTACCGGTACCAAGCAGGTACAGAACAACCGCTGCGATCATGGTGGTGATGTTGGAGTCCAAAATTGCGGTGAACGCACGCTTGTAACCCGCATCAACACTTGCACGGATGGTTTTACCGAGACGAAGTTCTTCTTTGACACGCTCAAAGATGATGACGTTTGCATCAACTGCCATACCAATCGACAGGATGATACCTGCCATACCCGGCAAGGACAAGTTCACGCCAAGAAGTGCCATGACGATGACCATGAGTGCTGCGTAGAAGATGAGCGCAAGGTCAGCAACAATGCCCGGAACACGATAAACGATGAGCATAAAGAGCAGAACCAGGATCAAACCGATAAGACCTGCAAGCAAGCTCTTGGAGAGTGCTTCCTCACCCAAGGTTGCACCGACGGTACGGAGTTCGACATCCTTGAGGTTAAACGGCAAGCGACCGGAATTGATGATTGCTGCCAAATCCTTTGCATACTCAGCCGGAGAGTTCTTGTCATCGCCTGCGCCGACGGTGATGGTGACTTCAGCGGTGTTGATACCGGTGGTCTTATACTCTTCACCGACGAACGGAGTGCTCTGAACTTCGCCGTCAAGCTGAATTGCAATGAAGTTCTTCTGATCTGCTGCACGGTTCGCTGCTGCACGAGTTGCTTCGGTAAACTTTGCAACTGCGTCGTTGCTAAGTTTGAGAGCGATGTAGTGCTGGCTGATGCCGCCCTGCTCCAACTGACCGTATTCAGCTTTTGCGCTTTCGATGTCATTACCGCTTAAAACAACGTTGCCGTCTGCATCTGCAAACTCAAGCAGTGCGGTTTTACCAAGCATCTGGACTGCTTCTTCCGGATCATTGACTGCCGGAATTTCGACCATAACACGCTTGTCGCCGACCAACTGAACAGTTGCCTCAGAATAATTGAGACTATCCAAGCGGCGCTGCAGAACAGTCTGTACGGTTGCCATGTCGTCCTCCAGATTGGACATATCATAGTCCTCACCGATCTGTGCTTCGAATGTGATACTCGATCCGCCTTTCAGATCAAGGCCTTGCTTGATTCCTTCTGCGGCACTCGGGATCTTAAAGTTTCCGACCTGGAAGCCGAAAACAGTGATGCTGCAAAGCAGTGCCAGAACGAGGATCGAAGCAAGAAAAATTCCTACTCTTTTTCCCATGGTTGTTTTCCTCCTTAGTAATACATTGCGATGTGCAATAAACACTCTGAATATTATATCCCTTTTTTTGACTCACGTCAACTAAATATTGTGTTAAACTTTCAAATTTGCCTCAAAATCCACATCATCAAGATACGGAGCGATTGCAGGCTTCACTTCGTTTTCGATGAACTCACCCACCTGTTCAGCACTGCGACCAATGAAATCACGCGGATCGAGGTGTGCCCGGATCTCTGCTTCGCTTAAACCAAACATCGGATCATTTGCAATCCGCTCGATCAAGTCGTTATCCAATCCTTCTTCTTTCACACGCTTTCCTGCCGCAATGGAGTGAGTACGGATACGCTCGTGAAGTTCCTGACGGTCGCCGCCTTTTTTGACTGCACCCATCATGATATTCTCAGATGCCATAAACGGCAGCTCACTCATAACACGCTTTGCAATGACCTTGGGATAGACTACAATTCCATTTGCAATGTTGAGATAGATATTGAGGATTGCATCAATTGCAAGGAATGCCTCCGGCACCGAGATGCGCTTATTTGCCGAGTCATCCAAAGTTCTTTCGAACCACTGGCAAGAAGCGGTAATTGCCGGATTGAGCGCATCCACCATGACATAACGTGCCAGCGAACAGATTCGTTCACTACGCATGGGGTTGCGTTTATACGGCATTGCAGAGGAACCAATCTGTTTGGTCTCAAACGGTTCTTCCAGTTCTTTGAGGTTGGAGAGCAAACGCAAATCGGTTGCAAACTTGGACGCACTCTGAGCAATTCCGGACAGAGTGGACAAAATCTGCGAATCCAACTTACGGGAATAAGTCTGACCGGAAACCGCAAAACAAGACTTAAAGCCCATTTCCTCTGCGATCAAATCTTCCAGTTTCTTGACCTTTTCATGGTCACCATCAAACAGTTCAAGGAAACTTGCCTGCGTGCCGGTAGTGCCTTTTGATCCAAGCAGACGCATATTTGCAATTCGGTATTCCACTTCGTTGAGATCCATCAGGAGTTCCTGAATCCAAAGCGTTGCACGCTTGCCAACCGAGGTCAGCTGTGCCGGCTGATAATGCGTAAAGCCCAAAGTCGGCATATCTTTATACTGCTCAGCAAATTTGGAAAGTGCTGCAATCACACTGACCAAACGCTTGCGCACAAGTTTTAACCCTTCGTCCATCAAAATGACATCGGTATTATCGCCAACATAGCAGCTGGTTGCACCGAGATGAATGATGGGTTTTGCTTTCGGGCACTGCTCGCCAAATGCATGAACGTGAGCCATGACATCGTGACGCACTTCTTTTTCACGGCGTGCCGCAGTTTCATAATCAACTTCATCGCAATGTGCGACCATTTCATCGATTTGTTCCTGGGTAATCGGAAGTCCGAGTTCTTTCTCTGCACGGGCAAGTGCAATCCACAACTTATGCCAAGTGGTGAATTTCTTATCCGGTGAGAAGAGATACAACATTTCTTCACTTGCATAACGGGATGCAAGCGGAGACTGGTATTGATTGTTCATACAGAGAAACTCCTTTCGTAAACAACAGATTATGCCGCAAGCAGTTTATTCACTGCTGCCAAGCGAACACACAGACACAGCATTTTCATTGCTGCTTCCAGTTCGGAAACGGTCGGAAGTGTGGGAGCGATACGCAGATTGGAATCCTTCGGGTCGTTGCCATACGGATACGTTGCGCCCGCCTTTGTCATAACCACATTTGCATCCTTGAGTAACGCATGAACGGTTTTTGCACAACCCGGCATTACATCCAAGCTGACAAAATACCCGCCGTTGGGACGTACCCAAGAGGCAATTCCGAGACCGGAAAGTTCTTTTTCAAGAGTATCACAGACAATGTCAAATTTCGGAGCAAGGAGTTCCGCCTGTTTTTTCATATGAGCACGAACACCTTCTGCATCTTTGAAATAACGAACATGACGCATCTGATTGATTTTGTCCGGACCGATGGTCTGGAATGTGATGACCTTTTTAATTGCTTCGATATTCTCTTCACTTGCCGCCATCACCGCAACACCGGCACCCGGGAAGGACACCTTGGAAGTGGAAGCAAATTCATAGACTAAATTGGGGTTTCCTGCTGCTTTGCAAGCAGACAGAATTTCTTTGAGAGTATCCGGTGTATCGGTCAAATCATGGACACAGTATGCATTGTCCCAGAAAACACGGAAGTCCTTTGCTGCAGGCTTGAGCGCTGCAAAACGGTCAACCACCGCATCCGAATAGGTAATCCCCTGCGGATTGGAGTATTTCGGAACACACCAAATGCCCTTAATGGAAGCATCGGAAGAAACCAAGGCTTCCACCGCATCCATGTCCGGACCGTCTTCTTTCATATCAACCGGGATCATTTTGATGCCGAACACTTCGCAAACCGCAAAGTGGCGGTCATATCCGGGGCTCGGACACAAAAACTTGATTTCGCCTTGCTGACTCCACGGTTTTTCGCCCAAGACACCAAACAACATGGCACGTGCAATGGTGTCAAACATCATATTCAAACTGGAATTCCCGCCCACAATCACTTCAGATGCAGAAACACCCAAAAGTTCTGCAAAGAGTTCTTTCATGGGAGCGATTCCATCAAGTCCGCCGTAGTTACGCAGGTCGGTTGCGCCGAGATAGGCTTCTTCCGAGGTGCCGACCGAGGTAAGCAGTCCCTCGCAAAGATCCAACTGATCCGAACCGGGTTTTCCTCGGGACATATCTAATTTTAAGCCGAGCGCACACTGTTTTGCGTATTCCGCTTCGAGCTCTGCTTTCAGCGCAAGCAACTCGTTTCGACCCAATTTTGCATATTCTGTCATACTGTTTCCTCCCGAATTATGTTTTGGATTGCATCGTTTTACACAATAAATCTATTAAACCATATTTTCTAAAAAAAGTCTATATTTTTCCAAGAAAAAACCGCCGTACTTGGCATACTTGGTACGGCGATTTCTTTTATCCTCTTTTGATACTGGGAAAAAGTACCCGGATGGTCGTCCCGACACACGCTTCGCTTCGAAGGTGAATTTGCGCCTTATGCTGTTCAGCGATGTGTTTGACGATGGCAAGTCCCAATCCGGTACCGCCGGTTTCACGGCTTCGGCTCTTATCCACACGGTAAAACCGTTCGAAAATCCGACTTTGGTGTTCGGGTGCAATTCCAATTCCGGTATCCTGAACTTCAAGCCAAACATGGTTTTTCACAGAACCTGTACGCACTATGACCGAGCCATTCGGTGTATTATAACGAATGGCATTGTCACATAGATTATAGATGAGTTCTTCCAGCAAATTTCTGCTCCCCTGAACAACAATATCTTCGCCCTCGACCACAAGGGAAACTCCACGCCGCTCTGCCGGGAATGTCAAGAGTTCCACCGTATCCTGTGCCAATTCTTTCAACTCAACGGCTTCGGTTTCAAGGGAAGCGTTTGGCTCGTCGAGTTCAGAGAGCTGAATGATATCACCGATGAGCGAAATCATTCGCCCTGCCTCAGCATGGATTTTCCCCGCAAACGCTTTGATATCCTCTTCACGTGCCATTCCGTTTTCAATCATTTCCGCATAGCCGGAAATGGATGTAAGCGGAGTTTTGAGTTCATGTGATACGTTTGCAGTAAAATCTTTCCGCATTTGCTGGTTATCGCTTGTCTCCTCAACTTCCTGTGGTATGTTTTTGTTCACACAGACTGTAACGCACCACGCAAGGAGAACAATTGCAACAAAAGTGACAAGGATCGCTGCAGAAAGCGACCAAAAAACAGTGATGCCGTAAAAGATTGCACAGCTCAAAACAAGCGACAAGAAGATTCCTCCAAAGAGTTTTGCAGTCTGCTTTTCTTTCACGACATCCACCTCATTCATTCTTCAATTTTATAGCCCACATTCCGGACTGTCTTGATACACTTGCCCCAGTACCCGAGTTTTTGGCGCAGAGTTTTGATGTGCATATCCACAGTTCGACTCTCACCCTCGTAATTTGTCCCCCACACACGATCCATGATCTTATCACGTGAGAGCACGATTCGTTGATTGAGCAGGAAACATTTGAGCAATTCGTATTCTTTATAAGTGAGTTCGCATGGGATTTCATCCACATAAACCGTATGACGTTCATCATCCATCCGGATTTTTTCAAAGCTCAGCTGGGTTGCCGGTTCTGACTGCACACGTCGCAGAACCGCTTTGACACGGGAGATGAGTTCCATGATTCCAAACGGTTTGGTCAAATAATCATCCGCACCCAAATCCAGTGCTCTTACTGTGTCAAGTTCGGTCACTTTTGCGGTCACCATAATAACCGGGATATGTCGGGTACGCTCACTGGAACGCAACCGTTTCAGAATTGCAAGCCCGTCTTCCCCCGGAAGCATGATATCAAGGATCACAAGTTTTGGCAAAGCTTCTTCACATGCAGAAAAGAAGCTGACAGCCTCGCCAAACTCACGAATGGAATATCCGCTGTTTTTCAGCGCATAGCTTTCCATTTGACGGATATTTTCATCGTCTTCCACAAGGTAAATCATGCGGCATCCCCCGACTTAAAGCGTGTATTTGAGTTTGTATTCTTCAAATTTCTTCGTGAACATCTGGTTATCGGAACGCTTAACCTCGTTGAGGTATTCGTGTGTTTCAAAACTTCCGTGGGCGAGCTCAATGATGCAAACCGCAAGGTTGGAACAATGGTCTGCAATACGCTCGTAGTTGGTAACCAAATCTGAGAACACAAAGCCCATTTCGATGGTACATTCCCCTGCCTGCAAGCGGGTGATGTGATGGTTTTTGAGTTGAGCTTTCAGAAGATCGACAACCTGTTCAAGCGGCTCGACTTGGATTGCCACGGTAAGATCATCGGAGGTAAATGCGTCAATTGCAAGGGAAACAACTTCCTTGACTGCATCACGGACCACAAGGAGTTCTTTCTTTGCATCGCCTGAGAACTGGATTTCTTTCTCACGGATTTCTTCCGCAACCTGCTGAATGTTGATCGCATGGTCACTGATTCGTTCCAAATCCCCGATACAGTGCAAAAGTCGCGAGACTTCTTTGGTATCCTCAGCAGTCAAATCACGTCCGCTGATTTTGACCAAATAAGTGCCGATTTTATCCTCATACATATCCACTTCGGATTCCACACGAAGGACTTCTTCTACCATTTCGTTGTTGTAATCATCCAAAAGTGTGATTGCATCCAGCAAATTCTTGCGTGCAAGCTCTGCCATTTGATTGGTCAAACTACGGCACTGCTCAATTGCAAAGGACGGAGTGCTGAGGAATCGTTCGTCAAGCTGACGGAAACGATCGTCCTCTTCATCGTCACGAACGGTAAGATAAGCAAGTTTTTCCACAAACTTGGTAAACGGAAGCCAAGCAAAAGCGGCAACCACATTGTAAATCGAATGGAAGACTGCAATACTGACCGGAGAAGCCATGGTATCAACAAATGCAAAGTTAAAGATACCATCTACGACATAGAACAGAATCAGGAACAAAATTGCACTGATTGCACTGGAGTAGAGGTGGATGAGCGCTGCACGGCGCGCATTCTTGTTGGTACCGATAGAAGCAATCATTGCGGTAATACAAGTCCCCACGTTCTGGCCCATGATGATCGGAATTGCCGCTGCAAATGGGATTGTTCCACTGAGAGAAAGCACCTGCAAGATACCGACCGATGCAGAAGATGACTGGATGATCATAGTGACCAAAAGGCCGCACAAGAATCCTAAAACAGGATCGGTAAAAGCAACCAAGATATTTTGGAAAGTCTCATTTTGTGCAAGTGGCTCTACCGCAACCGACATCATTTCCATACCATACATCAAAACTGCAAAGCCGATCATTGTGATTGCGATATCACGCTTTTTGGGGTTTTTGCTTGCCATTGTGATGATGACACCAATGACAACAAAAATCGGAGCAAGAGCTTCCGGCTTAAAGAGCGAAAGCAGAAAACTATCGCCTTGGATTCCACTCAAGCTGAGAATCCAAGAGGTAACAGTCGTGCCAATCTTCGCCCCCAGAATAACGCCAACCGATTGGCTGAGTTTCATAATCCCGGCATTGACCAAGCCAACCACCATAACGGTCGTAGCGGATGAGGACTGAATGACTGCGGTGACCCCTGCGCCCAAAAGAAGACTTTTGAACTTATTGGAGGTCAAACGCTCCATGATTTGGGTAAGTTTACGGCCGGATTGTTTTTCCAGTGCTTTCCCCATCACGTCCATACCATAAAGGAAGAGCGCAAGGCCGCCAAACAAGTTTAAGAGTGAGAAAAAATCCATGTTTTCTCCTTTCCCTGCACCAAGCAGATACAAAATACATATTTTCCATACATACCATTCTAGAGCGGTTATGTAAAATTCTCCCTTAGAACTTTGTAAAAACTATGTAAAGTCACCAACAATTTTCAAGAATTCATCACGGGTGAACATCAGATTGACCGCTTCGAGCATGGCATTTGCGGTCATACCCGAGGGCAAGTCCAAAGCTTTCAAAACCGCCTCACGCTTTGCTGCGCTGTCAACTCCACCGGAGAGACCGAGTGCAAAGAATTCCGCTTTGGTAAATCCTGCACCACGTTCTACCGGTGCGGTTTCATCCAAAAAGGTTGCCCCGGCACGTTCCAATGCACAAAGAATCACAGAAGGCTCCATTCCCTCAACACCCAAAAGCCCTTGTTTCGACGCTTTCTCTTTCCGCTTTTCTTTCCCTTCCACTTGCGGAATATAAGCGTGTTTTACTTGATCTTTTGGCAAAATCCCACGCAAATGGTTTCGAATGAGGAAGCCAGCACCGTCCGAATCTGTTAAAACAATCAAACCACGAACAGAAGCGATTTTTCGCAAAAGCGCACGTTTTTCTTGGTTTTTGAAAATTCCGAAGCCGGAAGTTTCAATTACTTGCGTGTCCACAATCTGTTTGAGTTTGTTGACATCGTAGCGGCCTTCTACCAAAATACTCTCTCGGATGCGTCTCATAAGCGTGCCCCGCTTTCTGCGAGACGGGCGATTAGTTCCCGAATCACATTGAAACCCTCGCCAAATTTGAGTTTTCGGTCTGCCTCTTCACACAGAAGCAGCGAATGTCGAAGCCATGTAACACTTGCGCCACGTGCCGACTGCAGGATTCCTTTTGCGATATAATCCGAATTCAGTTTCAGCACGGTCATCAATTCACGCACCGAGTCGTGTTGCTGTAAAACCAGCCCCGCTGCATATAACTGCCGCATCTGCTTTGCAATCAGCGCAGCAACCATGATGGGGCTTTCTTTCATCGCATCCAGTGTTTCGGTCATCTCAATGGATTTGGCGTAGTTTTTTGCGACGATTGCACGTGTGAGATCGAACACCACGGTTTCCAAGCACGGGGAAATCACAGAATCAATATCAGTTTTTAAGATCTCTGTGTTTTTTGCATAGGCAGAAATCTTTTCGATTTCCGGAATCAGTGCACCCATCAGGCTTCCGCACTGAAAAACCAAATACTCACAAAGTTCTGTGCTGATACTGTGTCCGTCAGTCGCAAAACGGCGTTTGATCCATGCGGTCAGTTCATTCTGCTTTGCGTGCTGAAACTCCACCACTTCCCCTACTTTAGAGAAAAGAGTATAGAGTTTGACTCGTTTATCCGGTTTCCACTTTTCACCGAATGAGAAAACCAAAACACAAGTCTCCGGCAAATCACGAATCAATGCGGTATATTTCTCACGGGTTGCTTCATTTGCCTTAAACGGGTCATAATCACGCACAAGCACAAGTTTCTTCTCCTGCATGACCGGGTAAGAATCCACCGCTTCTTGCAAGTCCTCAAACGCAACGTCACCGGAAAACTGAGAGAAATTAAATTCTTCCATTCCGCCGCTTAAAACCGCTTCTTTGAGTTGGGAAATCGAATGCTCACGCAGATACCATTCTTCCCCGTAGAACAGATACAGACGGGCAAGATTTCCCTCTTTGATATTCTTTCTCAAAGTCTGCCAATCCAATCCGCTCACCTCTGAAACAAAACTTGGTATTATTGTAACACAAAAAAACACACCCTGCAATCCAAGATTGCAGGGTGTGAATAAATTTTCCGATTAGATCTTGTCGTTACTGCCAAGAACGTTGACGATCTTGTGCTTAACAAGTTCCTTGATGTTTGCGCGTGCCGGAGCCAGGTACTGGCGCGGATCGAAGTGATCCGGATGCTGAGCAAAGTACTCACGGACGGTACCGGTCATTGCAAGACGCAGGTCGGAGTCGATGTTGATCTTACAGACAGCCATGGAAGCAGCCTTGCGGAGCATATCTTCCGGAACGCCCTGTGCACCCGGCATGTTACCGCCGTTTGCATTGATCATGTCGACATACTTCGGAATGACCGAAGATGCGCCGTGGAGAACGATCGGGAAGTTCGGCAGACGCTTGGAGATTTCTTCCAGGATGTCGAAACGCAGGCGCGGCTCACCTTTGAACTTGAATGCGCCGTGGCTGGTGCCGATTGCGATTGCGAGAGAGTCAACACCGGTACGTGCAACAAATTCCTCAACCTCAGCCGGGTTGGTGAACTGTGCATCTTCTGCGCTGACATTGACATCATCTTCGATGCCTGCGAGTTTACCAAGTTCGCCTTCAACGACAACACCGTGTGCGTGTGCATAGTCAACCACCTGCTTGGTGAGTGCGATGTTATCTTCGAAAGAGTGCTTGGAACCGTCGATCATGACAGAAGTAAAGCCGCCGTCGACGCAGGACTTACAAATCTCAAAGGAATCACCGTGGTCAAGATGGACGCAGATCGGAAGATCAGTGTCTTCAATTGCTGCCTCGATGAGCTTCATCAGGTAAACATGCTTTGCGTACTTTCTTGCGCCAGCGGAAACCTGAAGAATCAGCGGGGAGTTGACTTCCTTTGCTGCTTCAGTGATACCCTGAACGATTTCCATGTTGTTGACATTGAAAGCGCCGATTGCGTAGCCGCCTTCATATGCCTTGCGGAACATTTCTGTGGATGTTACGAGTGCCATAAAAACATCTCCTACTTTCTTAATTTTGTTTGTATTGTATCAATCTTGCCGAAAAAAATCAAGAGGTATTGCAAAAAAACTGCCACTGAAACCTATTTTCGGCAAAAATTACGGAAATTATCCCCTGCGCCGAGTGATTTTACAACAGATTAGAACAAACTCATCTGGCTGGTTGCAGGGATATCGTCAAGGACATGGTTTGCAGTGAGCAATTCCACCACCGCTTTGGAAACCTTGTTGCAACGTGACTGCAATTCATCCACTGAAATGAATTCACTTTTAACACGTTCTGCCATAATTCCACGTGCAGCGACTTCGCCAAGCCCCGGGATGGCGGTAAACGGCGGGAGCAAACCTGTCTCGGTGATTTGGAAATTGACCGCATCCGATTGATAAAGATCGATCGGATCAAACTTGAAACCACGTGCATAGAATTCGTGACATACCTCCAAGGTGACCAACATTTCCTTTTCCACCGGTGACGGTTTTTCCTTTTTCTGGATCTCCTCCATTTTTGCAAGCACGACCCCGTCCCCGTTAATCATATACTGCGCATCAAACGCCTTTGCACGGACTGAGAAATATGCGGCATAGAACGCCAGCGGATGATGTACTTTAAACCATGCGATACGGAATGCCATCATAACATAAGCAACCGCATGTGCCTTCGGGAACATATACTTGATCTTCTTGCAAGAATCGATATACCATTTGGGGACGTTGTGAGAGGACATTTCCTCTTCCCACTCAGGCTTTAGACCTTTGCCTTTACGCACACTTTCCATGATGGTAAATGAAAGTTTCGGCTCTACTCCTTTGGAGATCAGATAGAGCATGATATCGTCACGTGCACAGATGACCTCTTTCAGCGTAGCGGTCCCCTCTTTGACCAAGGTTTGTGCATTGTTGAGCCAAACATCGGTGCCGTGGGAAAGACCTGAAATACGGACCAATTCGTCAAAGGTTCCGGGCTTTGTGTCCACCAGCATTTCACGAACAAACTTCGTGCCAAACTCCGGCACTGCAACCGAGCCGGTTTTCCCCAAAATCGGGTCTTCCTCAATCCCGAGAGCGGAAAGCGAGGTAAAGATGCTCATGGTATCCTTATCATCCAACGGAATCTGACGTGCATTGAGCCCACTGAGTTGTTCCAACATACGAATCATGGTGGGATCATCGTGTCCGAGCAGGTCAAGTTTTAAGATATTGTCATGGATGGAATGGTAGTCAAAGTGGGTGGTGATGATGTCACTTGTGATATCGTTTGCAGGGTGTTGGACGGGAGAAAAGTCGTAAATCTCCTTTTCTTTCGGCACGATCATAACACCGCCCGGATGCTGACCGGTGGTGCGTTTGATTCCGGTACAGCCGACCACCATGCGTCCTTCTTCTGCACGGGTGACATGCATTCCACGTTCTTCCAGATAATTACGAACAAAGCCAAAGGCGGTGTTCTTCTGAACTGCAGAAATGGTGCCGGCCCGGAATACGTTGTCCTCACCAAAGATTTCAATGGTGTGACGGTGCGCACGACCTTGGTACTCACCGGAGAAATTGAGGTCGATATCCGGAGTTTTATCGCCGTCAAAACCAAGGAAGGTGGCAAACGGGATATCAAACCCATCTTTTTGATACTCGGTGCCGCAATTCGGACACACACGGTCCGGCATATCCACACCCGCACCATAGCCTTGATTCTCAATAAATTCCGAATGCTTACAATTCGGGCAACGATAGTGCGGTGCCAGCGCATTTACTTCGGTGATACCAGAGAAATACGCAACAACAGAAGATCCAACCGATCCACGGGAGCCAACCAAATACCCTTCCGCAATCGAACGGGACACCAGTTTTTGTGCGATGATGTACATGACATCAAAGCCATGCGTGGTAATCTTGTCCAGTTCATATTCCAAACGCTCGTCTACAATTTTGGGAAGCGGGTCGCCATAAAGCTCACGTGCACGTGCACGGCACATGTTGACCAATTCTTCCTTAGAGCCTTCGATTGAGGGCGGGAACTGTTCTTTTGGAATCGGGCGGATGGTTTCGCAGAGATCTGCAATCTTGTTGGTATTTTCCACCACCACCTCATACGCACGGTCCTCGCCTAGATATGCGAATTCTTCGAGCATTTCATCGGTGGTTTTGAGATACAGCGGCGCCTGGTTGTCCGCATCGGAAAAGCCTTTGCCTGCCATGAGAACACGGCGGTAGACCTCATCATGCGGTTCAAGAAAGTGCACATCACCTGTCGCAACGGTCGGAATTCCGAGTTCATCGCCGAGGGAAAGGACTTTCCGGTTGAAATTGCGAATGGTTTCTATCGATTCCACCAAACCCTTTTCCACCATAAACGCATTGTTTCCGATGGGCTGGATTTCCAGATAATCATAATAGCTTGCAATCTCACGGAGTTCTTCATCGGGGCGTCCCGCCACAATTGCACCGTAAAGTTCACCTGCTTCACACGCAGAGCCGATGATGAGCCCTTCACGATACTGGTCCAGCACACTGCGTGGAATAATCGGACGCTTGTTATAATACTTCAAATGTGCCAAAGACACGAGTTTATACAAGTTTTTCAAACCCACGTAATCTTTGACCAAAATAATCAAGTGATGCGCACGTACTTTGCCGACCTTGCCTGCTGACAGGTTGGTAAGATCTGCATTGATCTCGCTGACCAATTTGGTTTTGGAGGATTCACGCAACATCAAAATGAATTTTGCAAGCATATATGCCACGGTTGCCGCATCATCTGCTGCCCTGTGATGCGTAAATGCAGGAAGATCCAACGCCTGCGCTACCACATTCAAACGATGCTTGGAAAGATCCGGGAGCAAGACTCGTGCCATTGCAAGGGTATCAAGTGAAACGAAGTTGTATTCGATGCCCAAACGTTCTGCTGCGACCTTGAGGAATCCAATATCAAACTCTGCATTGTGTGCAACCAAAACACGGTCATTTGCAAATGCTAAAAAGGATTTTAACGCTTCTTCAATCTCAGGTGCACCTTTTACAGTTTCGCTGCTAATCCCGGTAAGCTGTGTGATTTTTTCCGGGATAGGGCGTTTCGGATCCACATAAGTATGGAATGTTTCTGCGAGTTCCCCGTTTCTCAGTACCACTGCTGCAATTTCGGTTATCGCTTCGGTCTGATTATTCAGGCCGGTGGTTTCAATGTCAAAGCAAACAAATTCACCGGAGAGCGGCACATCCGAATGCCCGACCAGCGCACGAATGGGCTTTGCATTATTGACAAAATAGGCTTCAACGCCATAAATGACTTTGAGGTTATTCTTCTCTGCGGCTTTCATTGCATCTGGGAATGCCTGGACGACACCGTGGTCTGTGACTGCAATTGCAGGATGCTCCCAATATGCTGCACGCTTTGCAAGTTCGCCAAATTCTGTCATACCGTCCATTTCCGACATATTGGTATGCAGATGCAGTTCAACACGTTTTTTCTCCGCCTTATCCTTGCGGATTTCTTTTTTGGTTTCGATGATATTCTGCGCTTTGAGAACCAAGTCCTGCGCATACATATCATAGTTGAGGGTCCCGTGAACACGCAAACGCATTCCGGGTTTAATGACTTTGGCAAGTTCCTTTCCCTCAGCCATAGGCATTGCACGGCTGACTCGCATCGATCCGCTGTAATCCGTCATATCAAACTTCAGAATGAAAAGGTCACGGGCGGTGATTTCGACATGGTCACACTCAAACACATCCCCTTCGATGGTGACTTTTCCAAACGAATCGTCGAGGCCTTTCATGGGGACAACCTCATCAAACTGAGGTTTCCCGAGAAGGGCATCACCGTCCACCGTAGCAAGGCGTTTGTTTGCCATTTTCCCGTTCCATGGTTTTTTTACCGACGGCTCTTCTTTTTTGGGTTGCGGGACAGGCTTTGGTGCAAGGGCCGCAAGCCGTTCCTGCTCCTCACGCATGCGTGCACGGAGTTCTTCCTGTTCTTTTTCCAACTCTTCCGGAGTCAGCTCCTGCTCGAAGAACTCCACATGAACACGTTTTTCAAATGAATTCCAAAACTCGGTTTCGATGCGGCGGGCGCAATCTTTCAAATACTGTTCTCCGCCGTTTCTCAGTTCAATCTGTACAACGCCGGAGGAATAAGACCAATTCGCCTTTCCCAAAAGTGCACAGCACTGTGGGAATTCACGAATCATTTGTTGCTTTAAGTTTTCAAGATAAGCTTCATCACACAACTGCTCCGGGTATTTCACAATAAGTTTCACCCGTGCAAGGTGGTAACGTGTTTCCAATTCTTTCCGAACAGCGGAAATAGCCGCTCCGTCGCACAGGACTTCGGAGCGGACACTCACATTCATTCCACTTGTTTCTTTATTGATCGAAACCGATTCTACGATTGCATCACAAATCGGATTATGAGGTTCTTCACCCATGCCGACTCGAAACACTTCGTAAAAGGTCATCGTTTGCTTCTGTTCCATTATGTATTAAATTCCTCTGCTCTTTTCTTTGCAAGAATGATGAGTTCATCTACAATGCGGTCCATCGGAACTTTTTTCACAACCTCGCCTTTTGCAAACAAAAGGCCTTCCCCATCGCCGCCTGCCATGCCGACGTCTGCTTCCCGTGCCTCACCGGGACCGTTGACCGCACAGCCCATGACCGCTACTTTCAGCGGAGCATGGATGGCTCCCAACCGTTTTTCTACCTCGGATGCGATTTGGATGAGTTCAATCCGACAGCGGCCGCAAGTTGGGCACGAAATCAATTCCGGGGTGTTTTCTGCAAGCCCGCAAGCCTGTAAAATCTGCTTTGCACAGAAAACTTCCTCGACCGGATCCGCTGTGAGCGAAACTCGGATGGTATCGCCGATTCCATCACACAAAAGACTCCCGATTCCAACAGCAGATTTGATACTTCCCATTTGGGCTGTTCCGGTTTCGGTTACCCCCAAGTGTAGCGGATAGCGAGTTTGCTCGGCGAGCAAACGATATGCCGCAATGGTTTTCGGGACATTGGATACCTTGATTGAGATGCAGATATCATCAAAATCACAACGATTCAAAAGTTCCACATGGCCGAGTGCAGACTCCACCAAGGCTTCCGGACAAACCGACCCATATTTTTTGAGGAGTTTTTGATCAAGCGATCCGCCGTTTACTCCGATACGAATCGGGATTCCTGCGGCTTTGCATGCCTCTGCGACCGCACGGACTCGTTCCTGATCTCCGATATTCCCCGGGTTAATGCGAATCTTATCCATCCCGGCACGCACCGCTTCCAATGCCAAGCGCCAATCAAAATGGATATCCGCAACCAACGGTACAGGCGATGCCTTTCGGATCTCGTGCAGTGCCTTCGCCGCATCCATATCCACCACGGCAAGGCGCACGATCTCACATCCCGCCTCGGAAAGAGCTCGGATTTGAGAAAGGGTTGCCGCAACATCACGGGTGTCGGTACAACACATGGATTGAATACTGACCGGAGCACCGCCGCCAATTTGAATACCACCAACCGAAATTGCTTTCGAATTGCGTCGTTTCATACTTCTATCCCCTTATGCGAAAATCAACCGCCAAATATCGTGGAATGCAACAAAGATCATGAATCCCATGAGAATGACTAGACCCGCCGCATGGACATATCCTTCGTATTTGGGGTTTATGGGTTTTCCTCGAATGAGTTCGATGAGCAAAAACAGCAAGCGTCCGCCGTCAAGCGCAGGAATCGGGAGAAGGTTCATGATTCCGAGATTGATCGAGATGAATGCGATCAAAAAGAGGAGTGAAAACAGCGATGTCTGTGCAGTTTCCACCATCATTTTCCCAATTCCAATTGGGCCTGCTACATCGTCCATCCCCACCTGTCCGGTGAGGAGTTGTACCAAGCCGAGATGCACCATACGCACCAAGTTATATGCGTTTTGTAAGATCAGTTTGACTTTGCCGCCAAAGGTGCTTTCCTCGGTTTTGAATAGCACCCCATAGTTTTGTACGGTTTTCCCGTCACGTTCATAGGTATGCAGTTCAAACTTGACACGTTCCAGTGTAACTCGTTCCCCGTCACGCAGCACTTCAACTGTGTAGTACGGGGCGTCCTTTCCAAGGGAAAGCGCAGTAAGCAAATCATTTGCAAGGTAAATGCGGTAGCCGTCGATCGAAGTGACCGTATCCCCGACTTGGATTCCGGACTCCGCCATGTATTCCGGCACAACTTCTGCAACCGTTGGAGTGACCCAACGCTCGGTCGGTGCTAAAAACACGGTGAGCAAGACAAAGCCGATAATAAGATTCATCGCCGAGCCGGCTACCACGATGAGGATTCGTTTCCAAACGGATTTTGATCCAAACGCTTTCGGGTCGTCACTTTCTTTGTCCTCACCCTCCATCGCACAAAAGCCTCCGATGGGCAGGATGCGGAGCGCATAAAGGGTCTCCCCTTTTGTGAATTTAAAAATTGCGGGACCCATGCCGAGTGCAAACTCGTTGACACGGACACCGCTAAGCTTTGCGGTGATAAAATGCCCGAATTCATGCACAAAAATCAAAAAACCGAATGCAAGTACAGCAAGTAAAATATAAATGTAAATCACCCTTTTGCGGGACTAAGCCCGACATTAGAATAGACCAGTTCACGTGCGGCACGGTCAGCGGCAAGTACCGCTTCCAGTGTCGGCGTTTCGTTCAAATTCATTGTTTCCATGACACTTCCGACCAATTCTCCGATTTTGGAGAATCCGATTTTTTCTTGGAGAAACAGTGCTACTGCAGCCTCGTTTGCACCATTGAGCACCGCACCCGCAAGTTTTCCGATGCGTGCTGCATCCATGGCATAAGAAAGACACGGAAACGCCTCTAAATCCGGAGTTGCAAAGGTCATTTGTGAAAGTTTGCGGAAATCAAGCGGTTTTCCGTCAAACGGGATGCGGTTTGGAAAGTTTAGCGCATATGCGATCGGAAGTTTCATATCCGGCGCACCAAGCTGCGCAATTACTGCACCGTCTGCGAATTCCACCATGGAGTGAATGATGCTTTCACGATGAACCACCACTTCAATTTGATCGGGTGTGACTCCAAACAACCACATGGCTTCAATGAATTCCAGACCTTTGTTCATCAGGCTTGCGGAGTCAATGGTGATTTTGCTCCCCATTGCCCAATTGGGATGACGCAATGCCTGCTCTAAGGTTACGTGTTTTAATTCTTCCTTTGTTTTTCCAAAAAACGGTCCGCCCGATGCGGTGAGCAGAATCTTTTTCACTTCCGAATCCCGTCCTGCACGCAGGCACTGGAAGATTGCGGAATGCTCGGAATCCACCGGGAGCAGTTTGACCCCCTCCTCTTTCGCACGGCGGGTGACCAACTCACCGGCACATACCAAGGTTTCCTTATTGGCAAGTGCGATGTCTTTTTTCGCATCGATTGCTGCGAGCGTTGGAAGAAGCCCCACCATACCGACCACAGCGGTCAACACACATTCTGCCTTCGGCATGGATGCTGCCTGCACCAAGCCGTCCATTCCACATTCCACACGGATTTTGGTATCGGCAAGCCGTACTTTCAAGTCTTTTGCTGCCGCTTCATCGTATGCAACAACAAGTTCGGGATGGAATTCTCGAGCTTGCGCTTCCAGAAGGGTTACATTTTTGTTTGTGGTCAAGGCACACGGATGGATGGAAAACTCACGCAAAAGTTCAATGGTTTGTGTGCCGATCGAACCGGTTGACCCTAAAACGGATAACTCTTTCATACTTCCTCCGTATCAAACAAAGAGCGCAAAAATCCGAAGGACAAAATAGGTTGCCGGGGCGGTAAATAAAACCGAATCGAATCGGTCCAAAATCCCGCCATGACCCGGGAATACACCCCCGTAGTCCTTGATATTATATTCACGCTTGATGATGGATAATGACAAATCCCCCATTTGAGAGAGAACAGATAACACAAGCCCTGCGACTGCAAGAAATACAAGAGAAAAATCCCCGTCAAAATACCGATTGACAATGACTCCGTATCCCACCATGCACAGGATGCAAATCAAAACGCCACCCACTGCACCTTCCACGGTTTTCTTCGGGCTGATAACGGGTGCAAGCTTATGCTTGCCCAAAAAACGTCCGACAAAGTAAGCTCCGGTATCGGTCGTCCATGCCGCAATGAACGGGAGTAAAAACACCAAAAGGCCTTGCTCGGATTCACGCAAGAGCAACAGGGTTGCATACAAAAGCGGAAAAATCATTCCGCCAAACATGGTGAGTGCGAGTTTGGAAAAGCTGCCTTGTTTTTCGTTTTTCAACCACATTGCGGCAAGGCATACAAACACCGCAAACACGCCCAAAAACAGCATCCAGATTTCTTTGAGATAGGAAATCCAAAGCGGAATGTATGCTGCAAGCAGGCAAGCAAGAAATACGGCTTTTCGATCGGTTACCGCATGAGTTCTCCAGAGGAGTTCATAGGCAGCTACCGCACAAAGTGCAGAGACTGCAAGCACCAAACAAAACGGCGGCAGAAAGAATACCACTGCAAAAAAGAGCGGAAGAGCCACAACGGCTGTTAAAATGCGAACAAGCAAGTCTGTCGCCTCCTTTATTTTTTGGCATCGACACCGCCAAAACGGCGGGAACGGCTTTGGAAGGATACGATTGCACGGTCAAGCTCCCGCTCATCGAAATCCGGCCAAAGGACATCGGTAAAATAATACTCGGAATACGCAGACTGCCAAAGCAGGAAATTGGAAGTGCGGATTTCGCCGCTGGGACGAATGATTAGATCCGGATCCGGAGTTCCTGCGGAGTACAGATGTTCCCCAATCAGTTCGGCGGTAATATCTTGCGGAGCAAGACTCCCCGCTTTGACGGATTCCGCAAGTTTCTGTACTGCTTTTGTGATTTCGTCACGACCGCCGTAGTTGAGGCAGACATTGACGAAAATACCGGTCATTCTCTCGGACTTTTTCTCTGCGTGTTCCATGAGTTCCAACAGTTCGGGTGCAATTCTGCTGCGGTCTCCCCAAAAGCGGAGATGGATGTTGTCTTTTTCGACCGAGTCGATTGCTTCCAACACGTACTGACGCAAAAGGCCCATGATAGCGGTGACTTCTGCCTGCGGCCTGCTCCAGTTTTCGGTTGAAAATGCATACACGGTCAGATATTTGACTCCAATATCGTTGCAATAGGTTGCGATTTTTCGAAAGGTTTCTGAGCCGACCGAATGACCTGCGGTACGGGGCAGATGACGCTGTTTTGCCCATCTTCCGTTTCCGTCCATAATAATTGCAATATGCTTTGGGAGTGCATTCATATCCGGTGTTTGTACCGGAAGATCACGCTTCTTTTTACCGAACAAGCCCATAAAACCAATCCCCTCTCTGATGAAAAAGCAAGCATAAGAGTGTGCGGAATTCACGGCACACTCTTATGCCAAATAACAACAGTTAGATTTCGCTGAGTTCTTTTTCCTTCTTTGCGATGATGCCGTCAATCTCCTTGCACTTTGCATCGGTCATGTTCTGAATCTCTTTTTCAGCATTCTTGAGGTCGTCCTCGGTAATTTCAGACTTTTTCTTGAGATCCTTGAACAGATCAATTGCATCACGACGGATATTACGAACCGCAACTTTTGCGTTTTCACCGGTTTTCTGAACCTGCTTGATCAAATCACGGCGGCGCTCCTCAGTCAGCTGCGGGAATACCAAACGAATGACCTTACCATCGTTAGACGGGTTAATGCCCAAATCCGAAGCCTGGATCGCTTTTTCAATTGACTTGAGTGCGGAAGCATCCCACGGCTGGATCACCAAAGAACGGGGTTCCGGAACCGAAACGGAACCGATCTGTGCAATCGGGGTCATGGCACCGTAATACTCAACCGAGATTTTATCAAGAACAGCCGGGTTTGCACGGCCTGCACGGATTGCGCCAAGCTCATCTACCAGCACATCGACACTGCGCTGCATTTTGCGATTTACTTCATTGTATCTTTCTTTCATTTTAAATACTCTCCTTTACAATTGTACCGATGTTTTCACCCATGATGACTCGTTTGATATTGTCGCAATCCTGGAGTGCAAACACAATAATCGGAATGTTATTATCCATGGAAAGTGAAGTTGCAGTGCTATCCATGACATTGAGATGACGAGCCAAAACCTCGTCATAAGTTAATGTATCAAACTTCTTTGCATCCGGATTCTTCTTGGGATCGGAATCGTAGATCCCGTCCACATTGGTTGCCTTCATGATGACTTCCGCATCGATTTCAGCCGCACGCAAGACAGCGCCGGTATCGGTGGAGAAGAACGGGTTTCCGGTCCCGCAAGCGAAGATGACCACTCTGCCCTTTTCCAAATGGCGAACTGCACGGTTGCGGACGTACGGCTCAGCCAGTGCACGCATTTCAATTGCGGTCTGAACACGGACTGCCACACCGTGCTGCTCCAGCACGTCTGCCACAGCAAGCGAGTTGATGGTGGTTGCGAGCATTCCCA
The DNA here is from genome assembly GCA_017421025.1 of Oscillospiraceae bacterium. GTDB lineage: Bacteria > Bacillota > Clostridia > Oscillospirales > JAAYXM01 > SIG510. The sequence continues at coordinate 24,902 of JAFQME010000011.1, forward strand.
TCTGGTCTGCACGGGTCCGATTCATCTTATCGCCACCGTCTTTGACGCCTCTCCAGAAGTTTCCGCCGCCGATGACGATACCGATTTCAACGCCTTCTTTGACACAATCAGCAACTGCGGCTGCGACATTGTTAATCACGCCGAAATCCAAACCGGTCTTTTTATCTCCTGCCAAAGCTTCTCCGCTGAGTTTCAGGAGAACTCTACGATACTGCGGTTTCTGCAATGTGTATCCCTCCTAAAGCCAAGTCTGACTATTTTTCTTCTAACTAATATAATAAATGTTTTCTGCAAAATTGTCCACAGGTTTTTTGCTTTTTGCACAAAAAAAGAGAGCGAGTTTTCACTCGCTCTCTCATTTAACGAACGGTTGCAAGGAATTTGCAGATCATGCAAATTGCTTCACCACGTGTCATAACACGGTTTCCGTAGAACTTTCCGTCGCTTCCCTGCATGATTCCCAACGCTTTGGCAACCACGACATATCCCAGATCTTTCTGCGGAATACTTTCCGGATCATGGTAGTCAGTGCGGAAAATTTCCGGATTCTTTGCAATGGTTTCATATCCCGCACAGCGAACAATGATTTTTGCGGCTTCTGCACGGGTCACCGGTTTTGACGGGTTGCGTTCCGCTTCGGTAATGATTCCCTGTGAAATTGCGTTTTTATAAAGCTCTTCCACTTCCTCTTTGTTATCAATTCGGTAGGTATAGTACCTGGGATGTGCCGCAAAGATAAAATACAAGAGATCCAACTGATTCACCTGATCATTCGGCTTGAAATACTTCTGGTTTTCCGAAAGAATCCCGATATCCAAAAGGAGTTGGATGTCCCGCTCTGCGAAATGACCCTTGATATCCAAATATGTCCCGCTCGGTTTTGTTTGAATCTCCGCATACGCAACCACAGTTCCGTTTTTTGCGTCGATACGCCGGATATTGTCCGGTCCCAAATAGGATAACGTGATCTTTTTCTCGGTGGGGATTCCGGAATAGTACCAATCTACGGTTTCGGTATCCGAATCAATATCATAGAGATAGACGGTTTGTGTATAATACGCAAGTTTCGGTTCTTGATATTTGACGAAGAGGTCGCAAGCGGCGTCCGCAGAGATAATTGCAGTCGGATCTTCAAACGTGACATTCTCGGTCCAGGTTCTGTTATATTCGGTCACCTTGCCGCTGACCGAGTTAACCGAAACTGTGATTTGGTTATTGGACACCGGGATTTTGTTTTCAACACGTCTAAAACAGAATCGATATTCCGCAGGGATTTCGTCTTTTCCCGAGTCGGTCCGTAATCCGTCATCGGTTTTTCCAACTGCGTCGGCAGCCGCAACTTTCAGCAATGCTTTTGCAGTGGTTTTCGCAGCGGATTCACTGAGTTTCCGATTTTCTTTTGCGGTATCCCGATAAGCACGGAACCAAAGCAGCGTTCCGGTTTTTGCATCCACACAAGCATAAGCGTGTTCAGGATTCTTCCCTTTGGTGACAGGGCCGCTGTATTCCAAATTCCAGTACGAACGGGGTTCTTTCTCCGCCCCGTATGCATGGGTATCGCGGTAGAGATGCGCACTGTAAAGCGAATCGTTTTTTCCGAGGGCAAGCGCAGCATACGAACGCACAATGGCATCCGCTTTTTCCTTGCTGAGGAGTCCTGCAAGTTCCAGACTCTTTTCTTCTTCCTCCGGGGTAAGTTGATCTCGGAACGTCTCGTTTGCCGCACCGCCACCACCTCCGGATGCAGAGCTGTCTTCGCTTTCGCCCTTTTCCCAAATCACATCCTCCGGAATGATTTCTCCGGTTTCGGCATTGATTGGGCGGATTTCGCCTTTCACGGTATACCAAAGCTCGGCTACACTATTTGAATCAATCTCGTATTCCAACGTAAGGTCTGCCATTTCTTCCCAAAGTGGGAAAAGCACATCAGAACCGACCAGTGTTCCCGGGGCTTTGATTTCGGCATCATAGACGATGGAGGCGTAAATACTGATACAATTACCGGTCCGATAATCTATTCGCACACGCACACTCTGTTCAGTTACCGGAATCCCGTGTTCCTCACGCACAAAAGTGACTTCGAACGTGTTGTTATAACGTGAGGGGGTAACCGATTCAAAAACGAGCTTGTCCGCAATTTCCGGATGAGTTTTCGCAAGGAGATTTTTTGCAGCCGAAACACACTCATCCTTTGTCATTTTGGGCGGAAGATTCTCCGAAGCATTTGAGACCGAGTGTTGGTATCGTATAATGCGGCCTGCTTGGTCTGCAGTGACCGAGAGAAAGCCTCCGTTGGAATCGTTCCAGAAAAACTCCCAATTCAGTTCACCATTGATCGTATCCGACTGATATTCAAACTGTGAATATGTACTCGGGATGTCAATCCTGCGTTTCACACTGAGCAGTGCGCTCTTCATGGCATCCGCATCACTCTCAGCAGCAAAAGCAACAGGCGGAAGCATGGTCAGCACCAGACACAAACACAACAACAGACTTACCATACGTTTCATTTCGGTCACTCCTTTTTGTTATTTTATTCCATTAGACGTCGTCCTGTGTTTTTTGTTCCCATTTGGATAAAGGATTTCCGTTTTCATCCACATGCAGTACCGCATACTCTTCCCCTTGATAGCGCATCATGTGCGCCAAACAAAGTGCGGGGGCACAAGCACATCCGTTTTTGAGCGGCACCGCAACCCGACTCGGACACTCGATACGATCCACCAAAACACCGATTGCATTTTGCATCGCTGCACGCAACGCACGGTCACGAAAAATCATTTGCGGAGCGTGACACGCAACCCAACCCAAGCTGTTTCCGGAACGCCCGGGCCGAATGACACCGTGGCAGGCAGCAAAGCAAGGTATTTTAGTTTTGGGAACCTGTTTACATGCGTAAAAGACACCGTTTTCGTTCGGTTCCAGCACACCAATGCGCCAGTCTTGCTCCTCGCAGACAAGATATGCACGCCAAATTCCGTCTAAATCCACATGACATTCGGCAATCAACTTAAGACACGCACCGATTTCCTCGGCACACAGCCGGCCGACCACCCGTGTTTCCTGCAACAAAACCAGTTCGTTCATGACCACCCCTCCGCAATTTACATACGCAAGAGGTCCGGAAAATATGACAGGAGAAGACGGTTTGCCTTCTCCTGTTTCATTATTTCACCTGATAATAGCCACGCACAAGCAAAGTGGTTCCCGAAGTTGCGGTAATCCCGCAATTCTGAACGGGTGCCAAATACATATGATACCGCTGAACTGCTCCGCCGTTTCCAAGCGACGCACCGGTGGTAGAATCAAGCAGGTTGGTCACACAACTTGCACTACCGGACTGAAGCAGAACTTCTGCACCGACGGTCAAAATCAACTTCTGACCGGACGACAAAGAAACCGCCTTGAATGTGGAGTTGTTTGCGGTCTGATCCTGAACATTTTGAATCAAGCGGTTAGAAACCTGGTCATAAAACGCCTGATTCATATTGACCGAAAGCTGACGGGACTCAAACTCCGCAATTTTTTGGTCGATGGTACTCTGCGCAGACTGAATCTGAGTAGAAACCCCGGACACTTTCTGCGAAATCAAAGTATTCACCTGTGCGATGAGTTTTGGTGTAAAAACGCTGTCTATGTAGCTCTGGCTGACCAACGGGTCGGCAGAGGTTCCATATTCAGCAGCAATCGCAAAAACTCCAACCAAAACCAACCCAACCAAAAAGATGATGGCGGCTTTTACCGAGCGCTTCTTTTGTTTCATTGTCTAACTCCTCCGTAGTATTACAATTCTTATCCCAAACCGAAACTGACCGCAATCGCATTATCCACCTGCTGCATCACCGCTTCATCCAAACGACCCATGCGTTCTTTGAGGCGACGTTTATCAATTGTCCGGATTTGTTCCAGCAAAACCACAGAATGCTTGGACAATCCGTAACTGCGTGCGCCCAATTCAATATGGGTCGGAAGTTTCGCTTTGTTGAGCTGAGATGTGATTGCTGCGGCAATCACAGTGGGGCTGTGTTTGTTGCCTACATCGTTTTGAATGATGAGCACCGGGCGAATCCCACCCTGCTCACTGCCCACAACAGGGCTTAAATCAGCATAATAGATTTCTCCACGTCTGATAGTATCGTTCACGCAATTCACGCTCCGCCGGAAGTATAGTCCCGAAAGCAATTTGCTTCGGTACTCCTATTTTTCCCACAGGACACTGCGTTTTAGTCATGCGCGTTTCATATTTCCAAAAATTAACAAAGAATCAAGGAGCCTTACCTTCCCGATTCATTCTATTCCACCGCACTGAATTTGGTTTCCATCCGGTGAAAAATAGATCCTCGGAACACGTTTTGAGACATTACAGCACAATTCGTAAGAAATCGTACCTGCTTTGTCTGCAAGGGTATCTGCAGAGGCATCCTGACCAAAGATGGTGACCTCGTCCCCAATTTTCACATCCGGAACATCCGTGACATCCAACATGGTCATATCCATACAAACACGACCACAGATCGGAACATCAACTCCACGGACACGGAACGTACCGCATCCGGACAACGCACGGGACACCCCGTCCGCATATCCTGCCGGGACCACTGCAATTTTGCGTTGTGTCGTTGCAGTATATGTCCGTCCGTAACTGACCGTGTCACCGGCTTGCAAAGTTCGCAAATCCAGCACACGGGTCTTAAATTCCATCACCGGCTGCAGGAAATCCACACGGGCACCTGCTTGCCATCCGTATAGAATGATTCCTGCACGGACAAAGCCCAAATGCGCTCTCTTATAGTGTAACACAGCCGCACTGTTTGCACAATGACAAATTTTGAGAGCAAGTCCTTCTGCCCGCAGCTGATCCACCGCTGTTTCAAACCGCTCAAACTGCAAGTCCGAGAAACTCTGATCCTCCCGCTCTGCATCTGCGAAGTGCATAAATGCACCCTCAACATCAATTTGAGGCAACCGAGCAGCCGCCAGGATTTCATCAATTGCATCAAATCGGAAACCAATGCGGGACATTCCGGTATCCAGTTTCAAATGCACACACGCACGTTTTCCGTTTGATGCGGCAACCTTGGAAACCGCATCGGCAAAGGTCCTGCTGTAAAGCGACATTGTGAGTTGATGCTCTATGCAAACGTCGATCTCCTCGTCCGGGATAAGCCCCAAAATCAGGATGGGCGCTGTGATTCCATTCTCTCGCAATTCGATTCCCTCTTGTACACAGGCGACCGCAAGATATGCTGCACCCAATTCTTCATATAAACGGGCAAGCGGAATTGCACCGTGACCGTAAGCATCCGCCTTGACAACCGCAATCACTTCTGACCCGGTGCGGTGGGCGATCTCTTTGAAATTGTGTGCGGCACGATCCAAATGGATCTCAGCCCAGGTACGACAGGTATTTCTCATATTGAAACTTCCTTTATGTAACAAATCGCACACGCAGAACACATTTGTCTGCGCTGAAAATTTCACCTCGCACAGGAAGATACGACTCACGTGAAAACAGGGTCCGGTACACGCAGTCATTTTCTTCATAAACAGCGAGTAAATACTCTTTCCCATTTTCCTTGACCGCTTCGACTTGAGCAGCACTGCTTTCCCACAAACGGATCAGCCGTGGAAGTGCCGAGATCGGAGTAAGCCCATTTTCGTCCAATGCTCCGGTTTCCAACGAGGTTTCTCCAACAGACAGAATCGGAGTTTCACCGGAAAGCTTGACGGTAATCCCTGCAATGCTCTCAGGCTCGACCACAGTAATGCAGCTTTCTCCGTCTTTTCGATAGACATAGTCGAGCAAATAAGTGCTGACACGATCTGAGAATTCAGCCGACACCTCTGCACGAAGTGTTGTTTTCGTAAGATCACGATACCGTGTGCGGATTCCGGCTTCGTCGGTTTCTACCGTTCGGGAAAAAGAACAGCCGCAAAGCAAGCACAAGCAAAGAAACGGAATGATGTTCCGCATGAACCCCGCCTCCAAGATGGGTATTTAGCAACCACGAAGCACAGTTTTCAGCATTTGGAGTAAATCAGTCGGATTCATACCGTATTCTCCGAACATTTCCTTACACAAATCACCGGCGTGCCCATGAAGCCATACGCCAGTATATGCGGCAATCTCGGGAGCTATGCCCTGCCCGATGAGCGATGCGATTACTCCTGAGAGCACATCGCCCGAGCCGCCTTTTGCCATTCCCGGATTTCCGCTTGTATTCTCATACAGGGTGCCATTCTCGGTGGCAACAAGTGTTTTGTGACCCTTTAATACCAAAGTGACTTGGTATTCTTTTGCAAATGCAAGTGCGGATTCTGCACGGCGACTCGGATCAAATGCAGGAAACAGACGAGCAAACTCACCCGGATGCGGGGTGAGTACCAACGGTGCGTTTGCCTCTTTGAGACATTCCGGATGTTTTGCAATAGCATTAAGCCCATCCGCATCCAAAACGATTGGGCACGACAGACGAGTCAAACATTCACGCACCACAGCCTTCACCGCACGGTCGTTTCCAAGCCCCGGACCGATCAGGCAAACATCTGCTTTTTGATGCAACATGGTTTTCAGCGCACTCTCTGTCGAGTCAAATGGGAGAAAAATCGGCTCATTGAGTTTTTGCGCAAGAATCGGATAAATGCAATCCGGAATGACAAGATAGACCAAGCCACTCCCTACATTTACCGCTGCTTGCGCTGCAAAAAACGGAGCACCCACATAGTTTTTGCTACCACTTAAAATGAGCACCCGCCCATAATCGCCTTTATGAGTTTCGGCAGCACGTTTGGGGATGTTCTGCAATGCCAATGCTTCATCAACGAGAACCATTGCGCTCCTCCTTTAAAACCACCGATGGCAACACCTGTTTTTTCAGTGCTGCAAGCATTCTCTCATTCGGCTGAAAAATCAAAAGATTCTTCCCGCCGCCTTTTTGATCCGGGAACACCGCAAACCATGCATCGGGTGCGTTTTTTTCTGCGCACACATTGTGCACCGCCTGTACACGTTTCTCCCACTCGGGAAACATGGGGTGTGAGACCGGTCCGAACACATCAAAGGTTTTGACATCCGACCATACCACCAGTCTTCTGGAAGATCGGTTGCGGATACAATCCACTGTGAGGTCATGTTCCAGCAAGTTATATTCATACTCAACATTTCTGCGTAAAAACAAAATCGCTGCTGCAACAACCAACACCGCCACAAGCGGAAGCATGACAAAGACCAAACCTGTCACACACAAAATCAAAAGCACCAACACGGTGAGAAATACAATCCCGCATTGGATGAAAATATCTTTTTTTGTGATTTGCTTTTTTACTATCTGTTCTGTCAAAGCACGATCCATAGCCAGACTCCTCTGTTTTGTTTTTGTTATTATACCATAACCACAAAACAACTTCCAGTATATTTTTTCTGTTTTCGGTGTTGTCCAATTGCAAAAAATGTGGTATAATAGCAAAAATTCTTGGTGAGGAGTGCGGTTATGACAAAGCATTTGCTGGATTTCATTGATATTACCCCGGAGGAATTCGATCGTCTGTATCAACTTTGCGAAAAAATCATGAAGCATCCGGAGCGTTTTGTCCATGCTTGCACGGGCAAAGTCAGCGCATCCCTGTTTTATGAACCCAGCACACGCACCAATCTCTCATTCCAAACCGCAATGCTTCGCCTCGGCGGCTCGGTTATTGGTTTTTCCGACCCGGGTGCATCCTCTGTTGCCAAGGGTGAATCCCTCAAAGATACGATAATGATGATGTCGAATTATGCCGATGTCATCGTGATTCGAAATCCCTGGGAAGGTGCTGCACGTGCCGCCTCTCTCTACTCCCGTGTCCCGGTGATCAATGCCGGTGACGGCGGACATCTTCATCCCACTCAAACCTTGGCAGATCTCACCACGATTCGCAAACATCTCGGGCGTTTGGACCATATCAACATTGGTTTATGCGGCGACCTAAAACACGGACGCACGGTACACTCCCTCATCAAGGCACTTTCCCGTTACCCGAACGTGCATTTTTCGCTGATCTCTCCCCGTGAGCTCACCATTCCGGATTATCTGCGCAAATACATGTTGGAGCATGAGCAGAAATTTATTGAAATCACCTCATTGGAAGCAACGATCGACACATTGGATGTCCTCTATATGACTCGAATCCAAAAAGAACGCTTCACCAGTGAATCTGAGTATAACCGCCATAAACATGCATACACGCTCACACGTGCAAAACTCAAGCCTGCACGTGAGCATCTTTTGGTGATGCACCCCCTGCCCCGTGTGGATGAAATCCACGTGGATGTGGACGATGACCCCCGTGCACTCTATTTCAAGCAGGCACAGTACGGGATGTATATGCGTATGGCACTGCTTCACGAACTTTTGAAACATCCGCCGCTTACCCCGGACCCGGTCGCCATCGGCGGTGCACGCTGTACCAATCCACGCTGCATCACTCAGACAGAAAAGTATCTCCCTGCTTTGGAGCATGACGGATGCTGTGTATACTGCGACAAAGAATTAAAATAATCTCAAATTACCTCTTGACAATTGCGATGTAACCCTTTATAATATCGTATTGTCGGTTACGGGTTGTGGCTCAGTTTGGTAGAGCGCTGCGTTCGGGACGCAGAGGCCGCAGGTTCAAATCCTGTCAACCCGACCACGAAAAACCTTCGGACCTTTCCGGAGGTTTTTTTCTTTATTACACAACGGAGGGATTGTTATGAAACGTATTACATCTGCCCTGCTCGCACTCTTGCTTACAGCAGCACTCTCGCTTACCGCTTTTGCTGCCGATGGTGTTGACCGTACCACGGCATCTTTCGGCGATGCGACCGCAACCATCATTTACATTGATATGACCGAGGAAAACCGTGCCATTGTTCCGCTCATTGCAAACGACAGCATCAGTACCTCGGCACCTGCAACCTCAATCATTTCCGAGGCAACAAACGGAACGGTTGTCGCCGCAATCAACGGCGGTTTCTTCGATTCTTATTATGATGTCAATTCCACCCAGACGGTCGCAAGCGGTAATTATCCGCAAGTGTTCAGCACCATCCTCTCCGACGGAAAAATGATCTGTGCCGGCGGTGACATTGCCGCAATCGGCATGGATTATAACGGTGATGTTTACCTTGATTTGGTCAAGCTTTCTCCAACAATTACTCTTCGTGGGAACGAAACCGTAACTGCACAAGGCGTCAACACTGTTTCTACCGACCCTGATGCAATTTATATTTTGACTGACTGCTTCAACTATCCTGTGAACATTCCTGCAGCTTCCACCGTTGTCACCATTCAGGACAACATCGTTACCTCGGTAGCAAACGGCAGAACCGCTTACAGGAACCCCGACGATGTGATTACTTTGGTTTACGGCTCCAATGCGTATGCAACCGCAGCAAACCAAAATGCACTCCCTGTTGTGGGCGACTCTGCAGTCTATCATTATGCGGCAGCACCGTCCACCCCCGCAAATACATCCGCATGGAACAACATGCGCACGGTAATCGGCGGTGGCGGGATTCTGGTCAAAGACGGAAAAAGCATGGTGGATCATTCCATCAATCCAACTGATAACGAACAGTTACCTGATGTCCCGGGGCAACGTTCCTTTGTTGCCAAACTCAATGATGGCAGACTGATGTTGGGAACGGTATACGCTTCTTTCCGCACAATCGCAGACTCTTTGATTTCCATGGGAGCCTGTGATGCAATCTTCATGGACGGCGGTGCTTCTTCTGCACTCTACTGTGATGAAACCTTCATCACCACCCCCGGTAGAAAACTCACCACCATGCTTGCTGTGGTTGATGAGCCGCAGCCGGTGCGTAAGCCTGCTACTCCCGCTCCCACAACTCCGAACGGAGCATCCTCTTGGGCACAGCCCAGTGTGGACTTTGCACGTTCCCTGGGGATTCTTCCTACACATCTCGACAACAACTACACAGAGAATATCACACGCAAAGAATTCTGTGATCTGATTGCAAATTTCATCCGTGTAAAGACCGGTTCCACACCGGAAGATACTTGTAAACAGAAGGGGCTTGTTGTTTCCGCCCAGCCGTACTCAGACTCAAGTGACACTTCCATCCCTTATATTTCTGCTCTTGGTATTGTGACCGGTTATCCGGACGGAACATTCCGTCCAAATGATTCCATCAAGCGTCAGGATGCAGCGATCATGCTTCAGCGGCTTGCCACGCTTTTAGAGGCTTCGCCGGCAGGAGAAAGCTTGTCTTTCACCGATGCCACACAGATTTCTGCGTATGCAAAACCCGGCGTGGACTATGTCACCTCGCTGAAAATTATGAACGGAAATGCAAACGGAACTTTTGCTCCACTGGCAAATATCACACGTGAACAAGCGGTCATTACGATGGTGAACGCATACAACAACATCCAATAACACACAAAATAATGCAAGCAAAATATTTTGCTTGCATTTTTTGTTTCCATTCGATATGATAGACACGTTAAGGAGTTGATGTAACATGACGCTTGCAATCATCACTGCGAAAACGAGTGATTTGAGTCGGATTTTGGAATCACTTTGCGAAACCGCAGTCCTCACTGTTTCCGAGTTCATTGCCACCGAAAAAGAGTTTGATGCATATGCATTTCTTGGCGGAACAGAGTCCTCTCCCATCATTCTCCCCATTGATGCACGTCTGAAAGCAGATGCCATTTTAAAGAGTGGAAAACCCGTGTTTTTTGAATATTATAAGAGTTTGGGCGATCTGTTCACCTGTGCCCCAATCGACACGGTTTCCGGGCGAATGGTCTATGTAGGTGACGACCGTGACGGTATCGCACACGGGGATTTGCTGGACGACCGTGCAAACGCCCTCTCACATCCGTTCTTTTTTGCAGGACACGATGTCACTCCGATTTTGGTATACGGCGGACACATTGTAAAACATTCGCACACTGATGAAATCCCCAAAGAAGTACCGCTTGCGTTTTGGAAATACAATGCCAACACCTTGGTTTGCGGCTTCCGTTTCTGTAATTTCGTTTCTGCACGATTCGCTCCGTTCAGACGCTGGAAAGCCATCGTTTCTTTGATCGCAGAGCATTTGATTGGAACTCCTTGCGAGTTCTCGTTTGAGCCGTCTACCACGCTTCGTGGGGCGCAACCAAACTGCAGCTTGGACGCACGAATCAAGTCTGCATTTGATGCCGGAATGGCTTGGTTTGACCGTGCAAATCTCTATATGGACGACGGCAAAAGTGGGGTTTTGGAAGGTCTCAGCCACAAAATTTCTCCCGACGGAGTACAGCAAATTGCGGCTGAAATTCGCAACGATTGTTCAGGCGAGGTTGCAGGGGCATGTTTCTTTGATTGGTACTTACACAAAAACGAGCATTCTTTTGCACGTTTCCGCAATTTATATGAGTTCTGTTTTGAAAAAATGCAGGTCAAAGAGGGGCATCATGCCGGAATGATGCGCTGGTCGACCTGGGAATTTCCCATCTGCTATCAAGATGATGTCTCCCGTGTGATCCTCGGTGCGCTCCTTGCGATGCAGCTGCATGACGACCGCACTTATCTCCCGGCAATTGAATCAGCGTTGGATTATCTTGTTTCCACGACCGGATGCGACGGACTTCGCATCTGCCGCACCGATAATTTCAATTACCCCGACAAGGCGGCACTGGAAGCGTTGAGTCAAACCCCCGGTGCATTCCCATGCGCACATCACAACGCCTATTATCTTGCGACACTGCTTCTGGCATATCAGCAAAACGGAAAACGCCTTTATCTGGACACCGCATGCAAGGGGCTCGATGCGCTCATGGCGGCATATCCGGATACCATCCGTGAACACAGTGAGACACAGGAGTTATGCCGTTTGGTCTTTCCGCTTGCAGTTCGTTATGAGACCACAAAAGATCCCACGCATCTTGCTGATTTGGAACGTGTGGTAAGGGACCTAATGCGTTTCCGCCATCCGAACGGCGGGTTTTCCGAGTATGACACCGGCTACAAAGCCGCACGCAGTCGCATTGCGGGAGACGAGGCTTCCCTGCTTGCGGATAACGGCGACCCGGTTTGCGATCTTCTCTATTCGCTCAACTGGTTGCCTTTGGGTTTTGCTTATGCTTACAAGGCGACAAAGGACGAAACGTATGCGTCGCTTTGGAGAGAGATTTCCGATTTCCTCTCCGAAGTACAGTTTGTGAGCCAAGACCCCACAGTTCACGGTGCTTGGTGCCGTGGAATTGATTTGGAACTGCGAGAGCCGTTCGGAATGCCGCATGACATCGGCTGGGGACCTTGTTGTATCGAAAGCGGCTGGACAGTTGCCGAAATCTTAATGGGTCTCGGCTACGGTATGGTCTTAGGTCTGACACAATAAAAAAGAGAGAGCACCAAAGGCGGCTTCATATAGGTAGAAATCGGTTTTGACCCGCCCTTTTCCGCAAATACTGCATCAAAAAGCACCGATATCCGACAGGATCATCGGTGCTTTTCTTCTTTGTCTTTGCAAAAAAGTTCAGCTTCAAAACTGCAAAGCATCGAAAAGAGAGAATTTCGGGATGGAGAGCGAGTAAAAAATGTGACGGAATCCTGGCGGATCCAAAACATTTTTTGTGATGCTA
>JAFQME010000012.1 GCA_017421025.1 Oscillospiraceae bacterium
GATGTTGTAAAGCATATTGATAAGCTGTGCCACCACTGTAGGGATTGACAGCCTGAAAAGAAGCCTTCCGATAGGCTCTGTTGCCAAAAATTCTTTTCTGTTTTCCATTTTACTAAAACACCTTATTTTCGCTTGTAGTTTAACCAAATAACGCTATTAGCGTACTGCTTGATTTCTTTTAATTCAAAGTCTGAAACAGAGCTTGCCATAAAAAGTGGCTTGTCTTCTGCATCTGCAATCACGGGTGAGATAACAAGGCTTAACTCGTCAATTGCACCTGCACGTTCAAAATAGCCGTTTACAATACTTCCGCCTTCAAGTAACAGAGAAGAAATTCCCATAAGGTTTTTGAGCTTTTCGAGGGCTATTTCAACATCAATTTCGGTTTTACCTGCAAAGATATATGGAATCTCCATAGCCTGTAAATAGCCGAGATACCGTCCGTCAGCCTGCTCGGTGAGAACTTCAATTATCTGCGCATCGTTATATCCAGGGTCTTCGTCAATGATCTTATTACTTTTCCAGCCAAGCTTGCCCTTTGGGTCAAAGCTAACTGCATAGAATCCCGACAAATTATCAGGAATAAAATCATCGTTGCTTTCAAAACACGGATATTTCGACAAGTCGGGATACCAACCGCCGGTAAAACTACTCTCCATAGTCACTCGGCCACAGATAAAGCCGTTTGCACCGTTTCTGTTGTATTCACGGTTGAGTTCATAATAAACATCCGTCGCCGCTTCACACTCCGAGCGGGACAAAAAATCTCCCGTAACCTTCCCGTCAATGGAAGTTACCATGTGGCAAATTATGTATGGTCTGGGCATAAAATCACCTCTTGTTATATTGTCTTAACTGCATTGTCTTGTTCATTTAAATAGATTTTCATCAGCATACATCTTAAATCTTCTGTATGTAGCGAATTGTATCCAACGATACTATCATTTAAATAGCACAAAAGTTCATTGCAAAATTTTCCGGCGAAATGTATAAGACTATGAAAATCTGCCATTGTCATAGGGGAATCTACATATATTTTCCTTGGCAAAAGAAATCATTTTTTACAATGATATCATAAGAGTTTTCAAATTTTGTAAAAATGGTTTTATTGCATCTCATCCGCAACATCAAGATAATATGTTTGCAACAGCCACTTAAGCTCCTCTAATGGGTTTTGTTGTTTAGCGCATAGAAGAATAAATCTGTCAAAGGGATTTCTCCAGTACACTTGAACATATCCGCACTTTTCCAACAGCTGGTCAAGCGTTATTTCAAATTCATCAAAATATTCACTTAGATCCATGTGTTTTTCACTAATGTCTGACTTTAATATAGCGTTCTTCAAACTGATGTAATATTTGAAGAAACACAGAATCACAAGCATTTTACGATATGTATCATCTGTAGCTTCTCTATTTTTGATTTGTGAAAAATTGATAGCTCTAGGGAAATTTGTTTTTATTGCCTCGGGTAATTTTGATTTTGATATTCCAAACGCTTTTTCCTCTCCCTTTTCTTCATCAAACACAATCACTTTTCGTTCATCGTAACCTAAAATCTCTCGCAACAATGCGGCATCTTTTTTTACACCTGCTAACTCTTTGCATTCTTCTATTAATGACTCAATTTCTTTCACAACAGTTTGATGCTGCTCATTTTTATCATAGCGGTGATTTTTCATATACGACAAAAAATCTTCTTCTGTTGTTATCTCTGAAAGCGGTATTTCTATCAATCTTGTTTCTATATTTTCGGCTGTGGACGTGCATGGCAGAACTTCAACTTTTTCGATAAGTTCAAGCGCTTTGTCATAATTTCTGCCTGTATTCAAACAAAAATAATAGACTGCTTCATCTGTTTTTTTAAAATTAAACGGCCTGCACAAATACTTTTTAAGGAAAAATGCTCTTGTCTGTTCTACATTCATTTCAAGAGCAAAACAGAGCTTATACACGTTAGGCCTGCTCTGTTCACTATCGTTTGGAGCACCACCGGAAAGCCAGTTTTTTATATCTATTCTTGTGCGGTCTTCATCTTTTTTTCTGATTGAAATACTGTGCTCTTTGAATTTCGCACAAACAAAATCTGTGACCTTGGATATGTCATCCTTATCATCCTCATAGCCAATCTCACAAATGCGTTCAATAACGCCGTTTTTAAAAGAGGATTGCAAATCGTAAGTTTCTTCTTCATATTCTGCTTCATAGTTTTCTGCGTCAATTCGTGCCATTTGTGTAAACTATCCATCCGTACATTTAGACATGATTTCAATCCTTTCTCACATGGAATCCCTGATATTGCTGGTATATGAAATTGGGTTCTAATCTCTCATAATATTCCTCATTATATCACAATCTGTTGGAATATCAAACGGTTCCTGAATGGCAATTTGGTGAAAATAGGAAAGTAAAGGCATCTTCTTGAAACGGTAATATTGGCGAAACGCTGCCTGAAAGAAAAACTCCCGACTGTATTT
This sequence comes from Oscillospiraceae bacterium, assembly GCA_017421025.1. Lineage (GTDB taxonomy): Bacteria > Bacillota > Clostridia > Oscillospirales > JAAYXM01 > SIG510. The sequence continues at coordinate 2,477 of JAFQME010000012.1, forward strand.
CGGTACAGTCGGGAGTTTTTGCGATTATTACTTTGGGGACAAGGCTTGGTTTTTAACGTGCGAATTGCTTTTTGTATTCGGACGGGGAGAGGCCTTCGAGCTTTTTAAAGGCTTCGAGGAAATTGGAGGTCGAGCCGAAACCGGACGAGAAGCACGCATCGGTGACCGAGAATCCGTTTGCCAAAAGGGATTTTGCGAATTCGAGACGGTAGCGTGTCAGTGTATGGGAATAGGATTCCCCGGTTGTTTGCTTAAACAGTCGGCTGAAATATGCAGGAGTATACCCTGCTTCTGTGGCGACATCCTCAAGTGAAATCTGTTCTTTAAAATGTAATTCGGTAAATGCAATTGCCCTTTGGATGCCTGTGAAATATGTTTTTTTGGGCTTTTCCGGGTTTTTGCGCAGCAGCGTCCGCACCACATATTGAAGTAAGGCGAACTTGCAGTCTCCGTCTCTTTCATATTCGTCCCGCAACAGCTCTGCAGCACTAACGAGGCGCTTGTATTCTTCATCGGTCAGGGCGTAAGCGGTTTGCCTGTTTTCGGCAATCAGTGCTGCCAAGTCTCGTTCGGGAAGCACGCTTTCCACAAAACCGATGTTAAACAGCAGTGCGTGACCGTCAAAGTCCAAATAGTGAAAGTCTGTGGGCGTCATCAGAAATGCCTTGTATGTTCCAACATCATATCGCACATCGTTGACCGAATAGACTCCGGTTCCTTCCAGGACAATTTCGATGGAAAAGAAGCTTTGCCAATGCAAAGGAAAGAAGCCGTTAATTGGATGGAGATTGACATAAAGATCCGTTTTGTTGCCCTCCATCGGAATCCTGCCTTGCTTGAGTACTTTTGGCTTCATATTGCGCTCACCTCTGAATCCAATATACACAATTTTTTGCGGTTTGTAAAGAGAAAAGACAAAATTCCGTGGATTCTTTGCCGCTTTCCGCTTGTGTGTCGAATGAGGATAATACTATAATGAAACTGTGAAGGGGATTCGATAAAAATAGCGGAATTTTCTTCCAAAAATCTACCCGAAAAGACGGGTAAAAACGCACATTCTTTATTATGGGAGGGACTACAAATGAAAAAACGCATTCTTTCTTTGCTCCTGGTTGTGTGCATGATTGTGTGCATGCTTCCGACTTTCGGTGCAAGCGCAACGGGCACCGATTACGTGTATGATCTCACACGCTTGCAGACCGGTGCGGGGGCAACCGAGGGTGTGGATCCGATTACCATCAGAGAGTATGAAGATCTTGACGCGCTCGACAACTACTACAACCGCACCACCGATCCGTTTAAGCTCTTCAATCAGAGCGGCGGTATGACCTGGAAATGGACCGAAGAATCCCACAACGGCGTGGGTCCGACCATCGTCGGCAACGCAGGTCACTTTGGCGCGCTTGCAATCAAAGTGGGCAAGAGCGCACTCTATGATATTTCTCTCAGACTCCTCGACAATGCGGCAGCAACTTCTTTGGATTTCTATTTCCTGCCGATGAGCGTTGCCCAGACTGTCTCGGGAGCAAATTACTCGGTTGAATACCTCATTGGCTCGACCAACTTCACCGAGACCACTCCGACACTAAAGGATGTCTCCTTCGGTGAGCAGTACTTAGAAGCGGGCGAATATGTGCTTGTCTTCATGTCAACTCTGCGGCAGGAGGGGCTTACCGCGATCTCCAGAATTTCCCTCAACTGGGTAGCAGACGAAAAACCGGGCGAAAGCTACTGCTACAACCTTGGCCGTCTGCAGTGGGGACAGTGGTCAAGCCAGGGCAACAACCCGGATACCTTGACCGATTATGACTTCATCTACACCCTTGGCAACTACTACAGCCGCACCACCGACCCGTTTATGTACTACGGACAGAGCGACGGGATGAGCTGGACTTGGACTTCGTCCTCCATGGGTAAGGTGGACGGAGACGGCCCGCGCGGTCCGTCCATCGAGAGTGTGAAGGGCGAATGGTGCGGCATCAAGATTAACCTTGAGCAGGCTGCTGCACAGTATGACTTGAAGGTTCGCTTTGCGAATACGAAGGATAAAATGCCGTCACTCAAGATTTATGTTGCACCGGCAAATGCGGAGAATCCGAGACATCCCATGTATGAAATGGGCACTGCGATCCCGAAGGGTGACGGAGACTTTTCAGTTGTGACCGAAAGCTTCGGTACCTGTTATCTGGCACCGGGCGAATACGCGGTCGTCTTTGAAAACATCACCGGTAAGACCACCTATGCGGGCGGCGTTGCAGAAGTTTGCTTGGACTTCATCTCGTATGACGAACCTGCAGCAAAGGCACCCCAGACCTATCATTATGATTTGGCACGCCTGCAGACCGGTGAAGGCGCAACCGACGGTATCGCCCCGATTGACATCCGCAAGTGGGGCGACCTTGCTAAGTACGACAACTACTACAACCGCGAATGCGCTCCTTTCATCCTCTGGAATCAGAGCGGCGGTATGACTTGGAAATGGACCGAAGAGTCCCACAACGGCGTTGGTCCGACCATCATCGCAAAAGCAGGTCATTTCGGCGGAATTACCATCCATATCGGCGAGAGCGGACTCTATGACATTTCGTTCAAGCTTCTTGACGATGCAACGGCAACTCCGCTTAATTTCTATCTCATGCCGCTTGAAGAAAGTAAAGACTCCATGGGCGGTAGTTTCAAGGAAGAGCATTACTTGGGCGCGACTAACTTCACCGAGACCACCCCGACCTTGAAGAATGTGAACTTTGGTATGAAGTATCTGGAAGCGGGCGACTATGCGCTGGCGATGTCGGCAAAGGCGCAGGGCGAAGGCCTGACCGCGATTTCAAGCTTCACGTTCACCGGCTTGACCGAAAAGGAAACCTTGAATCTCAACACCACGGACGGCGCAGCAATCCGTATCACCGAGCCGCAGGGTATGCGCTTCACCTCCACCATCGACCGTGCTTTGGCAGATTCTGACAATGTGGTGGAATACGGCACGATCCTGATGCCGACCGATGACCTTGACGGCGATATCAATAATCTGGTTGTCGGCTACAGCAAGAACGGTCACACCGCAATCACCGCACCGGCGCTCATCCACTATGCGGAGGATGAGGACACCTACACCTTTACCGCGGTTTTGATTGACACACTTCCCAAGTACTACAGCCGTTCCATCAGTGCACGTGCATACATCAAACTGGCAGACGGCAGATACATCTATAGTGAAACCTCCACCGCGCGCAGCATCCGTCAGGTCGCAGAACTCATTCTGAAAAATGCTGATGCGACTGCAGAGGAAAAAGCAGTGGCACAGGAAATCGTTGATACTGTTTTAAATCTTGAATCCAAGGACAACGATGCGGCTTGGCCCTGGAACTAAATGAAACAAAAAGCCGCTTGACATCTGTCAAGCGGCTTTTTGCCCTTTACCCTATGAACGCAAAGACACAGGAGGAACCAAAATGAAGAAACGAATTCTCAGCTTGCTGCTGGTCGTGACCATGCTGATTTCCATGTTCCCGGCATATGCACTTTCCACCGAGACAGGCACCAGCTACGTGTATGACCTCACACGCTTGCAGACCGGTGCGGGGGCAACCGAGGGCGTCGCTCCAATCAGCATCAGAGCCTATGAAGACCTTGATGCGCTCGGCAACTACTACAACCGCACCACCGATCCGTTTAAGCTCTTCAATCAGAGCGGCGGTATGACCTGGAAATGGACCGAAGAATCCCACAACGGCGTGGGTCCGACCATTACGGGCAGAGCGGGTCACTTTGGTGCGCTTACAATCAAGGTGGGCAAGAGCGCGCTTTATGATATCAAGCTTAAACTTTTAGACAATGCGGCGGCAACCTCTTTGAATTTCTATTTCCTGCCGATGAGCGTTGCACAGACGGTTTCGGGTGCGAATTACCCGGGACAGTACATCATTGGCTCGACCAACTTCACCGAGACCACCCCGACCCTTAAGGACGTTTCTTTCGGTGAGCAGTACTTAGAGGCGGGCGAATACGTGCTTGTGTTCATGGCAAAAACACAGGGCGAGGGGCTTACCGCAATTTCCAGAATCTCCCTCGACTGGGTCTCCAACGAAAAACCGCCCGAAAGTCTGCGCTTCAACCTCGGTCGCTTGCAATACGGCCGTTGGTCGGGCGAAGGTGTCGCTCCGAGCACCTTGACCTCGTATGAGGCAATCGATGCACTCGGAAACTATTATAACCGTGTGTCCGATCCCTTTATGTTCTACGGCCAGAGTGAAGGCTTTGGCTGGACTTGGACTGCGTCTTCCATGGGTAAGGTGGACGGAGACGGCCCGCGCGGTCCGTCCATCGTGAGTGAGAAGGGCCAATGGGGCGGCATTAAGATTCGCGTGGAGCAAGCTGCACAGTACAACTTAAAGGTTCGCTTTGCAAACTCTCCGAACATGCCGTCCATTAAGTTCTACCTTGCTCCGGCAAATGCGGAAAACCCGCGAGCCCCCGAGTATGCAAGGGGAACTGCGGTCCCGAGAAGCACCGACGTGTATTCGGTCGTGACCGAAAGCTTCGGTAACTTATATCTGGAAGAAGGCGAATACGCGGTCATCTTTGAAAATATCACCGGTAAGACCGAGTTTGCCGGTGGTATCGCAGAAGTTCTTCTGGATTTCGTTTCGTTTGAAGAGCCCGAGACGAAGAGCTACTACTACAATCTGGCTCGTTTGCAGACAGGTGCGGGCGCAACCGAGGGTGTCGCCCCGATTGACATCCGCAAGTGGGACGATCTCTTAAAGCTCGACAACTACTACAACCGCGATTGCGACCCCTTCATCCTCTGGAATCAGAGCGGTGGGATGAGCTGGAAATGGACCGAAGAATCCCACAACGGCGTTGGCCCGACCATCGTCGGTAATGCAGGTCATTTTGGCGGCATCGTCCTCCGTGTGGAGAAGAGCGCAACCTATGATATTACACTCAAGCTCCTTGACGATGTAACGGCAACCGCGCTGAAATTCTATTTTATGCCGATAAGCGTCGCCCAGACTGTCTCGGGAGGAAATCTCCCGGGAGATTACACCATTGGCTCGACTGACTTTACCGAGACAACCCCGACATTAAAGGACGTTCACTTTGGTGAGCAGTACTTAGAAGCGGGCGACTATGTGCTGGCATTCTCGTCAACATTGCGCGGCGAGGGGCTTACCGCAATCTCCGAAATCCGTTTGGATTGGAAATCGGACGAAAAGCCGCCCAAGGATTTCTGCTTCAACCTTGCACGTTTGCAGTGGGGTCGTTGGTCGAGTCAGGGTAACAACCCGAGCACTCTGACCGATTGGGATACCCTCAACTCCCTTGGCAACTACTATAATTTCACCACCGATCCGTTTATGTTCTACGGCCAGAGTGAAGGCATGAGCTGGACTTGGACCTCGTCTTCCATGGGTCACACCTCGTACGGTCCGCGTGGCCCGTCGATTACGAGCGCGGCCGGTGAATGGGGCGGCATCAAGATTCGCGTGGACCAAACCGCGTTGTATGATGTGGACTTCCGATTTGCGGATACAAAAGACCTGATGCCCTCGCTGAAATTATATCTTGCACCGGCAGGTGCGGAAAATCCGCGCGATGAAATGTACTATATGGGCACTGCGGTCCCGAGCAGCGAGGATATCTATGCGGTAAGAACCGAAAACTTCGGCCGCAGATATCTCCCGGCAGGGGACTATGCGGTTGTTTTTGAAAATGCGACCGGTATTACCGAATATGCAGGCGGTATCGCGGAAGTGCGGCTGAACACCGTTTCGCGCACCCCGTCCGAGCGCCTGGTCCTTTCGGGCAGTGTGGCAGACGGTGTGAAGGGCGAGAGCCGTCCGTTGACCGTGTCCGCAACCTTCGACGGCGAGGAAATCGCACTGGAAGACCTTGACATCCTGCGTGTCGACACGGTCGACAGCGAAATTGCAACCCTGGAAAAGACCGAAGACGGATACAATGTCGTCGGTGCTTGGAAGGGCAAGAGCACGGTTCGTGTGAGTGCAGAGCACGAGGGCGAACTCACTGCAATCGATATCCCGTTTGAAATCGTACTTCCCGAAGGCTATCTGGAAGTGGATTTGAAGGTGCAAAGCGAAGCGGAATGCAAGAAGGGTCAGAGTGTAACCGTTCCTGTGACCTACTTGGCAAACCGTGAGCCGATTGACGCATCGGAGGTCTCGATTTCCGTTTCCGTTGAAGACGAAAGCATTGCAACCGTCACCGTGAATGAGGATGGCTCGCTTGCGGTTTACGGCAAAAACGGAGGCTCGACCAAAATCACCGTCAATATGGAAAAAGACGGGAAGCGTGCTAGCAAGACCTTGAAACTCGCAGTTGACCCGGTGATGCATTTCTACAGCCTGCACAACGGCTATCAGGGTCCGTATTCGGATTCCGCCCGTCCGCTTGACTACTTTGTCGATTACGATATGTACGACAAAAACCCGGGCGGCGAGCTTCCGATGTTCTGGACAAAAGATACCGCACCGTGGAAATATATTGACAGCAGTGCAGGTCTGATTTGGGAAATCACCAAATCCTTCCGTAGTTGGGGTTATATCCTCAAAGGCAGCGCCAATGACTACCTGCATATGGGCATCAAGGTCCCGGAAGCAGGCGTGTATGAGTTCGCACTCCGCTTGTCCGGTGTGCAGGCAGCAGGTCTGCTTGACCTGTACGTTTCCCCGATTGGCACAGCGAAAGAAGACCTGGATGCAGACCGTTATTACGTCGGTACCGTTTCGGGTACTGCAGGTTCGACCACCCACGGTCTCCTCCGTGCGGCAGGTAATGTCACCTTGGAGGAAGGCGAATACAACGTCTACTGTGTCACTCCGGAAGCGGCAGTCGGTTCAAACGGCGTCTACTTGGTTGGTTTCTGCTTGAATGCACCGGATGAACATCAATTCCGCCTTTCCAATCGCGAAACTGCTCCGATTATGGAAAGTGCAAGCGGCGAAGTTCCGCTCACCGCACTCTATGACGGCGCGGAAATCAGCTTTGAAACCGTCACCGACATGAGCGTTGTTTCGGAAAATGAGTCGGTTGCAACCGCAACTCTCTTCTATGACGGCGCAACTGCGAAGCTGCAGGTTGACGGTCATACCCCGGGAAATGCAAGCTTTGTTGTGTCCGCAACCTGTGACGGCATCAAGACCGAACGCCGTGTTTCGGTGAGAATTGCAAGAAAAGATGAAGTCAAATTCATCACATTGGATGCAGAAAAGAAGGTTATCTCCGCGGGCGATACTATCCCGACCACCGTCAGCGCAACCTGCTTCGACGGTACTCCGGGCTCTCTCGCAGGAAAGAGCATCTACTACGAATCCTCCAACTCGAAAGCGGTTTCGGTGAATGCAAAGGGTGAAATCACCGCTGAAGAAAAAGGCGATGCGATCATCCGTGCGTGGGCAGAGGTGGACGGCAAGACCCTCTCGGGTGAGATGCTGGTCACCGTCGGTACCCACAGCGCAATTGCCGATGCAAAGTTGCTCTTCGGAAACACCCTTACCGTGGGCACACAGAAATCTACAGAGGTTTCGGTCGTTCTCGCATCGGGCACCATCCTGCCGAAGGATTTGTATCAGGCAGAGGTGACCATCCTTTCAGGCGACTGTGTGACCTTGGAAAACGGAGTCCTCACCGCAGTTACGGAAGGCGAGGCAACCCTTCAAATTGCGGTTGCCGCAAACGAAGAGACCCTGTACTTTGAAAAAATTGTCACCGTACGTCCGACTCTGAAGGCGGACGAGGATTTGGAACGCTTGGTTGTGAAGGTGGAAAGCCCGACCATGAGTGTTGGGGAGACCTGCGCAATTACCCTCGGCGCATACCGTGTCGACGGCACATTTGTTCCGTTTGATCCGAGTGTTATGACGCTCACATACGACCAAACCAAACTCAGTATTGAAAACGGTGTTGTTACTGCGCTTGACAGCGGCGAATGTGTGGTAACTCTCAGCACCGATTCGCTGGAAACCAAAACCCTCATCAAAGTGGATGAGGAAACCATCGCATCTGTTCAGGCAAGCCTTGACGGGGCGCTTTACCCTGAAACGAGTGCAAGCATTGCGGTTTCTGCATATACCCAAAGCATGCGCGAACTGCAGCATAAGGACATTACCGTCTCTTATGTGAGTGCGGACGAGAGCATTGCAACCGTCACCGCAAACGGCGTTGTCACCGCGGTTACGGATGGCGATACCGCAATTACCGTCACAGTTTCCTTTGGCGGACACGAAGCGATTGCAATCGTTCCGATTACCGTGCGGAAGGATTCTGCGGATTCCATCCAGCTTACGGTGGACAGCAGCGTGATGAAGCCCGACGATGCCGACGGCGTCAAAATTAAGGTCAGCCTTGTCAGCGATTCGGGCACGGTCACCGAGCTTGCAGTGTCGGATCTGACCTTTGTGTGCAGCGACCCCGAACTTCTCGACATCACCGAAGAGGGTGTTGCACTCCCGAAGGGAAAACTTGGCACCGCAACCGTCACCGCAACCTTCACCCTTGATGGCAGAGAACTCTCCTCGGAAATCGAGCTTACCGTGAAAAACGGTAAGACCGAAGCAACCTTCTACACCAAGGAAAAGATGGCGGCGGCGAGAAAGAATGTGGAAAACTACGATTGGGCAAAATCGGTCGCGAACAGCTTCGACAGTCAGCTTGAATACCTGGTTGGGCAGGAAGAATGGCTCGCCGAACTCATCACCTCGCAAGAACTGCCGCGTAACCTTTGGGCGGCATATCAGTACGACCCGCTCTATCAAAACTGCCGTTACTGCGGTACCAACACCACCGCTTACACCGGTGAGACCTATGCATATAAGACCGATAACGTCAACTACCCGTGGAAGATTCAGTGCCCGGCTTGTATGCGCCGCTTCCCGTCGAATGACTTCGGCACGTTCTACAAGACAGGCTTGGACGAACACGGCATCTGGAGTTATGAGAAGGCAAAGGCAAACGGCTCGCATCTTTTGGTCAACACCATGTATCCGGAAATGGATGAGCACATCGATAAAAACGGTGTCCTTCAAAACGAAGGCGTCCACGGCTGGGGCGTTGACGACGGCTACGGCTACAAAACCGGCAAGAAGTACGACACCTCCTACGGCGAATGGGACGAAACCTGGACCTTCATTGCATGCTACAATGTATGGGGTGTTTGGGGTCATACCGGTGTATCCGGCTCGATTGCGAGAATGTCCCGCCTCTTGGGCTATGCATACACCTACAGCGGCGGTGCGAAAAAGCAGTACGGACAACTGCTTGCGGTCATGCTCGACCGTATCGCAGACGTCTATCCGGACCTGCAGACCGAGGTATATACGCCTGAGATGATGGATAACGGCTGGTACGGCGGTAAGTTCACCGGCGGTATCTGGGATACGGGTACTTTGAATGAAATGATCGTCGCATATGATGCGGTCTACGATCTCTACGATGACCCGTCTGTCATGGCAATCATCCGCAAGAATGCGGAAAAATGGAACTATGACAACAAAAATACCCCGGCGGAAGTCCGTGAACACATCGAAACCAACTTCCTGCTGGATACCAAAAAAGCATTGGAAAACAAAACCATCTACGGCAACAACGGTATGCATCAGAAAACCGGTGTATACACCGGCGTTGTGCTCGACCGTATGCCGGAGAGTAAGGAACTCATCGACAATGCGCTCACAGGACCCGAAGGTATTATGAATACCATGATCAACACGGTCAACCGTGACGGTCACGGTAATGAAAACTCGATCATGTACAATGCGGGTTGGATTGGGGACTACTCGGGTATTGCAGATGCGCTTGCAGATTATAAGAGCTATCCTGCAGCGAACTTGTACCAAAACCCGAAATTCGTCAAAATGCTCACCATGAACCTCCCGCTTACCATGGCAAGACGAGTCACCCTGAGTGTCGGTGACTGCTACGGATTTGGTGATACCACACTTATGTTACAGACTACCGCGTGTGTCAATGCCATCATGGCAGGTTGCGAAGAGCCGTTGGTTGCTCAAAACCTGTACTTCATGAACGGCAACCAATTCAACGGCAGCGCAATCCGCAGTCAGTTCCTGGATACCGATGCGGTTGCGGCAAAACTCAAGGAACTCATCGAGCGCTACGGCGAATATGACTTTGACAAGTCCACCCAGATGACCGGCTTCGGTATCGGTGTCCTGCGCGGAGGTACCTTCCGTGCAGGTGGTATCAACAACATCAACACCCAGCGTGCGGTTGCGTTGTGGTACGGTCCGACTTACGGTCACGGACACATCAACAGCTTGGACCTCTCCATGTATGCATACGGCATCAACGTGATGCCTGCATTCGGTTATCCCACCAACACCACAGGCGTGGGCTCGGTCAGAAACTGGGAACGTGCGACCATCAGCCATAACACGGTTCAGGTCAACAGCGTCCAGCAGTCGAACGACTATAATATGCCGGTCGGCGAGCCGATCCATTTCGACGATTCGGGACGCGTCAAGCTGGTGGATGCACGAAATAGCAAGTCATATCCGCATGAAGGTGTTTCGGAATACAGACGTACCGCGATTATGGTGGAAGCAGACCATGAATCCGCGTACACTGTTGACCTCTTCCGTATCATCGGCGGCAATGAGCATCTGTATAGTTTCCATTCCCAGTCCAATACTGTGGCGGGTTACGAGGGATTTGACCCAATCTATCAGGAAATGGGTACGTATGCGGGCCCGAATGTCCCGTATGGTCCGGGTAACATCGCAAGCGGCTACGACAGCTTCTACGATGTCTACCGTTCGACCAACCCGAATTCGAAATTCTCCCTCACCTTCAAGGTGGATGACTTCCGAGGTGTACTCAAAGAGAACAGAGACCTGTATCTCAAGGTCACCCAGCTCAACGACTTTGAACTCAGTGATGTTTCGTTTGCAAGTGCGGTACCGCCGAATATCCACGGCAATACCCGTGAGATCAAGTACCTGCTTGCACGCAGAAACGGCAAGAATCTCGACAGCCTCTTCACCACGGTCATCGAGCCGTATGACAAGACTCCGCTGATTGACGACGTCACCGCAGTCACTGTCACCGACCGTGCAGGCAACGAGGTGAAGAAAGATGTTCGTGCACTTAAAGTCACCTTGAAGAATGGCAGAGTCGACTACATCGTCTATGCAGCTGACAACACCGTTCGTTACCGCATTGATGACAAGTTTGACTTCATCGGCTTTGTCGGTGTCATCTCCTATCGAGATGGGGAAGCGATTTACCGCTACCTGCATGACGGCACCATGCTGGACAGCATGTACGGTGAAGATGCGGTCACAGGCACAATCGAATCTCTGACCGATACCATCGCATTTGATAACTACATCACCATCCGCACTGAGCAGAATATCGACCCGAACGAGCTTGCGGGCAAAACCATTTATGTCAACAAGACCACGAATAACAACCAAAACGGCGCATATGGAATTGTTGGCGCAGTCAAGAATCCGAACGGCACCTATACCTTGGATATCGGTGATATCACACTCGTTGCAACCAAGAGTGGCAACAGTTATACCACCAATATCAAGCCGGGCGAAACCTTCCGAATTCCGCTCACCGAAGTCGACGACGACAGTCCGATTGTCGAGCCGATTAAGGACCAGGTCGCAATGGTTGGTGACACTTTGAATGTTCCGATTAAAGCAACCAGCCCGAGCGGGAAAGAACTTACCTATACCCTCACCAGAAGCATCAACGGTGCAACTATGCAGGGCAATGTCTTCTGCTTCACTCCGAGCGCAAGC
>JAFQME010000001.1 GCA_017421025.1 Oscillospiraceae bacterium
CCACCGATCCCAACGCTCCCGAGTACGCCTGCATCTTTGAACTGATGAACGCTGTCGACGAGTGGATCAAGACTCCCGAGCGTAAGGCTGACCTGCCCTTCCTGATGCCCATCGAAGACGTGTTCACCATCACCGGCCGTGGCACTGTTACCACCGGTCGTGTCGAGCGTGGCACCGTCAAGGTTGGCGACAAGGTTGAGATCGTTGGTCTGACCGACGAGATCAAGGAGACCACCGTTACCGGTATCGAAATGTTCCGCAAGCTCCTCGACTATGCAGAAGCCGGCGACAACATCGGTACTCTTCTCCGCGGTATCGCAAAGACTGAGATCGAGCGCGGCCAGGTTCTTGCAAAACCGGGTTCCATCAACCCGCACACCAAGTTCAAGGGCCAGGTTTACGTCCTGACCAAGGAAGAAGGCGGCCGTCATAAACCGTTCTTCTCCAACTACCGTCCGCAGTTCTATTTCCGTACCACCGACGTTACCGGTGTTATCACCCTTCCGGAAGGCACTGAAATGTGCATGCCGGGCGACAACGTCGACATGGACGTCGAACTGATCACCCCGATCGCTATCGAAGAAGGTCTCCGCTTCGCTATCCGTGAAGGCGGCCGTACCGTCGGTTCCGGTGTTGTTATCGGTATCAACGAGTAATTTCGATCTTAAAAGAGCTAAGGTTTATCCTTAGCTCTTTTTTTGCAAAAAAACAGTCACCCAAATCTGATTTTGGGTGACTGTTTGCAATTGTGGAAACGTCGTTATTTTACAGAGGCGACTGCTTGTGCAATCCGATTATAATCGTTGGTCAGAATGGTGTCGATCCCCATTTGAATCATCTCTTTTGCTTCTTTGGGATCATCCGACCAAAATACATTGCAAATAATTCCGTTTTGGTGTGCACGGTCAATCATTTCTTGATTGAAATATGGCTTGAATAACTGCACTTTCTTACATTCGTATTTGATTGCACGCTCTACAATTTTCCAAGGCTCATCTCCACCGCCGCAGCAACGGCAAATGTCGGGGGCGATTGTACGTAGTTGTTGGAGAACATGATCGTTTCCGCTCATGAAATAGACGTAGTTTCTGCAGTCATATTGATCGATCAAAGCCACAATCTGTTCCAAATACTCGGTTGGCAAGGTGCAGGAATTTCCTTGGCTCTTTATGTGAATATTCATGATTGCATGACAGGCGAATTTTTGGAGAATCTCTTCAAATTTCAGAATTTTCATGCCGCTGAATTCTTCTGAATATTTCGCACCAAAATCATAATTCAGAAGCTCTTTGTATGTCATGTCAAAAACATTTCCCACCCCATCGGACACTCGTTCCAAAGAATGGTCGTGGATCGAAACAATTTCATGATCCACCGTCTCCCACAAATCAAATTCAATCTCTTCTGCACCCATTGCGATTGCTGCACCGAATGCCGGCAGACTGTTCTCAGGTGCAACCGTGTTAAAACCACGGTGTGCGCAAACTCTTGGGTATGGTGTAAGAGAATCCGGGGTCATAATCGCACTGCCGGCGGGGCGATACTTCCAAGGACGGCGCCCCTGCTCGATATATTCATAGTGAGCGGCAAGCGGATTCCCAAAACCGGCGGGTTTATAGTATTTTTCGGCAACGTCAAGTGTGACGGTTTCTAAGCCGACACGGCTCTTCATGTTCAGCAGAATTTCACCAGTTGGTGCAACAACCATGCTTCCACCACCAATGTCGGACGTTTCATCCATGGAAACCGAAGATCGAATCACATAAGTATTGGTGTTGTATGCCAAAAACTGCGACATCATCTCAAGTGCACGGTGGGAATCGCTCCTCTGATGGGAACACACGATGATTACATCCAAATTTTTTCTGGCAAGATTTCCGAAATTCTCATAAAAGTACATATCATAGCAGGTCAAAAATCCAAAACGAATCCCTTCCAGTTCCAAAACAGTCGGATCGGACCATTCATAACTGTACTTGCTGTCCAACTTCAGTGTTTGCACTTCACCCGGGGTCAAGTGCTGTTTATCGTACATCCCGACAATCTCACCGTTGCGGTCAAATGCATAAGTGGTATTTCGTGCACCACCCTCATGAAAGGAACGTGCATTGACAAACACCATTGCATTGCAACGCTTTGCGGTGCTTGCAGCTTCTTCCAGTAATGACTGATTGAACTGCGAAACACTTGCTTCGGAGCGTTCTTTTGTATTTGCAAGACAAGGGATATCGGCGTTTTCGGGCAGAACAATTAAATCCATGGAAGGATCACAGGATCGTAAGAGCTCCAATTCCTTTGTGAAAAAATTCTCCGACTGTTGATAATCGGTAGAATAAGGCGGTTGGATGATACAGACTTTCATTCTAAACAACTCCTTTTCAGAATAAGCCTATTATATCAGAAAAAAATGTCCCATGCAAAACAGTTCTTTTTTTTCTCTCATATTTGTGTTAGAATATAGAAAATTGTATGGAACTAGGTGACACCATGAAACAAAGAATAGGGATTGTCGGTCTTGGCTTGATCGGTGCATCCTTTGCAAAAGCAATCCGAAAAACCGATGTGGTTTTATACGGCGTAGACACCAACCCCGCAACGTTACGTTTTGCATTGGATGAGAAAACGGTTGACTTTGAATTGACACGTGAAAACTTGCCTCAAATCGACGTTTTATTTTTGGCGCTCTACCCAAATGGGATTTTTGAATATGTGAGAGAAAATGCGCAATTTTTGCGCCAAGGTGCGATCATTTGCGACTTCTGCGGTGTAAAACAAGAAATCGCCGCTGTTCTTGCTCCGATTTGTGCACAAAACCGTCTTGTTTACATTGGCGGACATCCCATGGCAGGAAAGGAACGCTGGGGATACGCTTATGCGGATGAGACTTTGTTTGAACACGCAAGTATGCTCTTGACACCGGATTCATCGGCGAACGATGTGCAGATTGAAACGGTTGCAAACATCTGTGAGAGTGCAGGATTCTCCCGTGTGATTTGTACAACTCCGGAGGAGCATGATGCCATCATTGCGTATACCTCGCAGCTTGCGCATGTGGTTTCCGGTGCTTATATGAAGAGCAAAACTGCTGAAAAGCATGACGGATTCTCTGCCGGTAGTTACCGTGACCTCACTCGTGTTGCAAAATTGAATGAGACGATGTGGACCGAACTTTTTCTGTATAACCGTACCAATCTAATCCGTGAGATTGACTCTGTCATCCATCATTTGGAAGAGTACAGAAAAGCACTTGAGGAAAAAAACGAGCCTTGCCTCAAAGAATTGATTCGAGAAGCACGTGAACGAAAGGAAGCACTCGGATGAAACTTCGCATGCGTTTGATTTTTGTTTTCGTTGCGCTGGTCCTAATTGGCGGAGGCGTTGCATGGTTTTTGCACCATTCTGTGCAATACGGCACCATGGCAAGAATTTCGGTGGATGGTCAAACAGTCGAAATCGTGGATTTGAGTGCAGTCACAGCGCCTTATACCATAGCGGCAGGCGAGGGGAATACGGTATTGATTGAACCGGGTGCCATTTCCATGCATTCCGCAAACTGCCCGGACCAGCTTTGTGTCAAACAAGGCAAAATCACAGGTGGGGTCTATCCGATTGTTTGTCTGCCAAACCGAGTAACTGTAGAAATCTGTGCAGACGATGCTGCAGCACCGGATGTGGTGATTGGAGGTGCGGTCTCGTGAAACTGAAACGTCAAATGACCCTTTCGGTTCTTACTGCAATCGCACTTACCGTGTTTCTGATTGAAGCCAATCTTCCGACATTTGTCCCGATTCCGGGGGTCAAACTCGGTCTCGCAAACTGCATTACCCTCATAACCATGGTGATTTTGGGAAGACGAGACGGCGCAATCGTGTTCCTCCTCCGTGTTGTATTGGGGAGTATTTTTGCAGGTCAAATTGTATCGTTTCTTTATAGTTTGGTTGGAGGCGCAGTGTGCTATCTGGTGATGTGCCTCTTGTTAAAACCGCTTGGAATCAAACAGTTGTGGGCAGTGAGCGTATTTGGTGCACTGGGACATAATGCAGGGCAGCTTTTGGTTGCGGTACTACTTACCAATCCGGGGATCCTGTGGTATGCGCCCGTGCTGTTGGTCTCCGCAATCTTAACCGGTGCATTCACCGGTATTGCCGCACAAGCGGTCGTGACAAAACTTCCCGAAAAAAAGAGAGAGCAATGAAGCCAACCGCCTTAGGCGGCTTCATATAGGGATCATTCGTCGAAAAGTGGAATTTCGTGCGGATAGCATCACAAAAAATGTTTTGGATCCGCCAGGATTCCGTCACATTTTTTACTCGCTCTCCATCCCGAAATTCTCTCTTTTCGATGCTTTGCAGTTTTGAAGCTGAACTTTTTTTGCAAAGACAAA
>JAFQME010000002.1 GCA_017421025.1 Oscillospiraceae bacterium
GTACCGTCCAAAGCGGAGTCAAATTCGGAGTATCCGCAATTTCCTCCATCAGCATTTGATTGCCGACCATGGGGTCCAGCTCCGCCGCGACCGCATGGCGCACCAATGCACGCTCAATCCCGCAACGGTCCATTTGCGCAAGCAAGTCTTCCTTCTTCCAGAACGAGCCCGGAAGAACTACATTGCGGCGTCCAAACGACGCCTCGCTGTCATAGAAACGTAACATGGTTTCCATCCTTTCAAATTGCGACAAAAATTCTGTTTTTGATTCTGCTTCCATTCTAACATAGGGGGAAAAACTTTATTTGCACATTTTATAAAATACTTTGCACATTCTCTGTTTTTCTTTTCCGCAGAATTTATCAAGCAATTTGTTCAAAAAGTGAAGAAATTACAAATCTCTATTGATAAGATTTAATTAAAGTATTATAATGAAATTATCATTTTATTATGGAGGGATTTTCTATGTCTGAAAAGCTCGCAATCAACGGCGGAACTCCGGTCCGCAGCATTCCGATGCCCCCGAACTATCCGGGCGCAACCTCGATGGGAAAAGAAGAAGAAAAAGAAGTTCTGGAAGTTCTTGCTTCCCAGACTCTGTTCCGTTATTACGGTCCGCAGAATCCGCTCATGAAGGTCAAGCAGTTTGAAACCGATACCGCAAAACGTCTTGGTGCAAAGAACTGTGTTGCGGTCACCTCCGGCACCGCTTCCCTGATCGTTGCTCTGCATGCAGCAGGCATCGGCCCGGGCGACAAAGTCATCGTTCCGGCTTGCACCTTTATTGCAACTCCGGGTTCGGTTGTTGCTGTCGGTGCTGTTCCGGTTTTCTGCGACATTGACGAAAGTATGACCATGGATCCGGATAAGATTAAAGATTGCATCGATCCGGATGTCAAGGCGATCATTCCGGTTGCAATCCTCGGCTATCCGTGCAAGATGGATCGCATCATGGAAGAAGCAAAGAAATACAACCTGCTCGTGATCGAAGACATTGCTCAGTCCATGGGTTCTTCTTACCAAGGCAAAGCTTGTGGTACTTTCGGTGATTTGGGTTGCTTCTCTCTGCAGATCAACAAGATTCTCTCCTCCGGCGAAGGCGGCTGTGTCGTCACCAACGACGACAAGCTCTACGAGCGTGCAGTTCGTTACCATGATCAGGGAATGTTCCGTGAAAAGGAAGGCTTCCTGAATGTCAACGAAGAAGCAGATATCTTCCTCGGCGCTGACTACCGTATGAGCGAGCTCTCCGGTGCAGTTGCTTGTGCACAGATCAAGAAGCTGGATTCCATCATCGAAAAGATGCTCAAGAACATGCGCATGATCCAGGAAGGCATTAAGGACATCGAAGGCATCCAGTTTGCAACCGAAAACGATCCGGCTGGTGTTTGCGGCAACTCCCTCATCATGTTCTTCCCGACTGTCGAGAAGAAGAAAGCATTCTGCGCAGCAATGGAAGCTGAAGGCACTCCGCTTTCCGCTCTTTACAACTCCGAGCCGATCTACATGGTTCCGCAGCTCATGCAGAAGCGTGTTTCCAACAAGACCGGTTTCCCGTTCAATCAGTTTGACGAAGAAATCGTCTACACTCCGGATATGTGCCCCACTGCAACCGATCTGATGGCTCGCCATGCATGGGTCGCAATCGGACCGGAGCACACCGAGCAGGAATGCAAGGACTACATTGCAGCATTCCATAAAGTTGCAAAAGAAATTCTGTAAAAAGGAGAACCTCCATTGAAAAAAGAAATTCGTTTTGGTATTATCGGCTGCGGAACGATTTCCAATTGGCATGCAGATGCGATTGGCGAAATCGAAGGCGCAACCTTGGTCGGTGTTACCGACGTATATGAGCCGGCACGTATCGCATTTGCAGAAAAGCGTGGCGTTAAGGCTTATGAGAGTGCTGAGGCACTCCTCGCAGAACCTGAAATCGATGTTGTCTGCATCTGCACCCCGAGCGGGCTTCACGCTCCGCTTGCAATCGCAGCTGCAAACGCAGGCAAGCATGCTGTGGTCGAAAAACCCATGGCACTTACCCATGAAGAAATTGCTGATTTGGTAGAAGCATTTGATAAAAACAATGTCAAACTCGGTGTTGTTTCTCAGCTCCGTTTCTCCGCAGCAGTTCAGGCACTGAAAAAAGCTGTTGATTCCGGCGCACTCGGCAAAATCGTGGTCGCAGATTTGAGCATGAAGTTCTTCCGTTCTCAGGAGTATTATGACAAGGGCGGTTGGCGTGGCACTTGGAAAATGGATGGTGGCGGAGCGCTGATGAATCAGGGCATCCACGGCATTGACATTCTCCAGTACATCATGGGTCCGATCAAATCGGTTTCCGGTATTGCTCGCACCTTGGTCCGTAACATCGAAGTAGAAGATACTGCAGTTGCGGTTTTGGAATTTGAAAACGGCGCACTGGGTCAGATCGTTGGTACCACCTCGATTGCCCCGGGTTCTGACCGTGTTCTTGAAATCTGCGGAAGCGAGGGCACTATTGTCCTCACCGAAGACTCTGTCACCTCTTGGGAATGCCCGAACATGGAACTTCCGGAAGAGCTTGCGCAGAACAGTCGTACCGGCAGCACCGCTGCTGACCCGACCAACTTCAGCATCGCAGGTCACGTCCGTCAGTTGCAGGATATGGTAGATGCAATTCGTGAGGACCGTGCTCCGATGATTACCCAGCACGACGGCAGAAAGCCGGTTGAGTTGATTTTGGCAATCTACGAATCCTCTAAGACCGGAAAACCGGTTATCCTTTCCAAGTAAAGCGAGGAAGCTATCATGAAAAATCCGATTATTTTACATATCAACTTTATGGAAATCGACTGGATTGTTCTCGGTCATGACATTGACACCATCGTCAAGAAAGCAGTCGAGTGGGGTTATGACGGAATCGAATTCCGTGGTTATTGCCCGGCAAATTACACCGGCACGGTAGAAGAATACTTGAATGAAATCGCAGCAGCGAAGAAGAAATACGGACTCAAGCACGTTCTCTTCGGCAAGGGCATTTCCGACTGTGGAAGTGATGATGCTGAAAAACGTGCAGCAGGCATCAAAGATGCGATTGAGTTTTACAAACGTGCTCAGGATGTCACCGGCGCATGCATCTTCAACGTATTCGGCGATTTGATCGTGCATGCTGATCCCCGGATTCCGGCAGGATGCTACGATTTCGGCGGAAGCCATTTTGCAACCGAAGCAATGTGGAACAACACGGTTGATTCCTATCAGCAGGTTGGCAAGGAAATGGAAGCTGCAGGTATCAAGCTTGCATTTGAGACTCACATGAACTATCTGCACGATCGGCCCGACACCGCAAAGAAGTTGGTGGATTTGATCGACAGTTCTGCGGTCGGCATCAACATGGACTATGGTAACACCATTTACATGACCAAAGTCCCCTCCCCGGCAGATACCGTAAAGCTTTACGGCGATAAGCTCTTCTATATGCATTTGAAGAACTCCATTGGCATTGGCAATTACAACCGTATTCCCACCTCCCTTGCAGAAGGTGAAATCAACCATCGTCAGTATCTGAAAGCGGTTAAGGAACTCGGTTTCACCGGTCCGATTGGTATTGAGGCTCCGCGTGGTGGCGACCGTGAATGGTTCGCACGTCAGGACCTTGCATACTTCAAGAAAGTCGCAGAAGAAATCGAACTCTAAACAAAAAGAACGGAGTCAAACGACTCCGTTCTTTTTATTGTGTTTCATTCAGCCTGTTTTATATCCGACAAAACAAAGTTCTTTTCTGTACAGAGTCTCGTTGGCTGAATTACCCGTTTTTTCTTTATCAATCCATATTGCCCAAATGCTCACACGTTGTTCCATTCTCTCAGGTTTCCCAAAAGACATTGAAACGCAATGCTTCCGATAGAAATCTCAACGGCAGATATGTCCTGTTTCCTATGATTCTTGCCGTGGTGTCCATTTGAATCTTTTGCCCATCAACAAAAAGTTTATCATCTCCTATCTTAGTTGTGATAACAACACCATCAGTACTAATCAGTGTGATCCCCTGCGTATGTGGGTTCCATGTTACTTGACAATTCAATTCTTCTGCCAATATTCTAATCGGGATTTGTGTTCTGCCTTCTTCATCAATAAACGGTTGTGCGTCTGGGAACGTCACAAACATTCCTTCGATAAAAACACTCGGCGTGTTTCCTTGTGTCAAAACAGTGACTTTTCGAGGTGCAATATGGTCTTCCGGTCGCACTGTCGGCGGTGCAATATTCTTCACCGCTTCAGGTGTTTCGTCGGTCACAGACAAGATCACATTATTTTTCTCCGGGTCGTAGGACACCTGATAAGAAAATAATGTTTCGATATCCTCTAAAGACAGATAATACCCTGCATCTGTGCATTCGAATGCTTCTGTTAGTGCAACACCTGTTCCGTCTATCATAGCTGTTTTTGAGTTTGTCGATAATACAATCTCTCGATTGCCGTTTGAAATTACAATCGTTTTTTCATTTTCAGATATAACTTTATAATCGATAAAAACCAAAAACGATTTCAGTGGAATTTTGACAGGTTCTTTTGATTCACAAACAGGCTCGCATCCAATAAAAACATCATACCCTTCTCCCGTATCCATGACAACTGTGTTTTCACGGTTTGAACTGTTTTTCACCATTTCTTTGCTATCGACAAACTCAATAGTGCTTGCAGCAGCGGTCAAAGAAAGCAGAATTGTCATTGCCGTCAAAGCCACCATTGCCGCTGCTCCTTTCTTTCGTTTCTTTTTACTTGCAATCAATGTGAGTCTTTTTTTCATTGCTTGTTCCCCTCCAAAAAATGTAGTTGTCAGATAAGATTTCTTCTGATTCTCGGTTTTTAAAAATTTTATCAACATTTCTCCATAAAACACTCTAGTTTCATACGGCTCGTTCTCGAGTACTTTCTCATCGCAGGAGGTTTCTCCATCTATCTCGATGGCATTTGCCATCAAATATACGAATGGATTAAACCAGTGTAAGGATAGAAACACTAATGTCAAGCATTGGTACAAAATGTCGTTACGCTTGTAGTGAATCAACTCATGTCGTAGGATAAGATGCAGCTCATCATTGCTATAATCACGGCTTGGTAAAACTAGCATCATGCAAAATACTCCCGTCAACAGCGGAGTGTCTGCAATTGGTGAAACTCTTACAGATAAACGTTTTGACACATTCAAACGCACTTGCTCTTCTGCAAGAATTGCTTCTACTCTGGAATCCGAGAATGGATGGGATACTCGCTTTATCATTTTTTTGAAATGGCGATATCGTTTGATATGTATTACAAAATACAAAAGCGCTCCGACCATCCATAATAATGCTAACCAAAACACACTGTCTGGTTTTGGTGTTTCACATTTCACAGTCTCATTAGATTCCTGTATAACAGTATCGGTTTTCTCCGGAACTGCGCTTTGTTCCCACACTTCCCGTACTTCGGTTTGGAAACGTGGTATCTCTATTTCATACTGTATTCCAATGCTGTAAAGTGGGAGTAGAAAGATAAGCATGACCGCAAGCCATGAGTAATACCGAAAACCTGCACGGTATCTGATTTCAATTGGTTTCGTCAACAGTAAGAGTACACTTATTATAAATGTTACTTTAAGTGAGGAAATCACCACTTGTAAAAAGATTTCTTTCAGTAATCCAATCATTTCTGCATTTCCCGAAACATTTCTTCCAGTTTTTCAATTTCTTCTGCACTCATGTTTTTTCCGTTAAACAATGCACGAATGAAACTTGTAACAGAATTTCCGTGTACCTTTTTCAAGAACACTTTGCTCTCATAACTGACGTAATCACTCTCAGACACCAAAGGAGTATACAGATATTCTTTCCCTCGCTTTCCTTTTTCAATAAACTCCTTCGCAATCAAGCGATTTAATAGTGTTTGTATTGTTTGCTGTGTCCAATCGTTTATCCCTTCTTCATCAATGATATGCTTCACCTCACTTGTGGAAATTGGTGTTGGATTGTGCCAAATCACCTTCATAATTTCGAGTTCCGCGTCCGGAAGTCTCTTTTCAAATTGTTTCATGATTGGTACCTCCCTTTCTTACGACGCCTATCGTATTACAATGACATTATATACGACATTCGTCGTATTGTCAATCCACATTTGAAAATTTCTCAAAAAAATAATATCCCCACTCCAAATAGAGTGGGGATGTTACTTTATTCTTTCACCGGATATCCGCACAGTTTTGAGGGTTTGGCTACAAATACATAATGCACTTCACCGCCAAACCCTTTTTGGGTCTCCCATATAGCCGTGATTTCATAAACACAGTTTTCTTTTAAGAAAAGTGCAGAGTCTTGAACCTCTACAGATTCCGCCTCCGTCATAGGTTGATCCCATGCACGCACACTCCAGCACCGAGCGGTGATCTGATCGGGTGGAAGGCTAAATTCCAGGTGTGCCAAGTTTGGATCGACACTGGAATAGATACTAGGGCGAAGTGTGAGAATCGGGGCAAGCTCTTTACATTCCAATGGGTGCAACGCATCCGCAATCACGGTTTGCGCCTTCCCGTCTTTTGTAATACTTGTCCAGCTAAATCCGCCACGCATACACGGAGCACTCTCCTCACCGTGCAACACTCGCATTTCAGGCGGTTTCTGCATCTCATAAAAAATACACCACTCGCCGTCTATCAGGAGTTCAATCGTATTGGGATCAGCCCCGATTTGGTATCCAAAGCCTGTACCGAAGTTGGATGTGCTCTCCTCAGTTGGGATTTCGTTTTGCGCTACCTGCGATACAATTTCGCCATCCATCACACCACAACGTGGGGTATTTTCGCTTACCCGTCCGGTATCGACATATAGGCTTTCTTCTGCCCACACCATGCGTGGCAAGTCTTTTGCAGCAACTTCAGGTTTGACTTCTGCTTGACCGCATCCGCAAAGAATACAAAGAATCAAAAGCATCCATGTCAATTTCATCCAAACTCCCTCCTTTATCTTGTTAGACGAAATTCAGGAGAAAAGTTCCAAAAAAAGACGAAGTCATACGACTTCGTCTTTTTTTCTTCCGACAATGATAGCATAGATGATTGCGAGAAGGGTATACGGAATCAAAAGGATGAGTGCAATTACCGATGCGATTGGCGGAAGGAAGATAGAGAGGAGCATCAGTGCACCCATGATGACGGTTTCAAAGCCGAGGAAACGGTTGATTTTCCGTGCCTTGTCCGGCGAAACTTTTATATTGTTGAGGTGGTCCATCTTCGGTAAATAGTTACCTGTCATAATCAGCAAACACCCCACAAGAAATACTGTGACACGGCGGATGTCGATGTTCCAACCAAGGGCATAGAAAAAGATCACCGGCTGGAGGATGAGTGCCATAACAGGGATGATCCATTTGACCAACCGCACCAATTTGGCCGGTGTTTTTTGCTTTTCTGCACTGAGATCATAGACCAAACAGCAAAACACATGCATCACAACCATCAAAGCAGCAAATCCAAAGATCGCAAAGGGCTTGGATGCAAAGTTGTCCGGTTCCCCGTAAAAATTAAAATGGATTGGGATGAGATCCGGAAGTTGGTCCCAAAGTGCAATCCCCAAAAGAATAGGAAGCAAACAGGCAAGTGATGTGACAAACAGTGTCTTCCATTGAATTCTTTTCATTCTTTCTTGCCTCCTAACGCATAAATCCATGTGAGCACTTCTTCAAACACCGAAGTGTTGAGTGAATAATAAATATAATTTTTATACTTTTCCTCTTCAATCAAGTCTGCTGATTTGAGTTTGGACAAATGATACGAAACCGTTGCCGCTGTGAGCCCAAACCGCTCTGCAATCTCCCCTGCCGACTTTTGTCCACCCTTTAGCATAGACAGAATCTCACGGCGTACAGGATCTGAAATTGCTTTTAATGTTTCATTGATCCCCAACGTTTCCACTCCTCTATTTAGAAGTTTATCTAAATAGATAATAACATATCGAAAGTCCATTGTCAATGCTATTTCGATTTTCTTCTAAATAGTTTCATAAAAAAGAACGGACTCTTTGAGTCCGTTCTTTTTTATGAATGATAAACTGCTTTTGCTGCACGATAGGTCATATAGACATCGAATTTTGCCACGGTTTCAAACGGTGCGTGCATACTGAGCACCGGGACACCGGCATCGATGGTGTCGATATTGCGTTCTGCCATATACATCGCAACCGTACCACCGCCACCTTGGTCAACTTTTCCAAGTTCACACATTTGCCATTTGACATTTGCTTCATCAAAGATGCGTCGCACAAAGGCAACCACTTCGGCGGATGCATCGCTCGCACCCGATTTACCACGGGATCCGGTATATTTACACAGACAAACTCCATAATTGAGACGTGCGGTATTTCTCTTTTCGGTAACTTCCGGATAGGTCGGGTCAAATGCCGCAGAAACATCTGCCGAGAGACAGAAGGAGTTTGCAAAAAGGGCACGAAGGGTTCCGCCAAGGGAAACAGCAATATCTTCCATGAATCTGTCGAAGGCTTTGGACTTCATACCGGTAACGCCCTCTGAGCCAATTTCCTCTTTATCAGCAAGGATGCAGACTGCAGTACGGCGAGGCGCTGTACATTCCAAAATCGCACGAAGTGCAGGGTATGCACACACACGGTCATCCTGACCGTAACCGCCAATCATCGAGCGATCAAAGCCAAGATCACGTGCCGGAAATGCCGGAACGACGCAAAGTTCTGCTGAAATGAAATCTTCTTCCTCGATGCCATAAGATTCGTTGAGCAAACTCAGAATATTTGCCTTAACCGCATCTTTTTCCGCATCGCTTGGCTGGCTGCCGATGAGAACGTTGAGCGCTTCCCCTTGGACACCTTCTGCCATGGTCTTTGTCATCTGGTCTTTGCCCAAATGCGGAAGCAGATCGGTGATGGTAAAAATCGGGTCATCCGCTTGATTGCCCACACTCACTGTGACAACACTTCCGTCTTTGAGTGCAACTACGCCATGGAGTTCAAGCGGAATTGCAGGCCACTGATATTTCTTGATCCCACCGTAATAATGGGTCTTAAAGAGACAAAGCTCCTCGGATTCATAGAGCGGATTTTGCTTTAAGTCAATGCGTGGTGCGTCGATATGTGCAGCAACGATGGCAGCACCCGAGTCAATTGGGTCGGTACCAATCACCGCAAGCATCAATCCTTTTCCACGGTTATTATAATAGATTCGATCGCCGGCTTTGAGGGACATTCCACTCACATAAGGGACAAAGCCTGCGGCTTGTGCAAGTTGAACCGATTCTGCCACCGCTTCACGCTCGATTTTCGCTTTGGTGATAAAATCACAGTAATCCTTACAAAGTGCGGTCATTTCCGCACGTTCGGCGTCACTCAATTCGGTAAGCCCGTGTTTTTGCTGATAGAACAAACTCATACATTCTCCTCCATGATTTCGCGGTAGAGCGCTTCTGCCGCTTCTTCCACATGATTCTCTCCGTCATTCACCAGGATATGATCGCATTTCTTTTCGTAATATTCATTCGTCTGCTGAGCACGCACACGCTCCCATGCACGGAGTTCATTGATTCCATCCCGCTCCACGATACGGGAAACACGCACGGACTCAGGTGCGATTACACCAACAGTAACGTCGCAAAGCTGCGACAGTCCGCTTTCAAACAAACGAATGACATCCAACACCACAAACGGCAGATTTGTACGGTAACATTCTTCAAAACGCCGCTCCAATTCCTCAATCATATACGGTTGCGTAATGGCGTTTAGAATCCCAAGTTCGTTATCATCACGGAATACAATGTGCGCAAGAATACTGCGATCTACTTTCCCATCCGGGGTGCGTGTGGTCGGAAACCGTTCGATGATCTCCTTTTGCATGGGGATACAGGATTCCAACATTTCATGGTAAACCGCATCTGCATCGATGGCAGCACCTCCATGTTTCGCAAAGAACTGCGCCACAGTGGTTTTCCCGCTACCGCTTCCGCCGGTAATTCCAATGATAAACATTTACTCGCCTCCAAGTGTCACTCGCTCAAATCCCGCCGCTTTTTCCAAACGGTTGATGACTGCGAGCTCCATTCCGTCTCCCGCATTGGGAACACGGGCAAAAATCGCATCGACTGCGAGGGTATCAAATTTACGAAGTGCTGCGAACAACGCATGTGCCATTGCTTCTGCGTCTGCCTTGCCACCGTAGACCTCCAGATGCTTGCAGCATCCACGCAACGCTTCCGCCTCCTCTGCAAAGCATAGAATCGCTGCATTGGGAATTCTCCCAACATATTCTGCCACCGCAAGCACATCTCCATCCAAAATTGTGACCGGTGCTTTCGGTGCATAATGACGGTATTTCATTCCGGGAGCACGTACACGGCGACCCGGAGTAAGGGCTCGTGTGACCGCTTCATCCACTTCCACTTCGCCCAACACATCCCGAAGCTGGCGCAAGGTGATTCCGCCCGGACGAAGCAGGACCGGAAGTTCTTCCGTCATATCAATGACGGTGGATTCCACACCCACGGTGCAGACCCCGCCGTCTAAAATTGCATCGACTCGTCCATCCAAGTCCTCACGCACGTGATCAAAATCGGTGGGACTGGGGCGACCGGAACGATTTGCCGACGGTGCGGCAAGCGGCACACCTGATGCACGAATGATGGCACGGGCATCCGGATGAGAGGGACAGCGCACACCGATGGTGGAAAGCCCGGCGCTTACTTCGTTTGGAATAGAGTCGGGTTTCGGCACAATCATGGTAAGCGGTCCGGGCCAGAATGCATCTGCCAGTTTCTTTGCAGCTTCGCTCACCTGCCCAACCAAAGGCTCAAGATCCTCAGGGGACGCAATATGCACAATGAGAGGGTTGTCTTGCGGGCGACCTTTTGCAACAAAAATATTTTTGACCGCTTCTGCATCAAATGCATTGGCGGCAAGACCATAGACCGTCTCGGTCGGGATTCCGACCAAACCACCATGGTGTAAAATCTCACCTGCACGAGAAATGCCCGCTGCATCATTTCGTAAATACTCGGTTTTCATAAGTTATGCGTTCTCCTCGCTTGCGCGGAGTTTTTCTGCCTGATCTGCAGTGATGATGGCATCGACCATCTCATCCAGATCACCGTTTAAGAACTGCTCAAGTTTATAAAGCGTCAACCCAATACGATGGTCGGTAACTCGACCTTGCGGGTAGTTATAGGTACGGATACGCTCACTGCGGTCACCGGTACCAACCTGGCTTTTACGCTCTGCCGCAATTTGGGAAGTCTGCTCCTGCATTTGGATTTCATACAACTTAGAGCGCAGAATCTTAATCGCACGATCCTTATTTTTATGCTGACTGCGTTCATCCTGACATTCAACCACAATCCCGGTGGGGCGGTGGGTCAAACGAATCGCAGATTCGGTTTTATTGACGTGCTGGCCACCTGCGCCGGATGCACGGAACGTGTCCACATCCACATCGGACATATTGAGTTCCACTTCCACATCCTCTGCTTCCGGAAGCACAGCGACAGTGACGGTCGAAGTATGGATGCGTCCACCGGACTCGGTGTCCGGGACTCGCTGGACACGATGCACACCACTCTCAAATTTCAACCGGGAGTATGCGCCTGCGCCTGTAATCATAAAACTGATTTCCTTGATACCGCCAAGCTCGGTCTCATTTGCGTTGACCACTTCGGTTTTCCAATTACGAGCATCTGCGTACATGTTATACATACGATACAACGAATGAGCAAACAGCGCAGCCTCTTCACCGCCTGCACCGCCACGGATTTCCATGATAACGTTCTTATCATCGTTCGGGTCGGTGGGCAAAAGCAGAATCTTGAGTTCTTGCTCAAGACGCTCCATCTCCGCACGGGAGGTGGTGAGTTCCTCTTGTGCAAGTTCTCTCATATCTGCGTCCAAACCGCCTGCATCCAGCATTTCACGTGCGTCCTTAGCCGCAGTTTCCGCAGCACGATAAGCACGATACGCCTCAATAATCGGGGTGAGTTCTTTTTGCTCTTTGAGCAGACGGGTTGCCGCTGTCGGGTCGTTATACAAATCCGGTGCTGCAAGCGCAGTTTCTAAATCATTGAATTTTTCTTCCAACAATGCAAGTTTTTCAAGCATAATGACAAATTCCTCTCATTTTGGAATAACGAATATAGTATACCACAGTTTCCCTTGTTTGAAAAGTTATTCCAAGGAAAGCTGCAAGGTTTCCCATTCTTCATAGAGTGTGCTCAGCACCGCATCCTCGGTTTCCTGCTCTGCATAAAGTTCTTGCAAAGCATTGAAATCGCTTGCGGATGCCGCAATTGCTTCTTCACGTTCCGCTTTCTTTTGCTCAAGTTTTTCGATTTCACGTTCCACTTCACGCAACCGCTTTTCTATGGCACGGGAATTCTGCACACGTTTTTTTGGTTTTTCCTCTTTTTTCACGGGAGTTGGAGTCGGGATTTTCTGAAGTTCCAACATCCTTTGGTATTCTTCATAGGTGCCTCGGAAATCCAGAATTTTGCCGTCCGACAACGCCCAGATACGATTTGCAAATCGATTGATAAAATAGCGGTCGTGAGAAACAAAGAGCAGGGTTTCCTCAAAATCCGCCACTGCTTCTTCGATCCACTCACGTGAGGCGGTGTCTAAGTGGTTGGTCGGTTCGTCTAAGATAAGGAAGTTAATTTTCTGCGCCATAAGCATACAGAGCGCAAGGCGACTCCGTTCACCACCCGACAAGGTGGAAACCGGTGAAAAAACATCTTCCCCACGAAAGTCAAATGCACCTAAATGATTGCGTGCGCTTTCGGGCGTCAGTTTCATCTGCCAAATCAACGTATCCACCAAATTGCGGCTCTCCACATCGAATTCGATCACCTGCGGAAGGAGTCCGAATTTGACAGACGGACCGAAGCGTACCGAGCCAAAATCCGGCTTGAGCATCCCGGTAAAGAGTTTTAGGAGCGTGGTCTTTCCGGTTCCGTTATCGCCGATTAGTGCAATGCGGTCGCCGTTTTCAATGGTAAGACTCACGCCGTCAAGCAAAGTCCTGTCTTCGAAGGACATGGAAATATCTTTACATTGCATAACCAAATCACCATGAAACTCACGGGAAGAAAAGCCGCCCTTGCGCACCACATGGATTTCTTTCGGTTTTTCGGTTTTCCGCATTCGTTCAATGCGTTTTTCCATCGCAAACGCACGTACCTGCAGGCGTTTGTTGCCCATGCCCCAGCCGTGCATCCGTTCTGCAGTATGCGCAAGCTGTGCAATTTTTTTCTGCTCCGCCTCATAACGTTTTTTCTGTTCGAGATAGCGCCGTTCTTTTTCCTGCATATAGAAAGTATAGTTACCGGGAAAATCTGTGATGCATCCGTCCTCAAGTTCAAGAACACGGTGTACGGTGCGGTCTAAGAAAAAACGGTCATGCGATACGATCAGGACTGTACCGCTATACTTTTCGATATACTCTTCCAACCACTCGATTGCACTCAAATCCAAATGGTTTGTCGGCTCATCGAGCAGCAGAAGATCTGCTTTCTGCAAAATGGTACAAGCGAGATTGACTCGGGTTTTTTCTCCACCGGAAAGGTCAGAGAAAAGCTGTGTACGCATAGTCGCTGTAATGCCGAGACCGTTTGCAATTTTATTGAGTTCGGTCATGGTATCATATCCGCCACGACGTTCAAACTCATCTGCAAGTTCTCCGTAGTTCCGCACAGTTTCCCGTGTTTGGTCATATTCCATGCGTTTTTGCAGGCGATTCATCTTCTCCTGCAATTCATAGAGTTCTGCAAAGCCGGTGCAAAGAACTTGCTCTACGGTATAGCCCTCCGGGTAATTCGGAATCTGCTGAATGAGCCCGACACGCAGACCTTTTCCGATATTGACTTCCCCTTCATCATAGTCTAAATTCTGCGCTAAAATGCGAAACAGCGTGGTTTTTCCGCTGCCGTTCAAACCAACTAACGCAGTTTTTTCCCCATGTTGAAGTTGGAAGGAGATATCGGTCAAGATGGGCTCCGCACCGTAGTACTTACTCAGGTGAGAAACCGCAAGATCGATCATACTTCTTGCTCCTTCCCCATCATAACAGCCGAGAAAGTCCCCACCACACTAACGATTCCGCCGGATTCCAAAACAGCATCCTGCAATACAGAGTTGGCAACCGGAACATCCACCGGGCCGAACTGTGTTTCTACTACAAGATGGGTGAAGCTACTGATTTTATCACCGCTGCGTTCGATGGTGCGCTGGTCGGCGGAAATAATTCGTCCCACCAGCTGAGTGACCAAAATTTCTTCCATGACAGACTCCTCGCTCACTACGAGACGGGAGTACATTCCTCGTGGAAATGCGGTGCCCAAAACCGTGAGTTCGTCGCCTGTTGCGGCACGATATGCATCTTCATGTTCATAAAAACGGACGATGTGCGGCATGAGTGCAATCTGGAACGGGTAGGTTTTCCCTTCTTCCAGTTCACGAATTGCCTGTTCTCCCTGAAGCCGTGCAGTGATAAATTGAGTCTCATCCTCGGTATGGAGGAGATACTTTGCATCCAATGCATCATCCTGCTCTCCGTCCAGTTTTCGTCCAACCACAAGATTCCACACGGTATCACCGTGGAAATGCGGGTCAATATTCAAAAAGGTAGCCTGACCGCTTTCGTGGTCCAGCGCAGTACGAGACCAGATTTCACTCCCCGATGCGTCGGTCCATCGAGCATAAAACCCGTTTTCCACAACAAACATCTGCCCTGCGTTGAGAACAAAATCCGCAAGGCGGTAGACCTCCTCTTCATTGTGGATAAAAAATCCGATATGCTCAAATAATGTTGCCATAATGCCACCTCTTTCATATCACAGCAAAAAAGCGCTGAGATCAGCGCTTTTCTGCATATCGATGCGAGCAAGTCTGTAAGCCGAGTTCTGTATTTGACAGCCATCTATCTACGCCTTGCGTTGCCACAAGGCTCCAGCCACCTTCCCGAGAACAGCCGGGCCGACCTTTTCGACCGATTTGCATCGGTCTCCATTCTCCTATGCGGTGTTGCTCCGGATAGAGTTTACAGGGTCGCATAGTCTCCTACCGACCGGTGAGCTCTTACCTCGCCTTTCCACCCTTACCGAACAGATATGTTCGGCGGTATCTCTCTGTTGCACTTTTCCTGAAGTCGCCTTCGGCGGGCGTTACCCGTTATCCTTGCCCTATGGAGCTCGGACTTTCCTCATACGTCGCCTTTCGGCATATGACGCACGCGACTGTCTGGCTTACTCGCACAGATGATTATACACAAATTCCATGCAAAAGTCAACAATGCACCGACTTTCGCCGGTGCATTGGTCATTATTTGATTGGGACAAGTTTACAAGCGTTTTTGTAATAGATCTTGTCCATCACGTCCTTGGGGAGTCCCAAAGAATTGAGAAACTCCTGATGGTCGTTGGAAAATTCATCACGACCATAGAGAATCCGGTCTTGATACGCAACCAAGAACTTCTTTGCAAATTCCGGATCACGGGAGAGCGCATTACAACCGCTGCCTGCCGAAATGTCACAGAAGAGGTTGGGGTACTTGTCCAACATCTCAATCATTTTTCCGCCGGGCAGAACCGGTCCGGTGGCATATTCCACCTTGTCGTACTGGTCATCCCCTGAAATGTGTGACCAAAATCCCGGAGCATGACCAATAAAATTGGTCTCAGGGCAAGCTGCAATTGCACGTTCAAACGCCTCAATACCGCCACCGAACCAATAGTTCGGGCGAGGATAGGTGACCCCGTAATCCAGCGAATAGTCCACATGGACCAGGACCGGGATTCCTGCCTCACCGCAATAGCGGTACATCCGAATTGCATCCCAGTTATCATACATCATGCGAAGCTTCATTTCGCCATAGACTTTGACACCATAGATGCTGACAGCCGCTTTCATGCGATCAATCGCATCGGGGCGGCGAGGATCGGGCGCATAACCGAGAATGAACCGGTCAGGTGCTTTTTCCGCATATGCAACACAACGGTCAAATCCGATCGGGCCCCACGGGCCCGGGTTAATTGGAGTGGTGACACGGACATCTGCAATATTATAGTCTCCCATGGGAGATTCCCAAGAAAGAAGCCATGTTTTATCGATGCCGTATGCGTCCATATTTGCAACGAATTTTTCAACGTCGTGACCATGCCAATCCGGATGGTTATGTACATCAATAATCATTGAAAACCCCTTACTTTTTGCTCTGATAATATGCGTGGACCTTACGGATTGCATGGATCATTTCGTCAATATCCTGCTCGGTGTGGAATTCCTTGATGTTGAAGCTGATCGCACTCTTCAAAATGAGTTCTGCACCCGGGCAGTTCTCCTTGGAATAGGTGACATTGCCGCCGTAGTACTTGCTGTCGAACGGTGCATGAGTTCCTTGATATGCACTTTTGTTCTGGAAGAAGTTATAGTCATAAGCACAGAAGAGACCGTAGCCACGACCGGTCGGGATCCCTTCTGCAATCAGTGCGTCACAGAAATCATTACGGCTGACACCGCATACTTCTTCATCCACACGGAACATATAGAACCAGTAAGAGGACTTGTTATCCGGCTTGACTTCCGGCGGCATGATGCCCGGAAGATCCTGAATGCCTTTGGTCAAGCGCTGACCGAGTTCCCAACGACGGGAGCAGATCCATTCCAATCGATCGAGCTGAGCAAGACCAACAGCACCGGTGAGTTCGTTCATGCGATAGTTCGGAGCAATGAAGTCAATCTGTCCGTCATGCACATTACGGGTGTGCCAACGGTCATAGTTCTTATCTGCAAACTTCGCTGCAGTGTAGTAGCCGGTCTCGTCATTGGTGAGGACCATACCGCCGTCACCTGCAGAGATGTGCTTATAATCATTCAGACTGAAGCAGCCGAAATCGCCAAAAGTGCCGACTTTACGGCCCTTATAGAATGTTTCGTATGCCTGTGCGCAGTCCTCAATAACCTTGATGTGATACTTCTTTGCAACCGCCATGATTTCATCCATTTCTGCACAGTTACCTGCAAGATGAACCACGATAACCGCCTTGGTCTTCGGAGTAATGACCTTTTCGATACTTTCTGCGGTCATGACATAGGTATTCGGATCGAGGTCTGCAAAAACCGGGATTGCATTCTGGAACAGAATACCGATCATGGAGCCCATGTCGGTCATCGGGGCAACGATAACTTCGTCACCTTCAGTGACGCCTGCTGCACCCAGTGCTACATGGATTGCTGCGGTACCAGAGCTGGTTGCAACACAGTACTTCGCACCGTACATATCCTTAAACTTATCACACATTGCCTTGACCTTGGTGCCGCTGAAATAGAACAGTGTGTTCTGCTCCAACGCTTCTTTTACCTGTTGGAGTTCTGCATCACCGAAGCGCATGCCGGTACCCCAAGGGGTGGTTTTTGCCTTTTCGCCACCAAAAATTGCGAGATTTTCCATGAAAATTCCCTCCTATTTTAATCTATCGGGACTAATTTACAAGCATTTTTGTAATAAATCTTATCCAAAACTTCCTGCGGAAGATCCAAGGAGTTCAAAAGCTCCTGATGGTGATTGGAGAATTCATCACGACCATAGAGGATACGGTCCTGATACTCAACCAAGAATTTTTTGGAGAACTCCGGATCACGGCTGAGTGCAGTATACCCGGATGCCGAAATATCACAGAAGAGATTCGGATATCGATCTAACATTTCCGGAAGTTTCCCACCGGGGAGGACCGGATAACCGGTCGGATACTGGACTTTGTCGTGCAGCCCGTCACCCGAGATGTGACCCCAAAAGCCCGGCGCATGGCCGATGAAGTTGGTTTCCGGACAAGCCGCAATCGCACGTTCAAATGCTTCCATACCGCCACCGTACCAATGGTTGACACGACTGTACGGTGCTGCATAGTCAAACTCATAGTCAATGTGGACCAAAACCGGAATTCCATTTTCACCGCAATAACGATACATCCGAATCGCATCCCAGTTGTCAAACATCAAACGCATCTTCATTTCGCCGTAAACTTTGACACCGTAAATGCTGACGGCTGCTTTCATGCGGTCGATCGCATCAGGACGGCGGGGGTCGGGTGCATAGCCCAAGATGAAGCGGTCCGGAGCTTTTTCTTTGTATTTCACGCAGTATTCAAACGGAATGGGTCCGTACTCCCCATACACCATGGGCGGACACTTTTGGAAGTAGATGGGGTCGTACTCATCGTGCCGGCATTCCCAAGAGAGAAGCCACGTTTTGTCAATTCCATACTGATCCATATTGGCGATATAACGGTCAAAGTCATATCCAAGCCATTCCGGATGATTATGTACATCAATAATCATGGATTGTTTCTCCTTTGCGAAAAGTCTGCACAGTATAGACTGCGCAGACTTTCAGTTCTACTTCTTGCTCTGGAAATATGCACTAACTTTGCGGAATGCATGGATGATTTCCTCAACATCGGTATCAGTGAAGAATTCGCTGATGCCGAAACGGATTGCGGTGTTGAGAATTTCTTCTGCATTCGGGCACAGACCTGCCTTGTACTCGATCTCCTTACCGTAGTACTTGCTGTCAAACGGTGCATGAGTTCCCATGTAACCGGTCTTCTCAAGGAAGAGTTTGTTCATATAAACGCAGAACGGGATATAGCCCGGCTGGTTCGGAATACCTTCTGCTGCAAGAGCTTCGGAGAATTCTTCACGGGTGCAGCCCGCTTCCTTCTCATCGATACGGAGCATATAGAACCAGTAGGAGGACTTGTTGTAGTCCTTGACTTCCGGCGGATAGACACCCGGGAGGTCCTTGAGTGCCTCGGTCAAACGCATACCGATTTCGTTACGGCGTGCGCAGATACCTTCCACACGGTCAAGCTGAGCAAGACCCACCGCACCGGTGAGCTCGTTCATGCGGTAGTTCGGTGCGATGAACGGGATTTCACTTGCGTGAACGTCACGCTGATAGCGATCATAGTTCTTATCTGCAAATCCGGCAGCAGTGTAGAAGCTTTCTTCGTCATTGGTGAGGACCATACCACCGTCACCTGCGGAGATGTGCTTGAAGTCGTTGAGGCTGAAGCAACCGAAATCACCGATGCTACCTGCCTTACGGCCCTTGTAGAAACATTCATAGCTCTGTGCACAGTCTTCCACAACAGTGATGTTGTGCTTCTTTGCAAGCGCCATGATTTCGTCCATTTCAGCCGGGTTACCTGCAAGGTGGACAACCACGACAGCCTTGGTCTTCTCAGAGATGCAAGCTTCGATGGTTTCTGCAGTCATGTTGTAAGTATGCGGATCCAGGTCAGCAAAGACCGGAATTGCGTTCTGATAAAGAATACCGATGACAGAACCCATATCGGTAATCGGGGAAACGATAACTTCGTCACCCTCGGTCACACCGGCAGCACCCAATGCAACATGGATGGATGCGGTACCCGAGCTGGTTGCAACACAGTATTTGGAACCATACATGGTTTTGAACTTTTCACAAAGTGCCTTTACTTTGTTACCAAACCAGTAGAACAGAGTCTCCTGATCCAGTGCTTCTTTGAGTTGCTGAAGTTCCGGCTCACCAAAGCGTTTCCCGGTACCCCATTCGGACTTTTTGGCTTTTTCGCCGCCATGCAATGCAAGCTTTTCCATAGTCATTTCCTTTCTTAGTCAATCGGCACAAGGCGGATTGCATTCTTATAATAGATTTTGTCGAGCACATCTTTCGGAAGTGTGATCGAATTTAAGAATTCCTGATGGACATTGTCGAAATAATCACGACCGTAAAGCACACGGTCCTGGAATTCGGTTAAGAACTGGACCGCAAACTCCGGATCACGGCTGAGTGCGTTGCATCCGCTTCCCGCCGAGAGATCGCAGTAGAGATTCGGGTACTTGCGAAGCATTTCCACAAGTTTCCCGCCCGGTTGGACTTTTCCCTCCGGATATGCGGTTTTGGAGAACTGGTCGTCCCCCGAAATGTGCGCCCAAAAACCGGGTGCGTGACCGATGAAGTTGGTTTCCGGACAAGCGGCTACCGCACGTTCAAATGCGTCCATTCCTCCGCCGTACCAGTAGTTCGGGCGAGGATAGTTGCTGCCCCGATCAAATTCATAGTCGATATGCACCAAAACGGGAATCCCTGCCTCGCCGCAGTAGCGGTACATACGGATTGCATCCCAGTTATCAAACATCAGACGCATTTTCATTTCACCGTAGACCTTGACGTCATAAATGCTGACCGCAGCTTTCATACGGTCGATTGCATCGGGACGGCGCGGGTCAGGCGCATAACCTAAGATAAAACGGTCCGGTGCTTTTTCCTTATATGGGAGACAATACTCAAACGGAATCGGGCCATATTCACCGTTTACCACCGGAGGACAATTTTTGAGATAAGCAGGGTCATACTCGTCATGACGGCATTCCCAGGAGAGAAGCCAGGTCTTGTCGATTCCCTTTTCGTCCATATCTGCAAGAAATTTATCAATCGGATGGCCGTACCAATCCGGGTGATTATGTACATCAATAATCATGACTTACAGACCTTTCAGTTCAACTTCCTTACCGGTGTTGACAGAATCAACGATTGCGTTGAGGAGTTCCACGGTTGCATACAGCTTATCGTGGGAAACCGGAATGACACCGCTCTTTAAGGTCTTGATGTATTCGTCCAAACCATGGCGGTATGCCAAGGTGATGTTCAGGCGGCGTTCGATGGTACCCTGATCGCCAATGACCTGGCAGACGTTATGAACACTGCCGTCGATGAAGTTCAGGGTGACATGGTAATTCTCATACTTGACCACTGCAATGACATCGCCGTTGTGCTTGGTTGCCCAAACACTCTTCATGTCGTAACCGAATGCTGCACAAGCCATTTCAACCAGATGTGCACCATAGAAATACAGTCCGCCGTATTCATTCTCCCAAGTACCCGGGAAGTTCATGGTAGCAGTCTGCATCTTGCCGATGTAGTAGTTGTTTTCCACATCGTTTTTCAGCATGAGGATATCATAGCAGAACTTACAGGTGGAACCACCGGTAAGGATCGTGCCGGTTTCCTTAGAGAGCTCGATGAGTTCTTTTGCTTCTTCGTTGGAGATGGTAAAGGGCTTGTCCAACCAAACCGGAATTCCTGCCTTGAGAAACGGTTTTGCATACTGTGCATGCAGACCGCCGTGGCGGAAAACAATCATGACCGCATCGACATTGCCGATCATTTCGCTCGGATCGGAAACGATGGTTTCGATCTTACCGATTTCTGCGACTTCTTTGGTGCGTGCTTCCTCAGTGCCATAGATCATAGTGACCTTGCAATCCGGATATTCAAAAGCACCGGTTTTTTCATTCGGAATGTTGATGAGGGACGAAAACGCGTCCGCATGGCTGTTATCAGAGCCGATAATACCAATTCTAATCATAATAGTTACTCCAATCTGCCGGGACACCGGCTTATTCTCAAGACTATTATATCATCCACTGAATAAAAAGCAATTGGATTATCTTACTTTTTTACAAAAAAATTGCTCCGATGCTGCCATCGGAGCAATTCTGTTTTGTTTTAGAAATCGTAGCCCATTTGGACTGCTTTGAGGTTGACTTCGAGCATATCCTTTTTGCGCTCTGGAATCACCTTTACAAGACCTTTCTTGATGGATTCCATATCCATCACACCGAGCTCACGGATGACTTTACCAAGCATAATCATGTTGGCAAGACCCTTCATGCCGTTATCCTGTGCCATCTGGGTTGCGGGGATGTAGAAGGTTTTGACATCATTGCGTTCTACCTTGCGGGTAATCAGGGTGCTGTCGATAAACGCATAGCCGTCTTTCTGAATGAGGTCTTCGAACTTATCGAGAGACGGCAGGTTCATTGCAACCAGAATTGCCGGGTCATTGATGATAGGAGAACCGATCGGGTCGTCACTGATGATGACGCTGCAGTTTGCGGTACCGCCACGCATTTCCGGACCGTAAGACGGGAGCCAGCTGACCTGACGGCCTTCCAGCATTCCTGCATAAACCAAGACTTTTCCTGCAAACAGAATGCCCTGTCCGCCAAAGCCTGCAAATAAGATTTCATGATTCATTATTTCTGCACCTCCGCACCGATATCCTTATACACGCCGAGCGGGTAATGCGGGATCATATTTTCCTGCAACCAGCCAAGTGCCTTGACCGGGCTGAGACCCCAGTTGGTCGGGCAGGTGGAAAGCACTTCAACAATGGTAAAGCCCTTGCCTTCTACCTGATACTGGAATGCCTTTTTGATTGCTTTCTTTGCTGCGTTGATGTGCGGCACAGTGTCCATCGAAACACGCTCTGCATAAGCAACACCGTCGAGAGTAGAGAGCATTTCGCAAACACGGACCGGATGACCTGCAACCTTGACGTCACGACCGTACGGAGTGGTCTGGGTGACCTGGTTGGGCAGAGTGGTCGGAGCCATCTGACCGCCGGTCATACCATAAATTGCATTGTTGACAAAGATGATGGTGATGTTCTCACCACGGGTTGCCGCATGAACAGTCTCTGCGGTACCGATTGCAGCAAGGTCGCCGTCGCCCTGGTAAGTAAAGACGATGCTATCCGGATTGGCTCGTTTGAGACCGGTTGCCTGTGCCGGTGCACGACCATGTGCCGCCTCGGTCATATCACATTCAAAATAGTTATAAGCCATAACACTGCAGCCGACCGGTGCCACACCGACGGTACGGCCGGTGAGATCCAATTCATCCAAAACTTCCGCAACCAAGCGGTGGATGATGCCATGGGTACAACCCGGGCAATAGTGGGTGCTGACCGGGCTGAGTGCTTTGGGACGATCAAATACTACGCTCATTATTTCGCACCTCCCGAGATTTCCTTCAGTTTCGCAAGGACTTCCTGCGGCTTGACGATCATACCGCCGGTACGGTTGCACAAGTGCACCGGCTTCTTGCATTCGCAAGCGAGGCGGACGTCATCAATCATCTGACCCATGGAGAGTTCCACGGTGAGGAATGCCTTTGCCTGCTCGGTTGCTTCACGAATTGCATCGACCGGGAACGGCCAAAGGGTAATCGGACGGATCATACCGACCTTCATGCCCTCAGCACGTGCCGCAACAATTGCGTTCTTTGCAACACGGGCAGATGCGCCGTATGCCACAACAACATACTCCGCATCATCCATCATAAAGCGTTCGCACTTCTGCTCGGTCTTTTTGATGGCATCATAACGCTCGTAACGCTCCATGACCTTGCGCTCGAGTTCATCCGGCTGGAGGTAGAGGGAGTTTACGATGTTTTTCTTACGCTTGCCCTGGGTACCGGTAACCGCCCAGTCTTTTTCCGGGAGAGTACGGCCGGTGCCTTCCGGGAAGGATGCCGGCTCCATCATCTGACCCAGAATACCGTCGCTCAACATGAGGACCGGCATACGGTAGAGGTCTGCAAGATCAAATGCTTCAAAGGTCAGGTCAATCACTTCCTGAACAGTGCTCGGAGCGAGAACGATCATATGGAAGTCACCATGGCCAAGACCACGGGTTGCCTGGTAATAGTCTGCCTGAGACGGCTGAATACCGCCAAGACCCGGACCGCCGCGCTGAACGTTTACAATAACAGCGGGCAGGTCACAACCTGCAATATAAGAGATACCTTCACTCTTCAGCGAGATTCCTGGGCTGGAGCTGGAAGTCATAACACGCACGCCTGCAGCTGCTGCACCAAGCACCATGTTGATTGCTGCGACTTCACTTTCCGCCTGCAGGAAGGTGCCGCCGACCTTGGGCATATGTTTGGAAAGATATGCCGAAATTTCGGTCTGCGGGGTGATCGGATAACCGAAGAAATGACGGCAACCGGCACACATTGCAGCTTCAGCCAGTGCTTCATTTCCTTTCATCAATACTTTATCTGCCATTGCTTCTTCCTACCTTTCTACCTTGATCGCCACATCCGGACACATGACTGCGCACATTGCGCAACCAATGCAATCATCCGCATTGACTACTTCAGCCGGGTTATAGCCCTTCTGGTTGAGTTTGTCCTTCGACATGGCAAGTACGCCCTTCGGGCACGCATGGACACAGAGTCCACAACCCTTACAAACGTCTTCATGAATCGTTACTGTTCCTTTTGCCACGATTGTCGCCTCCTTAAATACTCCAAATCGCTTTGGTCGTTAATGTAATCGGGAACGGGTGTGGGACATCGAGTTCTCCCAAATCCGCTCGGTATGCGGTCATCACCACCGGAAGTCCGATGAGATCCGAAACCGCTTTGGCATATGCAACCGAATCCAGCACATGGCTTTTCTCGGTCATTGCGCCAAGGTTTGTGTTGTTTGCAATGCCGGTGAATTTCACATGGCACGCATCTTCGATCTCCCGGACCACTTCCAAAACCCCTTCCGGTGTTGCGGTATCGGGGCGGAACTGATTGATGACCAGGAGCATTTCGTATGTATCAGCGGCGGCAAGCATCTCGGAAAAACGGCCGAGTGCAAGGCTGCCGCGATCATCTCCGCCAAGGTCTACTACGGAATAGTGCCCGTCGGCTGTGAACATGGAATATGCCGCAGGCGGGAGTGCAGGAACATCCACATTGCTGTTTGCAAACTCGGACGCAATGACCCGAATTCCTGCTTCACCCAACTCTTTTTCGCTGTCTTTGGAGCGGAAGTAGGGGTTTACGATATCAAGATCCAACAGTGTGGTCTCTTTCCCCTGCTGCTTTAACCAAAATGCGTAATTTACCGCAAGATTGCTCTTGCCGCTTCCGTAGTGCCCGGCAAAGACTGTGATTTTCTTTGCTTCCAACATGTTGGGCACCACACTTTCTATTGTAGAATTACCTTATATTTTAACAAATTTCGTCACTTTTGGCAAGCACAAATTCTGCCATATAAACAGGGCGAAGTGCAGATTTTTTTAGATAAGTTGTAGAAACTACATCCCCTGCTGTGCAAGCTGAGCGGTTTCCTGCACGGTCATGTAAATTGCCATGACCCAAATCACACTCCAAATAACCGCAACCGATTTTTTTACACCATCGCTCCAGTTTAAGAACTTAAACATGAAAAAAATCCCAAGCGGCGGAAATGTAAACAAAAACGCCACAGTAATCACAGTGAGTAAAAAGTTCTTCATCAAAAATTCCTCCTTATTGGTGTTTCTATTTTATCAAA
This sequence comes from Oscillospiraceae bacterium, assembly GCA_017421025.1. Classification (GTDB taxonomy): domain Bacteria; phylum Bacillota; class Clostridia; order Oscillospirales; family JAAYXM01; genus SIG510. Next base: position 25,178 of record JAFQME010000002.1, read on the forward strand.
TCTCTCTTTTTTTCGCAACCCATGTTTGACTTTTTGAAATTAGAATAATAAAATAAATGCAAAGAAAGGAGGCCTCTATGACAAAACTAATTTTTAATATTGGTGGAATGCACTGTGCCGCCTGTTCCCGTGCGATTGAAACCGCAGTCGGGAAACTTGCGTTTGTGGATTCGGTTGCCGTCAACCTTGCCGCAAATACCATGACTGTGAGTTTTGACGGCGAAGTTGAAGCAATCATTGCTGCCGTGGAAAAGCAAGGATTTACCGCACGTGTTTCCGATCCTGCACGGGATGCAGAGGAAAAGGCGACCGAAGCTGCAAAAGCGGCACGTCAAAGCAGACGGGAGTTGCTTGTCGCATTGGTGTTTGGCGGACTTCTCTTTTATCTTGCCATGGCACCAATGGTACCGGGGCTTGCTTGGGCGGTTCCTTCTGCAATCTCTCCTGCATTTCCCGTTCGCTATTGTATCTTGCAAATTCTTCTGCTCATCCCCGTCACAGTGATGGGGCGCAGGTTTTATACCTCCGGTTTTTCCGCACTGTTCCGTCTGCGTCCCAACATGGATTCTTTGGTCGCAATCGGGACAAGTTCTGCCATCATCTACAGTCTGTACGGCTTTGTGCGGGTTTGCCTGGGCGATGTTCATGCAGTACATGATCTCTATTTCGAATCCGGAGCAATGATTATTGCTCTCATCAAACTCGGAAAACATTTGGAACTGAGAGCGAAAGAAAGGACCGGTGCTGCGGTCAAAAAGCTCATGGAGCTTGCCCCGAAAACCGTGCATCTGCTGCGTGACGGGGTCGAGGTGGAAGTCCCGCTCTCAGATGTACATGTTGGAGATCTCTTGCTGGTACGCCCCGGAGAACGGATTCCAACCGATGGCGAAATTGTTTCCGGTTCTGCCGCAATCGATGAATCCATGATTACCGGTGAGAGTTTACCTGTGGATAAAACCGTGGGCGACACAGTCACAGGTGCATGTATCAACCAAAACGGTATGCTGACTGTGCGTGCCACCCGTGTCGGTGCCGACACCACCCTGTCCCAGATCATTCAGTTGGTTACCGAAGCGCAAGGCTCGAAAGCACCCATTTCTCGTCTTGCGGATGTGGTGAGTTCTTACTTTGTTCCTGTTGTGATCGGGATTGCACTTGTTTCTGCAATTCTATGGCTGATTTTCGGAAAAGATCTCACCTTTGTTTTGACCACCTTTGTTTCTGTTTTGGTGATTTCTTGCCCGTGTGCGCTCGGTCTTGCGACTCCGGTCGCCATCATGACCGGAACGGGTCGTGGTGCCACTTACGGTATTTTGTATAAAAATGGCGAAGCTTTGGAGATAACGCATCGTGTTTCCCATGTGGTTTTGGACAAAACCGGCACCATCACACGGGGACGTCCCGAGGTGACTGATATTCTCCCACTGACAGGAACCGAAGCAGAACTTCTCCAGCTTGCTGCATGCATTGAAAGCGGGAGTGAACATCCGCTCGGCGATGCAATCGTGCGGGAGGCATCTCTGCGAGAACTTCCACTGCTTCCGATCACAGACTTTTTGGCACACTCGGGATTCGGTGTTTCCGCCTCGGTGGATTCTTCTTCGGTAAAAATCGGAAATCAAGCATTTCTCGGTGAGATTCCCCTTCCCGTTCAAGCGGCTGAAGAATTTGCTCTCCAAGGAAAGACACCCATGTTTGTTGCAAAAGACGGGGTGTGTTTGGGAATCGTTGCAGTTGCCGACACGGTCAAGCCATCCAGTATTCAAGCAATTGAACAGTTAAAGAAAATGAAGGTTCACACCACGATGCTCACAGGCGACAACGAAGTCACCGCCCAAGCGGTGGCAAAAAGCGTCGGTGTTGACCATGTGATTGCGGGCGTGCGACCCGAGGACAAAGCGAGAGTCGTGCAAGAATTGGTACAAGGCGGCGCCACGGTTGCCATGGTAGGTGACGGGATTAACGATGCTCCCGCACTTGCTGCGGCAAGTGTTGGAATTGCCATCGGCTCCGGTACCGATGTGGCTGTTGAGAGTGCGGACATCGTATTGATGCACGACAGTTTGGAGGATGTTCCCCGGGCAATCCGACTTTCCCACAAAGTGATTCGCAATATTAAGGAAAATTTGTTTTGGGCGTTTGGCTATAATGTGATCGGGATTCCGATTGCAGCCGGGCTTTTATATGCGTTTGGAGGGCCAAGACTCACCCCGGTCTTTGCGGCATTTGCAATGTCACTCAGTTCGGTTTCTGTGGTTTCCAATGCATTGCGTCTGAATTTTGCAAGTTTAGAGAAAAAGGAGAAAAAACAATGAGTCGTTACACAGAAAAAGCACAGGCATTACGGGATTGCTGTGAAAAGCACTACAACTGTGCGCAAGCGGTCTTTATGGCATTCGCCGATCAAGCAGGTCTTGATTTGGATACTGCAGATAAAATCGCTTCCAACTTCGGTGCAGGAATGAAAGCAGGAAGTGTTTGCGGTGCGGTCACCGGCGGACTGATGGTTTTGGGATTATTCGGAATCACCGACACCTCAGACTATTACTCCCGTGTGAAAGCTACAATCGGTGAGGAACTCAACTGCGCAAAACTTCTGCAAAAAAACACCGAAGAAAAGAAAGCTTTTTGTGACGGGTTAATTTCTGCCTGTGTCACGGTTGTGGAAGCAATGCTGAAAGAGGCAGGAAAAATTCAGGAGTGATACCATGACCGCAAAACCCATGTTTTCCAACCGAGCGTTGACCGCACTTGCTGTCCCGATTGTTTTGGAGGCACTCCTTGCGATCATGGCAGGACTTGTGGATACCGCAATGGTATCTTCTGCCGGCGAAGCGGCGGTTGGTGCAATTTCCCTTGTGGATTCGGTGAATCTTCTTTTCATCTATGTATTCTCCGCCATTGCCAATGGTGGTGCGGTGGTCACCGCACAGTACATCGGGAGTAAGAATCTTTTAAGCGCAAAGACTTCAGCGAATCAGCTTCTCTATGCTGCAAGCGGGGTTTCCCTTGTATTAATGGCAGTCCTTCTCTGCTTTGTACAACCGATTTTGAATCTGATTTATCCCGGAATTGCACCTGATGTATTTCAAAATGCACATGTGTATTTCTTCTACACTCTGCTTGGGTATCCGTTTTTTGCAGTTGGAAATGCATGTACCGCACTTCTTCGTTCCATGGCAAAAAGTCGGCTTGCGCTGTTTATTGCACTTTCTTCCAACATCTTCAATGTGATTGGAAATGCGATTCTGATTTATGGATTTGATTTGGGTGCGGCCGGTGCCGCTATTTCCACCACGGTCTCTCGAGTCCTTTGGGCGGCGGCCGGCTTATACTTTCTTCACAACAAGGACCTTCCCGTACATTTGGAGAAACTTCTCTCCTTTCGTTTCGACTGGGACATCATGCGTCGCATCATGCTCATCGGCTCGGCAAATGGGGTGGAAAGCGGATTGTTTCAGGTGGGCAAGGTTTTGGTTTCCAGCCTCATTGCATCGTTCGGCACGATTGCGACTGCTGCGTACTCGGTTTCATATACCATTTGCTCGGTCGGTTGGAACACTGTGGGTGCGATCGGAACGGTTTTGTTGACTGTGGTTGGGCAATGCATGGGAGCCGGCGAGACCGAACAGGCAAAGCATTACACAAAAAAACTGACTTGGTTTGCTTATGGCATGGTACTGGTCTTGTTCGGCAGTATCTTTCTGTTCCGCAATCAGCTGGTTGGGCTCTTCTCGTTTTCAAATGAGGCAAAGACCGCATCCGTGTATTACACCGCAGTCGGTGTGCTTTGCACCGTGTTCTCGGTTTATGCGTGGTCGTTTGTGCCGGTCAATGCGTTTCGAGCCTCCGGCGAAACCCGATACTCCATGATTCTTGCAATTGTCTCCATGTTCACATTCCGTGTAGGACTCAGTTATGTCCTCGGCGCATGGATGCAACTGGGACTTCTCGGTGTTTGGATCGGAATGTGGGCAGACTGGGCATGCCGTTCTGTTTTCAATTCCATTCACTTTAAACGTGGAAAATGGCTCCAGCGAAAACTGATATAAAAAAAAAGCACCGAAACCCTGTTTCGGTGCTTTCCTATTTATCTTGCGAGCCAGCCGCCATCCACAGGGATGGTAATACCGGTAACATAGTCGCTTGCACGGCTTGCCAAAAAGACTGCCGCACCGCCAAGGTCCTGCGGAGTCCCCCAGCGTCCTTTCGGGATGCGGGCTAAGATATCCGAATTGCGAATCGGATCGTTTTGGATTGCTTCGGTCATATCGGTTGCCATATAACCCGGAGCGATTGCATTGACACAAATCCCGTCTTTCGCCCATTCGTTCGCAAGCAACATGGTCAGACTCTTGACCCCGCCTTTACTTGCAGTATAACCTGCCACATTGATGCCGCCTTGATACGAGAGCATACTGGCAAGATTGATAATTTTCCCTCCACCGTGTTCCCGCATGCGTTTCGCTGCAGCCTGCGCAAGAAAGAATACGCTTTTGAGGTTTACATCAACCACATGATCCCAGTCTTTCTCGCTCATTTCGTAGGCGGGTGCACGGCGCATAGCGCCTGCATTATTGACGAGAATGTCCACCTGCCCATATGCGTCTATACACGCTTTCACAATCTCTTCGGCTGCATTACAATCAGACAAATCGATACAGAGTTCAAAATACCGACGTCCAAGGGCTTGGATTTTTGCCCCGGTTTCGGGTGCACCTTTGGTTGACACACCGAAAATATCTGCCCCTGCTTCTGCAAGAGCAAGTGCGATCCCGCTCCCCAGCCCACGTGAGAGCCCTGTTACGATCGCAACTGTTCCACTTAAATCAAACATACTCATTTTTAAAACGGCATGCACTGGTCAACCGCACAAATTGCTTCCTCACACGGCTTTTTCTGCGGCACTGCTTTTGGTTTCGGTTTGAGTTCTACTGCTTTTTTGCAACGTTCCAAAAAGATCCCGATTGCAACAAACGCACCAAATAATGTGGTTAAAACAAGAAGAAAACTCTTCAAAAAATTCTTCATGATGATTCCTCCTTAGTATCCAAACTCACCAACCAAAGACTCGTCGTTTCTGACCCAGTCATCTACAAGAATGATCTTGTATGTATCCTCGGTTTCACGGATGACCACACGTGCAATTCCCGCATTGATGATCAGGCGCTTGCACATGGAGCACGGCGCAGCATTTTCCACCAATTCACCGGTGGATGCCTCACGGCCGACCAAATACAAGGTTGCACCAATCATGTCATTGCGTGATGCTGCAATAATCGCATTTGCCTCGGCATGCACACTTCGGCAAAGCTCATATCTCTGCCCACGAGGAACGCCCAATTCCTCACGCTTGCACTCGCCAATGTCACAGCAATTCTCTCGACCGCGCGGTGCTCCCACGTATCCGGTGGATACGATAATGTCATTTCGCACGATGACCGCACCATAACGGCGGCGCAAACAAGTGCCACGCTCACTTACGGTGTCTGCAATGTCCAAGTAATAGTTAAACTTATCTCTGCGATCCATAATCTCACCCCATCTGATGAATTGTTCCGTTTTCTATTTCCAACACACGCTCTGCGTGCGCTGCAATTTCCATATCATGTGTAATCACAAGCACGGTTGCTCCCCGTGAATGTTGTTCTTTCAAAAGTCTCAGGATCTCTCTGCCGCTCGTCGGGTCAAGGTTCCCGGTTGGCTCGTCCGCCAAAATCAGCGGTGGATTCATGACAATTGCACGGGCGATTGCCACACGCTGCTGCTGACCACCGGACATTTGAGCCGGGCGATGCCGCAAGCGGTGCGATAATCCGACCGCAAAAAGGGCCTCATTTGCACGCCGCACTTGCTCTTCACGAGAGACTCCGGCAAAGCGCAACGGAAGCATAACATTTTCCAGCGCAGTCAACCGTGGGACCAAGTGAAACCCTTGAAACACAAATCCGATTTTTCGGCTTCGCACGGAACAGAGTTTGGAAACACACAAGTCACTGACGCAAGCTCCGTCCAAATAGTATGACCCGGCACTCGGCGCATCCAAACATCCGAGGATGTTCATCAGTGTACTTTTCCCAGAGCCGGATTTTCCGACAATCGCAACAAATTCCCCTTTGGAAATATGAAAGCTGACATGATCCAAAGCACACACTGCACGGTCTCCGCCCGGATAGTGTTTGCACAGGTTTTCCACTTTTATCATCACGGTTACTCCTATTATATCACATAATTTCAGACAAATCTATATTATTCCGCATCTTTTTGAAACAATACGAAAAATACTTGCAAAAGGGTGCGTTTCGGTATATAGTTATGTTAAGAAATGGAATGGAGGATGACCCTATGAATATTAAATTCAAACGTGCTTACAACCGTGGTGCAACTCTCACCGACGGTATTTTGAAAGTTTGTGACGGTCGTTTTGACGGCATCACTCACGAAAACGGAACTGCGGATTTAGACTTGAGTTCTTACCGTGTATTCCCCGGATTTATTGATATGCACACCCATGGTGCTGTTGGTTACGACAGTTTGAAGGCTTCGTTTGACGAACTGGACAAACTCTCTAATCATTATGCTTCCTGCGGTGTTTCCACCTTCCTCGTCACCATGAGCACTGCACCGCTTGCACTGCTTGAGCATCAGTTTGGCATGGTAAGTGACCGTATCGAAGCCGGCACCTCCGGCGCTTCCATCGGCGGCATTTATGCGGAAGGTCCGTATCTGTGCGCAAAGTTCCGTGGTGCTCATTCCGAGCCCCTTCTCCGCACCCCGAATGTCGATGAAGCAAAACGTCTGATTGAAGCCGGTCGTGGCAACCTGCGTGTCTTTACGGTTGCTCCCGAACTTCCCGGTGCAATCGACATGATCGAGTATTTGGTCAAAAACGGTGTCAAGGTTTCTCTCGGTCACACTGCTGCAACCATGGAAGAAGCTCGTCTCGGTATGGATGCCGGTGCAAATATTCTGGTACATACCTACAACGCAATGGCAGGCCTCAACCACCGTAATGTGGGTCTTTTGGGTATGGGTCTTGTTCGTGACGACGCATACTGCGAAATCATCTGTGACTTTATCCATGTTTGCCCCGAGGCTGTCAAAATCGTTCTTCGCTGCAAGAATTCCGACAAAGTTGTTTTGATTACCGACTCGGTTGAGCCCACTGGCATGCCGGACGGTGAATACATCCTGTCTGATTTGGAATGTATCGTAAAAGACGGCATCGCACGCACTAAGGAAGGCGCACTCGCAGGTTCTTCCCTGCGCTCCAATCGTGCGTTGCAGAATGTGGTTGAAACTTTGGATGTCCCGATTGAAACTGCAGCAAAGATGCTCACCATCAACCCAGCGACCGCACTTGGTTTAGATCATGAGATTGGCGCACTTGACCGTGGCTATCGTGCTCATCTCACTGCGTTGGACGAAAACTACAATGTTGTCCTCACCATGGTAGACGGCAAGATCGTTTACGACAACCGTTAAGCAATACACAGGCGGCATCTGTCACCGCAGATGCCGTCTTTTCTTTTTGGAGGAACCGCCGTGTCAAAACTTGATTTCAAAACAATTGTAAACCAAGACATATACGAAACAACCGCTACGTTTGATATCGGGACTGCAGTTTTTACCGCAGTTTGGCTTCAGGCATACAGTGACCTTTATGATAATTTGGTGTGGGAAAGTACCGACTATGTCTTTAACAAGAATTTAGCAGAAACAAAAGGTCGCATTTTCTTCTTATCAGATCCGGTTTCAAACGCATGTGAGGTTTTCATTGTTCAAGCACCCGATTGTGTTGAATCCACCTTTGCGATTGTAGACGAAGTAATCAAAGTCAAATCCAACGGATATCCGATTATTCATGGGTTTACCACAAGAGAAAATGCGGAAAAATTCTGTCGTGATTGGTATAAGACCGTCTATCAAACCGAGGGTTTGCACACCATGTCAAACACATGGGCGGACTTTCGTGACAGAACCCGTGTCCGTGCGGATTTCCTGATGAAAGAAATCGATGCCGCACAGGAACTCGGAGTGGATGTCGTTCAAATTGATGACGGATGGCAGAGCGGCACGACCCCGCCGCCTTGTGAAAAGGACGGCTCATTTCTGTTCAGCGATGAATTTTGGCTTTTGAATGACGAAGCATTTCCACACGGAATGGAACAGGTCTCTTCGCACGCAAAAGAGCGGGGTGTGAAATTGGGGCTTTGGTTTGCGCCACAGTCCGTCGGTCCGTTTGGGCGTTTCCAACAGGATCTTGCAGTACTCAAAAAGGCATATGAGGAGTGGGGCATCCGATATTTTAAGTTGGATTTCCTTCAACTTTGGGACAAAGCCCGTGCCGATGCAATGTGCAAGTTTATTGAGAGTGTGCTTGACTTTGGCAAAGACGCAACCGTTGAGTTGGACGTCACAGCAGACAAACGGTTGGGATATTTGAATTCTGCGCCGTACGGAACACTGTTTGTTGAAAACAGATACACCAAAACCACCTGGGGCAATTATTATCCCCACAAAACACTTCGCAACCTTTGGAGACTCTCCAAATACATCCCGTCATCAAAACTTCAATTTGAGTTTATGAATCCGGGGATTTATACCGAGTCATACAAAGAAACCGATCTTTTACGTCCTGCGCTTTATGACATTGATTATTTATTTGCCACAGTCATGGTCTCAAATCCGCTTTTCTGGATGGAAACTCAGTTCTTAAGTCAGGACAACCGAAAGAAGTTGAAACCGTTGGTAGCGAAGTGGAAAACATATCGAGCGGAGCTTTCCGCATCCGATATTTTCCCGATTGGAAACGAGCCTTGCGGCGCCTCACTCTGCGGTTTTCATTGTGAAAGCAACCATGCAACACATCTTGTTTTATTCCGTGAGGTTTGCAAAAGCGACACAATGACGCTGCAAATCCCAAAAAGCTCCTGCGAGGTTTTGTATTCAAACGACCAAGCCGATGTTTGTTTTGCTGACAATGTTCTCACTGTCAAGTTCAATAAACAGCGTGCATACGTTTGGTTGAGATTGGAATAACAAAAAAACACCTGTAAAGATATCCTTTACAGGTGTTTTTTATTATCGAATCTTTACACCCATGAACTTACTTCCGGTTTGGGTAGGCGTGATTTGCCCTGCGGTGCCGTCTGTAATCTTTGCGCTGAGTACCGGAAATTCTTCCATTGGAATCAGCCCGGAAACCGTGACATCCGCACCGTATTCGGTATTTTCCAAAATTGCTCCCATATCTTCCAGCATCCGCTTGACGATTTCAAAGAGCGGATACGGAATGGTGACGGTAAAGAGCGACCATTCCCGCATCTGCGCAATCCCTGCTGCATCCAGTGCAAGCTTTGCGGTGTGCGCATAGGCACGGGTGAGCCCTCCCGCTCCAAGCAGGATTCCGCCGAAATAACGGGTGGTGATACACACAACATTCTCTACTCCCTCACGGCGGAATACTTCCAGCGTCGGCATTCCTGCGGTACCTTGCGGTTCCCCGTTATCGGAATAGCGCATGATATTGTTTTCTTTGATGATATAGGCGTAGACATTGTGGCGTGCTTCACGGTGCTCTTCGGAAGTTTTCTTAATCCACGCAAGTGCTTCTGCTTCGGTTTCTACCGGATAAACTGCACCAATGAAGCGAGAACGTTTTTCCACATATTCCGCAATACCTGCTCCGGCAGGGACCAAGTATTCATTCATGCTCCTCGGCTCCTTTCACACGAAACTCCCGTACTTTCGGATAGAGTCTCTCGTCGCAAATCACATCAATTTCCAAACAATCCGGCAAATACTCCTCACGCAGAACTTTTCCGTCACGGTGGAGTACATCGAGCAGACCGAGTGATGCATAGGGCAAATGCAGGCGCAAACGATACAGCCCTGTCTCGAGTTTTTTTACAATGGCTCGATTCAATTCCTGGATCCCCTCGCCGTTTTTTGCAGAGATCCAAACGGTTTCTTCATCCCGTGGAAGATCTTCCGTTGTCGCAACATCAATTTTATTGAACACGGTAATGGTTGGCTTTTGTGCAGCGTCCAAATCCCGCATCAGATTTGCAACCACCGCTGCATGTTCTCGCCAATTCGGATCAGATGCATCAATGACATGAAGAACCAAATCCGCAAATGTGAGTTCTTCCAGAGTTGCACGAAATGCATTGACCAAATGATGCGGAAGTTTTCGGATGAATCCGACCGTGTCGGATAAGATGACTTCAAGTGTGTCACTCACACGGTAGCGTCGTGTGGTGGGGTCCAGTGTATCAAATAAGCGATTTTGCGCAGAGATTCCGGCTCCCGTGAGGAAATTTAGCAGAGTGGATTTTCCTGCATTGGTATAGCCCACAATCGCAACCAGCGGGACTTGGTTTTTGATTCGCTGTTTGCGGTTGACTTCTCGGTGACGACGTACCTCTCGGAGTTCTTCCTCAAGGCGAGAGATATGGCGTCGGATATGACGGCGCTCGGTTTCCAGTTTTGTTTCACCGGGACCACGGGTACCAATACCGCCGCCCAAACGTGACAACACCACACCCTTACCGGTAAGACGCGGCAGGGTGTACTGATACTGCGCAAGTTCCACCTGAAGTTTTCCTTCTTTGGTTTCCGCACGTGCAGCAAAAATATCCAAAATCAAGGTACTTCGATCAATGACTCGCACCCCACAGAGTTCTTCCAGGTTGCGGGTTTGCGCAGGAGATAGTTGGTTATCGAACACAATGAGGTCCGCACCTAACTGCTCTGCAGCTTCGCCTAATTCCTTTGCCTTTCCGGTTCCCAAAAAGGTTTTCGGCTCCGGGGTTTGTCGGTTTTGGATCAAACGGCCGACACAGACGCCACCTGCGGTAGTAAGCAATTCTTCGAGTTCGTCCAATGTTTCCTCGGTCACTGCCGCATCCGCCGGAAGTTCTTTTGCATTCAGCCCAACCAATATGGCTTTTTCAAACTGTTTTTCTTCCATGTCTGCCTCCTTGTTTCTTTCTATTATTGTATCTGTTTTTTGCCTGCTTGTCCAGTTGTGAATTTTATCGATTCATGGTATACTGAAACCATCAGAACAAAAGGCGGTGAGACCATGATTCAATTTATTTTGGGACGAAGCGGTTACGGGAAAACGCAGGCAGTCCTGCGTGCAATTTCTGCCCGTGCGAACGAAGGCGAGCGCAGAATGCTGCTTTTGGTGCCTGAAACGGTTTCTCATATCACCGAGCGTGCACTTTGCGCATCTGCCGGAAACCATATTTCTGCGTATGCGGAAGTGGTCACCTTCCGTCGCTTATGTGAACAGGTGTCCTACGAAGCAGGCAGACGTTCACATTCCTTGGATGCCGGTGGACGGATTCTCCTGCTTTCACGAGCGATGCGACAGACTGCCGGAGAACTCACTCTGCTCGGTCAGGGAATGCGTACCGAGTTTTTAGAGGAACTCCTTGCGATTGAGGAAGAATGCCGTGGGGATGGTGTTACCCCGGAACAGCTTCTTTCTGCATCCGAAGCGCTCACACCGCCACTATCCGACAAACTCCATGACCTTGCTCTGCTTCTCACCGCATATCAAGGGGCGCTGACCGATGCGGGGTTGGATGCTACCGATCCGCTGGTGCATTTGGCGCAAGATGCGGATTCACTCGGGTATTTCCGTGACCGTGAAGTTTGGATTGACGGTTTCTCCGGTTTTTCTGAGGTGGAACTTGACGTGATCCGCCGCATCTTCCGTCAGGCAAAAAATGTTACCGTGACTTTGTGCGCAGATCCCGAAAGCAACTCTCCGGCGTTTTCCAAACCGAACCGCATTTACGAATCTCTGCGTCGAATCGCAGGCACTTGCAGAACCGAGGTTCTGCCCCATTCTCTGCGCCATCAAACCCATGCTTTGGCGACACTTGAACAATGTGCACTGGTTCAGAACTCCAAGCCGTCTTCTGATTCGGAAGGGATTTTCTTTTGCGGTGCACACACACGTTATGAAGAATGCGAATTTGCCGCTGCTAAAGTGCTGGAGTTGGTACAAAGCGGCTATCGATACCGTGAGATCGGGGTTGCCGCCCGGGACTTTGGAGCATACTCCGAGACATTGGACTCTGTTTTTTCCTATTACGGGATCCCGGTTTATCTCAACCGCAAGACGGATTTGCTTACAAAGCCTGTGATTGCGCTGACTTGTGCCGCACTCGCTTGTATTGACGACCATTTCCGTTATGAAGACGTATTAAAACTCATCAAAACCGGTTTGTGCGGACTTTCCAGACGTGCCGCAGATGAATTGGAGCGGTATTTATTCTCCTGGAACATCCACGGAAAAGATTGGAGTTCCGATACTCCGTTCCAACGCCCCACAGATGGAATCACGGTTTCAGACGGAGATGCGGAAAAACTCTTGTACTTAAACCGCTTGCGTGATAAAATCCGTACTCCGCTCATGCAGCTCAAGGAAGCACTGCGTTCCGACCGGACAGGCGCCGGGTTTGCCAAAGCACTGCTTAGTTATTACCGACAGTTACATCTTCCCCGTCGTTTGCGTGCCCGTGCAAAGTTATACCGTTTACGTGGTGAAATGCAGATTGCGGATGAATACAGCCAGTTTTGGGATATCCTATTGCGTGTTTTGGAAAACATGGCGAAAACCCTCGGCACGATCACATATGATTTACACGAACTCACACGCCTGTTTATGCTGACTGTGAGCCAATATGAGGTAGCAAGTATTCCGGTTTCACTGGACCGTGTACACGCAGGCGGGATTGACCGTTTGGGCGAATCAAGCCCCAAATGCCTCATTTTGCTTGGAGTCAATGACGGTGAGTTTCCCATGCGAATCAAAGATTCCGGCCCGCTCTCCGATGCTGACCGACTGCGTTTGGAAGCGTTTGGGATTTCTCTCGTTCGAAACACCGAACGTCAAGTAGATGAGGAATTCCACTTGGTTTACCGTGCGCTCTCGCTTGCCTCCGCTGAGCTTTACCTCTCCCACCACGAAGAAGAGAGTGCGCCCTCCTTTGTCTACACACAAGTACAAGCCCTCTTCCCCAATCAGGAAAAGATTTTAAATTCTGATTTGGTACGCTCCTTCGGGCTTGCACCTGCGCTGGATGCCGCCATGAGTGGCGACGCTTCGTTCTCATCTTCGGCCAAAGAATACTTCCGTACGACCGAGCACGCTCCGCTTATCACGCTTTCCGAACTGCGTGGAACTACACGGCGTGGTCCGATTGAGGACCCGACTTTGCGCACAGCACTTTTCGGGCGTGACATTCGCTTGAGCGCAACCAAAATCGATACGTTTGGAAACTGCCGGTTCCGTTATTTTGCCCAGTACGGTCTGCGACTTGAGCCGCAACGCAAAGCGGAATTTGACGGACTGAGTTCCGGAACAATGGTGCACGATGTTTTGGAGCATACGGTGCGGGAAATGACCGACCGAGGCGGGGCACGGTGTTTCACCGCTGGCGAAGCACGTGCAATGGCAGAGTCCTTCGCAGACGCATATGCACGTGATGTTTTGGGCGGATTTGAACAGCACGGCGCTCGTTTCCGATTTTTGTTTGAGCGTCTAAAAGAACTGATTGCAGACTCGGTAGAACAACTTCACGAGGAACTCTGTACCTCGAATTTCTCACCGATTGACTTTGAATTGCGATTCGGCTATGGCGGTGCACTGCCTGCGATGCAGTTGGAGTTGGATGACGGTACCCGACTCATACTTGAGGGTGCAGTGGACCGTGTTGACGAGTTTCGAAAAGACGGGAAACTCTATTTACGTGTTGTGGACTATAAGACCGGCGGGAAATCTTTTTCGGTCGATGAAGTACTCAACGGCATTGGAATGCAAATGCTTCTGTATCTGTTTGCGCTTGAGGAATTTGGCGAACTCCGTTACCATACCAAAATCCATCCCGCAGGTGTCTTGTATGTCCCTGTGGTGGACCGCACCGCAACACATGCAGAAAAACCGGACACGGAACGTGCCGAGAAAGAATCCGGAAAGCAGATTTGCCGTGACGGCTTGTTGCTGGATGATTTGGACCTCACCATCCCGTCAAAATTCCTCCCAATCAGATATGCGAAAGACGGCGGTTTTGCCAAGAACAAAGCCCTTGCCACAATCGAGGAATTCTACCGTCTGCGTGATCGGATGCATGAAATCTTGCGTGGGATCGGATCGGATCTGCACGCAGGCAAGATTGACGCCAATCCCTACTATTCCAGCCGAGACTATACCTCCTGCAAATGGTGCAAATACAAGACTTTTTGCGGATTTGAGCCGGGAATTGGCGGGGATAAGCTGAGATACTTGTTTGAAATGAAACGAGAAGATCTGACCCAAGGAGGTGAGCAGGATGGCTGATGTGAAATGGACCGACCAACAATGGGATGCAATCTCGGATCGGGATGGTGCGCTTTTGGTTTCCGCAGCAGCAGGCAGTGGCAAAACCGCTGTTTTGGTTGAACGCCTGCTCAGACGAATTGAAGAAGAACACGAAAGTCTTTCCCGGTTTTTGATGATTACATATACCAAGGCAGCAGCCAGTGAGCTTCGCACCAAAATCGGCAAAGCACTTTCCAAACGAATCGCAAATGATCCGACCAATCATCGGCTGATTCGGGAATTCAACGGACTCCACAATGCCAAAATCCAAACCGTGCATGCGTTTTGCTCCTCGCTTCTGCGCACACACGGGTATTTGCTCGGACTTCCCGGTGAATTCCGCATTGTGGACGAAACCGAAGCAGATTTGATGTGTCGCACGATCCTGGATGATTTGATGGAGGAGTGGTATGCCGAATTGCCCGACTGGTTTGTTGCGGCAAGTGAAGCACTCTCCAACGGCAGAGGGGATGCGCCCCTCATCACTGCAATCCTGTCCCTGTTCCAAAAAAGCCGTTCTCACCCATTCCCCGAAGCTTGGCTCGCCTCTCTGAACAAACCGCTGATCGGGCAGGATTTGTTCGCAACCGAATGGGGTGCATATTTACGCACTGATCTAAAAGAACAGCTTTCTTATTTAACCTCCGAACTCGAAGATTTGATTCAGTTCCTGCAACTCCGAATCCCGGGGCTTGTCCCATCCGCTTTGGAGTCTGATTTGGAATTATACTCTGCATTTTCCGATGCACTGGATGTGTCCTGGGACGCTTGTTTTGAACTTTCACAAACCAAGTTTGCCACATTCAGTTGGAAAAAAAGTGCAGACCCTGAACTCAAGGATTCCGCTTATGCACGTCGTACTGCTTGCAAAAAGATTTTCACCGATTTATGTGGAAAACTCATGATTGCCCCATCAAACGAGATCATGACAGATCATGACTCCACCTTGCCTGTCATCGATGGTTTGGTACAAGCGGTCCTACGATTATCCGATGTGTTTTCCAAAGAAAAAATTCGACGTGGCGCATTTGACTACAGTGACCTTGAACACTTTGCCATTTCACTTTTGGCAGAACGTACCGAAAGCCACATAACACCCACCCCACTTGCCCGTTCCATCAGTGAGGAATTCTGTGAAATTATGGTGGATGAGTACCAAGACAGCAATGCGGTGCAAGATCTTATTTTTCGCATGATTTCCAAAGATGAGCGCAATATTGTGATGGTGGGAGACCTGAAGCAGTCCATCTACCGTTTCCGTCTTGCCGATCCCGGAATTTTCCTAGAAAAGTACAAGCGGTTTGCGCCAAAAGCACAGGCAAAGCCCGGCGAGCCACGCAAAGTACTCCTCAACACCAACTTCCGTTCCCGTGGTGAGGTGCTTGATTCGGTCAACCATTACTTCACACATCTCATGACCGAGCAAATCGGTGATATTGATTACACCGATGCCGAAGCGCTCCATTTGCGTCCAAACCCGTTCCCGAACGGCGGTGACCCATACAAAACCGAGGTTTTGGCTGTGGATCTTTGCTGTGCAGAAAGTGAAGATGAACTCGCTCCCGATAAGGTTGTTTTGGAAGCACGCACAGTGGCGCACAAAATCCGTGATATGGTAAAAAACGGATTTCAAGTCACCGACGGGGATACCACACGTCCTGCTCAATACCGTGATTTTGTCATTCTAATGCGTGCCGTGAGCACTCGTGGTGAGGTGTTCCGCCGCACACTGAATGAAGAAGGAGTTCCCTGTGTCAGTGAGAAAAAGTCCAATCTGCTCGGTTCGGTAGAAGTAGGGATTCTGATTTCTCTTCTTACCGTGATTGACAACCCTTTGCAGGACGTTCCCCTTGCCTCTGTTTTGCGTTCTCCCCTGTTTGGTTTTACTGCAGACGAACTCTCGGCCTTGCGTCTTTACGACCGCCACGCCTGCTATTACGATGTCTTGCTAGCCGCTGCAAAAGAAGAAGGCCCGCTCGCAGAAAAAACACGTGGGTTTTTGAGCAAACTCCGTGAACTCCGGGATCTTTCTTACGAGTTCTCGGGGGCACGCATGATTTGGGAAGCCATTCAGCGGACCCATGCGTTTGGGCTCATCGGTGCGATGCCGGAGGGCACACGTCGAGTGCAGAACCTCATTTTATTCTATCAGTATGCAATGAATTTCGGCGGAAGTCTCTTCGAATTGCTCGAACATCTCGCGCACCTTGCCGAAACAGGCAAAGATATCCCCGGCTATGCAGAAGAGAGCGGAGATTCGGTACAGATTATGAGCATCCACAAGTCCAAGGGTTTGGAATTTCCCATTGTAATTCTTTCCGGCTGTCACCGTGAATTCAACCGTATGGACTTAAACGGTGCAGTCCTTATTGACCCGGATCTCGGTTTGGGGCTTAAGGTGAGAGATCCCCGTCTCAAAGCAGAATGGCCTACTCTTGCCCGCATCGCCATTCAGACCAAAGCGGAGGCTGAGATGAAGAGCGAGGAAATGCGCTTGCTCTATGTTGCAATGACCCGACCGGTAGACAAACTGATTCTGACGTTAGCGGTTCCGGACTTAGCAAAACAACGCAGTGGTTTTGTCGGGATGTCGAGTTTCCACCCCGCCATCCTGCGCAAAGGAAATTTGGTGACACCGTGGACCCTTTATCCCGCACTGATGGAAGATGCACCGCTGGTCTATACCGAGTTGGAAGCACCAGCCAAGGGGAAAAGTATGGCTTCGGAGGTTGCAAACTCCAAAGACCTTACCATTGATTTTGCGTCTCGCTTTGCCTTTACTTACCCGCATCTTGATGCAATTGACCAGCCGTCAAAAGCGACCGCAACCGGACTTTCGGAAAGTGATTTCTTCTTTGAGCCTGCATTTGACTTACCGGAGACATTCCGTGATCCAGATTCCCTCACACCCACCGAGCGTGGCATTGCCATCCACCTGGCAATGCAGTTGGTGGAGTTTGAAAAATGCACCACGCTTGAGGGCTGTACTTCTGAAGTCTTACGCTTAAAACAAGCCGGGTACTTTTCAGATGCGGAGTTTGACGCAATTGATCCGAATCGTATCCATGCGTTTTTCCGCTCCGATCTTGGAATGCGTGTACTCTCTTCGCTTGGATATGCACGAGAGTCCCGCTTCTCCGTGTTGGTTCCGGCACCCAACCTCCCAGAAGAAAGCGTTTTGCTCCAAGGTGTCATTGACTTATATTTTGAGGAATCCGACGGACTCGTCGTCGTGGATTTCAAAAGCGACCGCACTTCTCATGGGGGAAAAGAGAAATATGCACCGCAGCTGGAAGCATACGCCAATGCGCTCTGTGAACTGACCGGGAAACCCGTCAAAGAACGCTGTCTCTTTTTCCTCACTACAGGAGAAACTGTTGTATGTGAATAAAAGAAGAACGCATTGCAAAAGCAATGCGTTCTTCTTTTATTCAGCAAGTTTATTTGCGATTTTGGCAAAGTCCGGAATCCCGAGGGTCTCGCCACGGACATTTTCCTGGTATCCAAGTTCTTCCAAAATGCGTGTGATGCGTTCTTTGTCGCCAAAAGCGGAAGTTAAACCATTTGCAAGTTTCTTTCTTCTCTGCGCAAAAGATGCACGTACAACTCGGAAAAAGAGCTTCTCATCGGTCACAGGGACCGGC
This sequence comes from Oscillospiraceae bacterium, assembly GCA_017421025.1. Classification (GTDB taxonomy): domain Bacteria; phylum Bacillota; class Clostridia; order Oscillospirales; family JAAYXM01; genus SIG510. Next base: position 43,202 of record JAFQME010000002.1, read on the forward strand.
GGGGCAGATCTTGTTTTCAGATATACAATGGCACTGTCCACCTTGGGCTGAGGAACAAAGCAAGAAGACGGAACCGAGAACAGGATTTCAGGCTCTGCATAGTATTGGGTAAACACCGAGAATGCGCCGTAATCCGCACTTCCACTCTCTGCACACAGGCGCAGTGCAACCTCTTTCTGCATCATGACACATACCCCGTCAAATAAACGGCTTTCCAGCAGATAGGACAAAATGGGCGTTGTGATATAATACGGCAGGTTGGCACAAACAAGTTTTTTCTTTGCGCCGGCAAAATGCTCATTGCATAGTGCAGAAAGATCGAACTTCAAAATGTCGCCTTCCAGTACTGTTACATTAGAAAACTCTGCCAAAGTCTCTGCCAGAACCGGGATTAAAGCATGGTCCAATTCCACCGCAACCACCTTTTCGGCATAACGTGCAATGGCTTGGGTAAGTGTTCCCATTCCGGGACCGATTTCCAGCACCACACAGTCCTTGTCTACACCGGAGTCGGTCATCATGCGCTCAGGGACCCAGGATTGGGTAAGAAAGTTCTGCCCCAGTGCTTTGGAAAAATGGAACCCATGGCGCTCTAAAACCGCACGGATCTCCTGCGGATGGAAAAAGTTCATGTCATTTCACTCCTATCTGCTTTAGTGTAACAGATTTCACGGTAAAACACAAGAAAAACCACCGGCTAAGCCGGTGGTTTTCATTATTCTAAGATATAGACTATCATTTTTCTGCGACCGAAGTTGACACATTCACGATAGGTATCCATGTACAAGTCGATCTTGTTGCCCTTGATTGCGCCGCCGGTATCAGCTGCAACGGCAGTACCGTAAACAAAAGAGCCATCCGGAGATTCGATATACATACGGGTACCGAGCGGAATGACACGTGGGTCTACCGCGATAAGCCCCACTCTTGCAACCTGACCGGACTTGGTAATGTTCCACTTTTTCCCCTCACAGGTGTATGCAGTTGCGGTTACCTGAATCGCTTTTTTATAGCGGAAGTTTCCGGCACGGCTGGTAACAATTCCCTCACGTGCAGTGTTATCAGCACGCTTGACGCCACGTACAGTGATTTCTGCCTGCGGCTCACGGGTTACGACCTCGCCTACTTTTTCCTTGTTCACTTCCACACCGTCACGCAAGGTGATGCGATAAGTGGTAACTTTCTCGCCATCGACACCCGCCTGTTGGATTTTGCTTTCGCCACTTGCCAACTCATAGGATGTCACAATTTTCTTGGAATGCTTGATGGTACTAACTGCTTCTTCCTCATAGGTAGTGACACGTACCAACTGAATCTGCATGCCCTCGGTAACAATCGCATCACGACCGCAGGAGAGCTCGTCCTGTTCACCAATCTCGATTCCCTGCGCCGGCAAAACATCTGCAACCTTGCCGCTCGGGACACGCATAGTAACGGTTTTTCCATCTGCGGTCAAAGTAATGGTCTTGCCACGAACAATGGAAACCTCAGCCTGACCGTCTTCGGCAAACTCCGGCATGGTGAGTGTGTCTGCACAATCCCATGTATATCCGTTTTCACGCAAAGCTTCTTCGGTATTTCTTGTGTAAGACTGAAACACGGTTTTACGTCCGTCATCATACACGGTGAAGGTGTTCACCGATGCAACCGAGAAGCCGACACAGAGCAGTGTGACCATGCTGACAAACGGAATCAAAACCGAACGTCGTGCAAGTTGTTTTGCTGTTGTGCACACTGTCTCCAAAATTCTACTACTCATAAAAATCCTCCTGATATTCTTTGCAATCCCCCGAAAAATTGAGGGGCGCAAACAATCACTGTACCAGTGTAACAGATTGTAACTATTTTGTCAACCTTTTTTTCCAATATATTTTCTCGATATTTTGTCGTTTCCTCTTATTTTGAATACTTTTTCGATGCTTGTTCCATTTTCCCCCAAGAAAAAGAGTAACAATTCATTTCAATTATATGTAGTTTATTTCCAAATATACCATCACTTGCGATTTCTCTGCAAATATAGTATACTGAGGTTATCTCATGAGAAATGGGTGTGAAAGGATGAAATATAAGATTGCCATTGTGTTTTTGGTCTTGGTTTTCTTGTTTTCCGCAGGAAAAGTTGGCAAAACACTCTATGATTACCATAAAGCAGACCAAATCCACAAAACCGAGCAAGTGCAGTTTACTTCTGTCGGTGAGGTTGCTCCCATCCAAGTTGCTTTTGACGAGTTGTTAAAAGAGAATTCGGAGGTCACAGGTTGGTTATACTGCCCGAACACTCCAATCAACTACCCTGTCGTACAAGCAAAGGACAACAACAAATACCTAAGACGTGATCTGCACGGGAAATATTTGGTAACAGGAACACTCTTTGTAGACTTCCGCAACCATGCAATCACAGAAGATCGTAACTTTATTATTTACGGTCATAACATGAAAGACGATTCCATGTTTGCCTCGCTGTTAAATTACAACGATCAATCGTATTACGAAGCGCATCCGATTCTTTACTATCTCACTCCAAACGGAGATTACAAGATCGAATTGATTGCAGGACTCCTTGTCCCTGCAAATTCCAAGCTCTATCATCCATCCCCTGATGAACTTTGGCTTTCTGAATTCTTGACAGAGGCAAAAGCCAACTCCGGGTTTATCTCCTCGGTTGCTCTATCAGACAGTGATCGTATCATTACCCTTTCCACTTGTTCGTATGACAAGAAAAAAGCGCGATATGTTCTGATTGGAAAACTCATCAAACTATAAAAACACCCCGGTAATACCAGTGTATTACCGGGGATTTCTTTTTATGATTCACTTGCAGAAGATGATCCTCCGCCGCCCGAGCTGCCACCCGAGGACGAACTGCTTCCGCCGCTTGAACTGCCGCCCGAAGAGGAACTACTTCCACCACTTGAGCTACCGCCCGAGGAAGAACTGCTTCCACCACTCGAACTGCCGCCCGAAGAGGAACTGCTTCCGCCACTTGAGCTACCGCCCGAAGACGAGCTACTTCCGCCACTCGAGCTACCGCCCGAAGAGGAACTGCTTCCGCCACTCGAACTGCCGCCCGAAGAGGAACTGCTTCCACCACTCGAACTGCCGCCCGAGGACGAACCGCTTCCGCCACTCGAACTGCCACCCGAAGAGGAACTGCTTCCACCACTTGAGCTGCCGCCCGAGGAAGAACCGCTTCCGCCACTTGAGCTGCCGCCCGAGGACGAACCGCTGTCGCCACTTGAGCTACCGCCCGAAGAGGAACTGCTTCCGCCACTCGAGCTTCCGCTCGAAGACGAGCCGCTGTCGCCACTTGAGCTACTGCCCGAAGAAGAACCGCTGTCGCCGCTTGAACTACCGCCCGAGGAAGACGAGCCGCTGTCGCCACTTGAGCTTCCGCCTGAGGAAGACGAGCCGCTGTCGCCGCTTGAACTACCGCCCGAGGAAGACGAGCCGCTGTCGCCGCTTGAACTATCGCTCGAAGAGGAACGATCTCCACCACTTGAACTATCGCTCGAGGAGGACGAATCGCTGTCACTGCTTGAATTATTACCGGATGTAAAGGAACTGTTTCCTCCGCCCAAACTTCCGCCATGTGAAGAGGACGAACCGCTGTCTCCACTTGAACTGCTGTCAGACGAAGAAGAACTTTCGGTGTCGCTCGAATTGCTGCCCACAGAGGATGAATCACTGTCATCAGAGCCAACATTGGTCGAGCCCGTACTTCCACCTGAAGAGGATCCGGCTTCTCCGCTCAGACCATCATCTGACGAGGAACTACTGTCAGCGTTTGATTCATGGTCAATCGAATCGGAACTGCTATCATCGTCAGAATCAGTGCCGATTGATGTTCCATTGTTGCCGGGCATTGCGCCACCGACTTCACTATCAATCGAGGTTTCATCCATGGATTTCAATTCTCCATCGACATTCTCATCCTCTTCTGAGAACACAATCGGTTCTCCAACCGGGATTGCATCGCCATCCACGATTAACACCAGGTTGACATCTTCGAATTCTTCATAATCTGCAATTGTGCCCAAATAGGATGTCACGGTGATTGTCGCCGGGACAGAAACATCGAAATAGAATTGAATTTCAGAGAGGTTTTCACCCTGCCAAGACATCGCAGGAGTACAATACAAACCATTGTATAAGGGATTATCACAAATTACTTCAAACACACAAAAGCCATTCTTGGCGGTACCTGCTGCGGAAACCGTCACATAATAACTTCCAACAGTATCAATTGTAACTTCATGAGTGTGGTCATCTACCTCAACAAACTCAGGTTGGACGATTTCCACGCCTTCCTCAGGTTCAATCAAAGTCAATGAAGCACGCTCGATATAGACATGTGCGTTAAAACTTGCACTTGCAATCACATTGTCCTCTGATTCCATCTGGTAGTTGAACATTGCATGAGAATATGCGGTGACTACCATTGCGAGCAGGCAGAGCAAAATAAACACAGTCGTGAAAATCACATGCGCCATCATCACTTGATCTTTAATTTTTCCGTCTTTTGGGACATGAAAATATTCCCGAAACAGCGATTTCACGCCTCATGCTCCTTTCCAAAAACTGCTAATGAACTAGTGCTGCTGTGTTGCGTTACAAATAAGGCCGAGTTCTACACGTGGCTGAACGCTTCCACGGTAGTTTGCTTCGTTACCGACTTCCTCCGGCATACGTACAATCAACGCTATGTATTGCTCTCCACCTGCATCGATCGATGCAACATTGGTAGAATAGTTATTCAGCGGCATATTCGCTATTGCCGCCGCAAGAGAGCGATTTGCCAGTTTTGCATCCAGTTCTGCTTCTGTATCTGCGATTAGAACCCCAAACGTCAAGTGATCCTGCAAGTTAAAAGACCGTCCAAACACATTGATTGCAGGGGTATAGTCTGTAATATTGACTGCTGCTTTGAAATCAAACGGGATTGTGCCTCGGTTTTCCACTTTCAAGAACACGACCTGTGTATAACCGGGCTCATAAAGTGCCTCATCCTCAAAGATTTTTTGGGTTCCATCCAATTCTTCAAACGTCCCATCCTCTAAACGATGTGAAACCACAAGGTCAAATTCCGCAATGTGGAAAATATTACGCACCTCGTTGGATGTATCAGTGAACCACGCCAAGGAGGCTCCTGCACCCATAAACGCCCAAAGCCCGAACAAACACAAGCTAAGCAACAGTGCTATTTGTTTATATTTTTTCTTTAAGATAGACACCTTGCTGCCCCCTTGGTTATTCGTGCCCCTCGTCGGAATCTTTCTTTTTCTTGATAAACACCAAAATCACAAGCAGTGCTGCTGCAAGTACCATAACCGAAACCCACAACCACAGCTGTGCATTGTCACCGGTAAACGGACTTTGTCCGCCTGCATCTTTGCTTGGATACTGACCTCCGGCATCTTTACTCGGGTATTTCCCATCGTCTTTGCCTGGAGTATCGTCTTTGCCACCCGTGGGGACATCGTCTTTGCCACCCGTGGGGACATCGTCTTTGCCACCCGTGGGGACATCATCTTTGCCGCCCTCAGGGACATCATCTTTGCCGCCGTCGGGGACATCATCTTTGCCACCATCAGGGACATCGTCTTTGCCACCGTCGGGGACATCGTCTTTGCCGCCGTCGGGGACATCGTCTTTGCCACCGTCGGGGACATCGTCTTTGCCACCATCGGGGACATCGTCTTTGCCACCATCAGGGACATCATCTTTGCCACCATCAGGGACATCATCTTTGCCGCCCTCAGGGTCGTCTTTGTCATCGATCGGAATCTCTTCAACCATAAAATGCCAATCCAAATAACCGATCATATCACTGTATGTGTTGTCCAGCTCAACCGGAACAGTCAGCACAACATCGAGATCAACTTCAGCACCCGTCTCCAAGGTGCCAAGCAAGACCCAGTCTTGGAGTGGCACTGCTTCATTCGCAGCATTTTCAAACAGGGTGCTTTCTGCACTCTCATCGCTGAGTTTGACTTGGAGACCAAGCTTGGACAAAAACTCGCCCGATTCCGGATGTGCACCACGAGAACGCATATAAATCTTAACTGCTGATTTGTTGGATGCTTTGTTTTTCAATGTGATCTTCTGTGTAATCACATCTCCCGGCATGACGTCCTTAAAATTTGTAAACAAATCCGTTGGCGAATACTTACTGCCGGGAGTAAAGACAAACTCTTTCGCATCTCCGTCGTATGTGACATTAGCCGCATAAGCTGAAGTGAGAAGCACAAGCATCAACAGAAGGGATACTAATTTTTTCATCTTTGTCCCCCCTATTCTTTCGGCCAGCCGAGAGCTTCAAAGGTGTTTGTGCCCTCGACCGGGTTGTTTTCACTTTGCACTGCATGGGCAATGACCTTTAATGTCAACGTTTCTCCACGATAGCGCTCATCAGAACGCTGGATTGCCACTTTGACCTCAGAGAACACATTGGGCGTGGTCTCGCCCGGTTCAACGATACCGGTGTAGTAATACCAACCATCGACATACTGCCATAAAGCCTCATCAATATTGAGTTTGAAACATTCATCAGCCGAAAGTGCACGTCCCTCTACACCGGATACGATTTTGACACGCAGATAGAACGGATGCGCACAGATGTTTTCAATGCGGACCTGTTTGGACACCACATCACCCGGATTCACATACACACCACGTTTGGGGAATTCTTTCCCCTGGTCGGTGGTCTCATGAATGATAAACTGGATTTTACCGGAGGTCACAACATTGGTGGTTTTTCCAAATGCGACGAAATACGCAAGAGTACCTTGGGTGAAGAGCGTAAAAACAATTGCAACCAATGCGAGAGAAACCAATTTCAATCGTAATTTTTGAAACACAATGTCTGCCTCCTTTTCTTAGACTTCGCCTTTCGGCGATCAAAAGATGCAAATTTCTTTACACCCTTTGATCGCCGCCCGTCCCGGTTTGGGACGGAACGACGTTTTGCTTAAATGTATTTCTTGTAGCGCTCAATCATTGCAACGAGTTCTTCCATGGTCATGTTGCCCTTTGCAATTGAGATCTTGAGGTACGGACCACCCGCTGCATAGAACATTTCCTCGGTAAGTTCTACATACTGCGAGAGTTCTTCGTAAGTGAAGAGTCCATAAGTTGCAATATCTCTTGCCATTGCTGCGAAATCATAACTCATGGTTTCTGCATCAACATCAAAGATGTTCATAAGACCCGCTACACCGCCCGGCATGGTCAACATATCGTTGACGAAGTAGCACAAATGCTCCACGGTAACCGGACTCCACGGAGTTGTAACTTGATCCTGGAGAACGACTTTGACCAGTTTCACCTTACTCAATTTCTCGCCATCTTGCTTTGCAAAGGTATGACCGATGTATTTCGATGCGTTGCAATCAAGATAAACGTAACGGTTGAGGTCATAATCCCAGAAGCCGTGTTCGGAAATGACGTCCACCTTCGTTCCGTCCGAGAAATACAGTTGAATGACTTCCCAAAGTCCCTGCGGATCGTTGTCAACAAACATGATCGGTGCGGAATCCAATTTACCGGTCTCGAGATTCCAAACCAGAAGTTCTTCGCTTCCGTCAAGTTCGGAAACCGCCTTCTTGCTTCCGTCTGCCAGTGTAATCAAGCTATCCGGTGTGACGCATCCACCACCGCCACTACCGGCTTGCAGTTTGGTCATTGTACCATCGCTGACCAAAGTATTATAATTATACTGCTCATCTTTATTATACGCTATGTTCCAGGTGTGATCAAACTCCAGTTTTGTCCCGCCATTATTATCGGTAAACTCGTAGTGAATTGTTATTGCACGACTAGTAGTTCCCGAGCCAACAAAACCACTTGTGCCAGAAATAGTAAAGTAAACCTCGTTTGCATCCTGACGTCCAATCGGTATTCCAAATACCGATTTGCCGCTGTGGATTGCTACGCTATTGGTAATCTTTAACTTATAGTCTTTGTTATCCGGCTCATATTCCCAATAATTATTCGCTTCATTTAGCTTACCATTCTTTGGAATCGGAATTGACGAAAGCGGAAGCTCTACGTATTTCTTTTCTGCAACACTCCAATATTTAATCGTTACACCCGACAATACCGGAGCCGCCGCACTCCAGTCTCCACCATAACTATTCGCCACGCCAAACCCATCAGCATAGTTTTTGGTAACCAAACTCGGAGAATCCTTGCTGGTTTCAGTACCGGTGACTTTCCAGTTTGCAGTATATGTCTTCCCATCAATTGTCTTGGTCAAGACATAAGTCTTACCACCGGTTTCGACCGCTGCCGAAGACGGTTTTGCGTTACCATCCACCATGTAGTCAGTATAGGTAACACCGTTAACCGACATAGTAAGCTGACTGAAATCGATTGCATAACCGCTTAACTTATCAAGATCAACACCCAGTTCATAGATCCAGCCGCTTGTATCATAGGATTTACCCGGGGTCAAGCCGTCTGTGGTATCAGTATAAGAAACCTCAACAATATCACTGTACTTATTCGGTTCATATCCAGCTTCGTTCTTAATTTCACCATCTGTTCCGCCGGTGTTTTTATAAGAATATATATACAAGGTTGTAAATATGTTTGGTTTTACTTCGACATGCTCATACGGAACAGAAGACTTATTTTCTCGATTATCTACAATGTTAGTCGGCGTGTTAACATTGGTGGAACTACTGCTTTCCGGCATATATGCAAAACCAAGATTCAAAGACTCGTTTATACCGTCTCCATCAATGTCATGCAGATAGTCGGTTTTCGTCAACGCCGCATCAACAATGCTCTGTCCGTCGCTCGGCACATACTGGGTATGGTCCGAATTTACCCATGCATTTTGGATGAGTTTTCCTTCTAAAGTGGTGGAAGTTGCCTTTCCTTCCGCATCACATACATACAGAACGCTAAAGCCCATCAAAGACTTGTTGCTGTCATGGGTAGACGCTGCTGGTTTCTGCACCAGGGTAACATTGCGCAATGTCAAGCTGTTTGCGGCACCAACCAAAATACTTGCAACCGCACCAAGCTCAATGCGAGAATTGTCAATGACCACGTTACCACCTGAAACATTGACAGCCGCACGACCGCCCGAGATACGAGAATTCAAAATCTGGCTATTACCAGATGCTATAACGCCGCTCTTCGCATTAAAATAACGGGTTTTATCGGTTGTTTCGCTACGGTTTTCATCACTAGTCAAGTTCGACTTGTAAAGTGCCGCATAGTCAAAGTTCGGACAAATAACCTGTACATTGTCAAGCGTACCATTGTTCAATGTAACAAATGAATAACCGAAGTCAAGTGCAGCGGAATCACTACCACAAGTCAGGGTAAAGCCGTTACCGTAAAGGGTATGACCGCCCGAAACCTCGAGTGATCCAAATCCACCATCCTTCAACAGAACAACGTCCTTATCCGTAGCATTTGTTGCACCTGTTACGTTAGTTGCTGTAACTACTTCGAGAGTAATCTCTGTTGGGATACAATAGTCATCGTCCTGAACTGTGACTTTAATTCTACCGTTGCCGGAGAACTGAATGGTTGCCTTTGTCCAGTCGGACGCATTCGCAGTGTAAGCCCCGGCTGCAGTTCCGCTAACAGTTTCGAATGCTACGGAAACATTACCGATTGTAACATCGGTCACAGCTTCAAACAAACTGCCAAGTGCGACACTGTTTTGATTGCCGACACGATAAGTAAATGCAGTGCTGGTAAATTTCGTTTCAAACTTTTTGACCGGTACACGTTCTTTGACTGTTACGTTGATTGTAGTCGGAGTACAGAGGTTATCATCCGTAATTGTAATAGTTGCTGCACCATTACCGCCAAAGGTCAACGTCCCTTTTGTCCAATCAGAAGAGTCCGCTGTATAGGTTGCGGCGGCGGTACTCCCGTCTGCCGGTGTTAAGGTAACCTGAACAGCATCAGATACAATCTCTGCACCGTCAGCTGCTGAGAACAGTTCCCCAACACTGATGGTAGTACCTTCATCGAAGGTTGCGCCGTCCTGATCAGACGTAAACTTGACTACCGGCTCCGGCTGATACTCAACGATTTCCACATTGATTGTGGTCGGAGTACAGAAGTAGTAGTCGGTAATGGTGATGGTTGCCGCACCGACGCCCGAGAAGGTCAAAGTACCCTTTGTCCAATCAGAAGTATCAGCGGCATAAATACCACTTGCGGTACTTTCGTCATCGACCGGAGAGACATAGACCTGAACATTTTCAGACTGAATCGTTCCTGCTCCGCTTGCGGTAAACAAATCGCCAATGTTGATTATTTCATCTGTCGTATAAGTCTCTTTTGCGGCGTCAGCCTTTTTGAATTTCTCCACAGAGTCTTTTTGATCGGAGGAGGTGATATCCATAGTATCGATGCCGTCAAAATCCTCTATTCCCTTGCTGGTAACGCCCCAACCATAGCCGGTGAAGAGCTGGTTGAACGGCAGATAGATGTGGCGATGATCTTCAACATCAATTTCCACACCGTTTACCGTTTCTTTGCCACGGGAATCATGGCTATACGGCTGCCCGTCAACAAAATGATAGCAGGTGGCGTTTTCGGTAGAAAACTCACCCGGTCCTCGGACCACAAAGTTATAAGTTCCGGCTTCAATGGTCTTTTTTGTACCATTCAGATAAGTAACTACATTGCCATTCACACCAGCAACTTCTTCCAAACGACTAAACTGGTGGTCATGGGTATACGATGCGAGCGAATTTGCGACCAATTCGCAATAGTAATAGTCATTCCAAGTCTCGTAATGAACGGTACAGCCGGATGCGGTGATGCCATCCATTTTGGGATAAACACGACCGTTTTGGGTAACGTTCTCACGGATCGAGCCAATCATCATACCCGCATAGCGGTATGCATAATACTGATAGTTTGCGCAAACGTCGTTATAAACGTCCATCACAGCGGAAACATGACAGTTTTCGAAGTGAATGCCCGGGTTTTTAGGGGTACCTGCAGATGTTTGACCACTTGTGGGATAATATTGACCAACAATACCGCCACAGGCAACGTCATAAGAACCCCAGAGGGCGGAGATCTTGTTTGTGCTGTCTACCGTGATGTTTTTGAATGTGACCTTTTTGTCGGTAGTCCCCTTGGTGTACCAACCGACACAACCGACGATGCCGCCGTTTCCGATGTTATAAACACGCGGGTTACAGTTTGTGATTGCGATATTTTCAAAGGTGGCGCCGAAATCGGCATAAGCGGCAATCACGCCGGTGGTAGTAATTTCACCGTCGGATGTGAAATCATGAACGGAAAGGTTCTTAATTGTGCCGCCGTAAACTCTACCAAATAAGCCCATGCCGTCACGGTAGTGTTGATCCTCCGGTGCATACCAGTCATGGTCACCTTTCATTTCCCAGGTGTTCTGATAGATGTTGGAAATGGTGTGTCCGTTCCCGTCAAAGGTTCCTTCAAAGTTTTTGAAACCGCTGGAGATGGCTATACCGGTTTTATCATCGTAGTTGGCTTTGTCGTCATTATTATAATAACCGACCGGATAGAAGATCTTTTTTTCAGGACCGTTTCCGGCTCCGTCATGATTGATTACAGTTCCGTAATTGAGGTTGATATCCGAAAGGAGTGTGATGGTATCGCCGTTAAAGGAGTCTGCCTCAATACCATCCGCCATACCACCAACAATTTTTGCAAAAGCATAGAGCTGATCGGCGTTATAAATCACAAATTCGGTTGCATTCGGGTCTTTGGTGTACCACGAATCATCTATGTCACCATTCCATTTGTTTGCAGTATCTGCAACGAGGGCAACTTCGGAGAAGGTTGCCATTGCAACGGTGACCGCACCGGTGTCGGAATCATAGGTGAACTGGTTGTGTGCAGTAAGTGCTGCAACAGAATCCACCATGCTCATCTCGTTGTTGACGCCGTCTTCCACATGGTAAAGATGATAGTTCCCCATGTTGAGGTACTTCGGCAGAATCTCACCGAGATCAATGATGATCGGTGCTGTGTTATCCTCTGCCACGCCTTCGATATGAACATCCACCGGAATCAGAATTTCCTGATTGACCACTGTGATGTCACTGGTGGTTTTTTCCAGTGGGGTGACAGTAACAGTGAGTTTCTGCACGCCGTCTTCCAGTTTCACATCCTCCGGCAGAACTGCGGAAACGCCACCGCCGGAAATGGTAAGACCTCCGGTGGGAATCTTGCCGTCTTCAAGCTCGACTTCTGCCTTGCTGGAGTTTAACACCTTCGGGAAAGATGCATCCTTATCATAGTCGGTGCCGAACGAATCCGCTTCATATGCGCACTGACTTGCGAGCGCTGTGATGGTAAAACCATCGCCAACGCTTTCATTCTGATACTCATTCCCTGCTGTGGTGAGCATACTCATGGCAAGGGTGATGATGGTCTCGGAAGAATCATGCAGCGGGCTTTCTTCGTTTTTGGCAAGTAACGAACCCTTTGCGGTTGCGCCGCCATTCATGACGTTGGAAAGAAGTCCTATCGAGTTCAGATTGTCTAAATCCGAACGTTGTGCAAGTGCGACACCGTCGGTGCCGTAATACACACTGATTACCTCAGCGAGTTTTCCTACACTTCCACTCGGTGTGAGTGTGAGTTCAAAATTGAGGGCAAGACTTCCCTTGTTGACAAGTTTGATGTACTTGACATCGGTGTAGCCCGGCTCCCAGTTGTCATAGTTAAAAACTGTGTTGTACTGCGGATCCTCTACATTGTACCAAGTGCCCGTTGCAAGATCATCGGTCCAGTACATTTCAAGGTCCAAGTTGCCGGACTTGATGATGTTGTTGACGCTGGAAACATTGTCGGTAAACCATGCAAACGTGGAGCCAACAAACATAGAGATGCAGACAAGGAGTGCCAGTACGCTATGGAGATATGCGGTACGGGTTTTTTTCATTTTCTTTCTCCTTTATATCAAAATCCCACACGGTGAGCAACAAGCACAAACCGGGATTTATGCTCATTGTTCACCGCCAAACTCCCTTGACGGGAGTTTGGACGGTGGTAAGTTTCAGAAACTTAGGACCACGGGTTAACGATGTCGTTATCAAGGCTTCCCTCAATCAGAACACTACGAATTGTACACGGGGTACAGAAATAGTAGTCAGTGATGGTGATGGTTACCGCACCGGTACCGGAGAAGGTCAAAGTGCCCTTTGTCCAATCCGAAGCGTTCGCAACATAAGTACCGCTTGCAGTACTGTCTTTATCTGCAGGAGAAACAGTAACCTGAACCTTATCCGACTTGATGGTTCCCATTCCGGTTGCAACAAACAAATCGCCCACGTTATAAGTCTTTCCGGCAGAAACAGTCTTGATCTGACCGTTTACAGCAAACTTCTCTTCAGATTCCGCACTTTGTTGATTGTCGAGAATCGTGATATCAAGCCCCGGATATATTTCGTTAAGGTTTTCTTTTTCACTGACGAGCGGAATGTTCATAATACCGTCGCCGTAGCCTTGGAACACCTGATTAAACGGGAGATAATAGTGCTGTCTGTCTTCTTTCAGAACTTCTTCTTTAACACCATCTTTATCAACGTCAACAATCTCTGTTCCTGCATCTTCGTGGTTCCAAACTTCACCGTCAACGAAGTGATAACAGGTTGCATTTTCTGTTGAGTAAGGCTTTGTGACAACAACATAGTTAACTCTGCCCGATGAAGGAATCGCTGTTGTTTGGCCATTAACTGTATATGTCTTGTTTTCAACATCTACAGCATCAACTCTTGTCAGTCTTGAGAACTGGTGATCATGTGTATACGATGCAATTGAGTTTGCAACAAGTTCGCAATACCAGTAGTTATTCCAGTCACCGAAATGGACGGTACAGCCGGATGCGGTGATTCCTTTCATATTCGGACGAATGTACCCGTCTTCACAGGTTTCATTTAAGCGGATAGAACCAATCACCATCCCGGCATAACGATACCAATACCACTGATAGTTGCCGCAGACATCGTTGTTGGCATCAATTTGCGCTGCAGTATGACAATTTTCAAAATGTACGGTATAATCCGCACCTTCGCTGCTGCCGTACCACTGACCCATGATACCGGCACAAGAGGTGCCCCAGTTTCCCCACAATGCGGAGATCTTGTTGGTGTTATCCACGGTAATGTTGCGGAAAAGCAGGCTGCCGCCGTTTTTGCGATCCCACCAACCGCCGCAACCAACGATACCGCCGTTACCGATGTGGTAAACACGCGGATTACTATTTACAACCGCAATGTTTTCAAAGATTGCGTTATCCGCATAAGTTGCAACACAACCGGTGGTAGTGTACTCACCATCAGATTCAAAGCGGTCAACACGCAGGTTCTTGATAACAGCAGGATTTGCACTTGTCCCTCTAACACGGCCAAAGATACCCATTGCATCGTCCCAATAGCCGTTGTCATAGTCACCGTCCATCAGCCAGGTGTTCTGGTAGATGTTTCCAATGGTATGACCGTTACCGTCAAAGGTTCCGGAGAAGTAACTGTTACTAAATCTGTACCACTCGGTTTCCCCTGCCGCATTTGCACCAACACCCGGAACACGATAGCCAATCGGATAGAACACAGTCTGCTTATCGTCAGTATCACGGGTATGCACACCATTCATATCAAGATTGGAGATGAGTCTGTAGTGTGCGCCACCATAAGTGGCATTTTCAATCGAAACCAAAGTGGACAAACCCGCGAGTTCATCCGCACTGGAAATGATGTATGGATTTTCAGCAGTTCCTTCGCCTCGGAAAACGACATCTTCTTCACCGTTCCATGCATTTGCGGTATCTGCAACGAGGGCAACTTCGGAGAAGGTTGCCATTGCAACAGTGACCGCACCGGTGTCGGAATCATAGGTGAACTGGTTGTGTGCAGCAAGTGCTGCAACAGAATCCACCATGGTCATCTCGTTGTTGACGCCGTCTTCCACATGGTAAAGATGATAGTTCCCCATGTTGAGGTACTTCGGCAGAATCTCACCGAGATCAATGATGATCGGTGCTGTGTTATCCTCTGCCACGCCTTCGATA
>JAFQME010000013.1 GCA_017421025.1 Oscillospiraceae bacterium
GTAACGGTAAGGAACCAAGGCGGAGCTTTCTCCGCCTTGGTACAATAAAAAAGGAGGAAACGTTATGAAAATGTTCACCAAAAGAGGGCTTGCACTTGCACTGGCAATCGTCATGGTATTGTCTCTTGCAGCATGTACCTCAAACCCGTCTTCTTCCACCGCAGGCGAAGCACCGTGGGGCGAAGATGGAAAACCGTTCACCAAAGATACCACCGTTTCCATCGTGGTTGGCTCTCATGCAAGCTGGCCGTACAACGCAGAGTGGAAAATGTGGCAGTACCTGATTGAAGGCTCGGGTGCTACCGTTGATGTCACCGCAATTACCGGAAGTGACTTTTCCACCAAGGTGAACCTGATGTTTGCAGATGCAGATACTTTGCCGGATCTGCTCCATATGGATAACAAGCAGTTGGTCGACCAGCACGCAAGTGCAGGCGGCTTTATCGCAATCGATGACTACCTCGATCAGATGCCGAACTATAACAAGGCACTGGATGCGTATGACCCGGAAGTCCGTGCAGGTCTTGAACGTGAAAGAAAGAGCGCAGACGGCAAGGTCTATTGGCCGGTCGTTCTCGGCACTTCCACTGTTCAGAATGCGCAGGGCTGGCTGTACCGTAAGGACATTTTGGAAAAGCACAACTTAGCAGTTCCGAAGACCCTGGACGAATTGGTTGAAGTTTGCCGTGAACTGAAGAAACTCTATCCGGAATCCTATCCGTTCTGCCCGCGTGGCGGCGGCCAGGTGTTCACCATCATGGGCCCGATGTTCCAGCCGTATTTGGATCAGCTTTTCTACTATGACTTTAGCGACGAAACCTGGAAATTCGGTGCAATCGAAGACGGTACCCGTAAACTCGTTGAGTTCCTCGTTATGATGCAGAACGAAGGTCTTGCACATCCGAATGGTCACATCATGGATGGTCCGACCTTCGACGAATATGTCACCACCGGCAAACTCTTCTTTACCAACCACTATTTGGTACGTCAGTCCTACTACAACGTTCCGATGAGTCAGGAAAACCCGGACTTTGCATTCATGGCAATGGTTCCGCCGAGTGCTGACCGTGGCGAACAGAAGATGGCAAAGACCTCAATCGTTCGCTCGGGTCTCACCGTTCCGAACACCAAGAATGAGGCAAGAATCGGCAACGCAATCCGCTTCCTCGATTATATGTACTCCGACACCGCAAAGGAACTCCTCTCCTGGGGTAAGGAAGGCGAGACCTTCCAGGTCAACGAAGACGGCAGCCGCAGCTTCGTTCTCGGTGAGGAAGAAACCGTTCAGCTCAAGTACGGTACTGCAACTTCGGGTCTCCTGCAGCGTGTAGACGAACTTGCATACAATGAAATTGTAGCATCCGGTTCCCCGATTGACCCGGGCATCTTCGCATATACCGAAGAAAACGTCAACCCGGCAAACTGGATTTCTTTCAACGACGAAGAACTGGCAGTGTTCAATCAGTACTATGATGCAATCAGCAACTACGTTGCAGAGTGGCTGGATAAGTTCATCTTCCGTGTTGTTCCTCTTACCGATGAGTCTTGGAATGCAGGCGTTGAACAGATCAAGGCAATGGGTCTTGAAGAAATGCTTGAAATCTACAACAGTGCTTGGGAACGTGTCAAATAATTCGCATTCTCGTATATTTCATATTTTTCCTCTTTCCCGTTGGCAAGGGGTTGTGCATGAAGCCTCTTGCCAAAATGGGAAAAAACAGTTGAGAAAAAGTCTTGCTACTTGAAAATAGCAAGACTTTTTTTTGTTTTCAAAATCCGTTGCTTTTGGAGAAAAGAGCGGGGCGTGACGGACTTCCCGCTGAAACCGTCTGGGTCGTACCGAATGACGGCGTTATTCATGTATAGATTGCGACAATCATACATCGTTACGAACAGTACAGTACAAGGTCTATGCTGTATCGGTTGGGGAAGATACCAACATCCTTTCGTATGACGATGCTGGTGAGATTTCCGAATATGCGATCTCCTCTGTGCAGTATATGGTCGGAAGCGGTAGGATGAAAGGTAAAACCAAAATCATCTTAAATCCGAAGGACCTTGCGACAAGAGCGGAAATTGCCGCAATCCTCTATTGATTCTTAGAGGCAAACAAATAAAAGAAACAGCCTCGACGCACCTTTGGGTGACGGCCTTGCAGGCCCATGTCTTATGCCGGTATTTCAAGCTCATAGCATCTCGGATTCTTTCGCATTTTGCTCGCTCTGAATTGCAAAATCTTTCGCATAAGATACCTGGCAGTTTTGATGCAGTCCTCTGCAATGGTCGATGATTTTTGGAATCAATAAATGAGTAAAAATGATGGAAGCAAAGACAAGTTCTACCGTTACTCTACAAGCGGACTCTTGTCATGTGCAAAAACGTTTTGTATAATAGAATCGAAAGAGAGGGGCAGAGATGAACGATTATGAGTTTGGCAATTTTCTGTTTGATTTAAGAAAACGTGCAGAACTCTCGCAAAGCGAGTTGGCACTGCAATTGGGTGTGACGAATAAGGCGGTGTCGAAGTGGGAAAACGGGAAGGCGAAACCGAGCACCGAGACATTGCGAAAATTGGCAAGTTTATTTGGAATCTCGGTGGAAACTCTGCTTGAAAAGAAGAAAGGATGTCGTGTTGTGGAGATAACGAAAATCGTGATTACCGGGGGACCGTGTGCGGGAAAAACAACCGGGATGACCTGGATTCAAAACCACTTTGAGAAATTGGGCTACACGGTTCTGTTTGTTCCGGAAACCGCAACCGAGTTGATTTCCGGCGGTGTTGCACCGTGGACTTGCGGAAGTAATGCCGAGTTCCAAAAATGTTTGATGAAGCTTCAACTTGAGAAGGAAGCGGTCTTTGAACAAGCGGCATCAACCATGGCGGTCAGCAAGGTACTGATTGTTTGTGACCGAGGGGTGTTGGACAACAAGGCATATATGAGCGCACTGGATTTTGCGGCAACGGTTTCAGCTTTGGACGGAAACGAAGTGGAATTTCGGGACAATTACGATGCGGTGTTCCACATGGTGACGGCGGCGAAAGGTGCGGAGCAGTTTTATACCACAGAGAATAACGCAGCACGGACAGAAACCCCAGAACAAGCAGCGGAATTGGATGACAAGCTGATTGCCGCATGGACCGGGCATCCCCACCTGCGCATCATTGAAAATTCCGCAGGTTTTGAGGAGAAATTGAAAAAACTGATTGCGGAGATTGCGGCATTTCTCGGTGAGCCGGAGCCCTTTGAAATTGAACGAAAGTTTTTGATCGAGTATCCGGATGTTGAGAAGTTGGAGAAACTTCCGAATTGCCAGCGTGTGGAGATCATTCAAACCTATCTGACCACACCGGACGGAGAGGAATCCCGTGTGCGTCAGAGGGGTGCGGACGGGCATTACATTTACATGCAGACCACAAAGAAGAAAGTCAGCGATGTCAAGCGTGTGGAGGTCGAGCGGCGCTTAACGAAAGACGAGTATCTGCGGCTCTTGATGGATGCAGATCCGGAATGCAGACCCATTCGCAAGACCCGTTATTGCCTGACTTACGACAACCAGTATTTTGAAATAGACCTTTATCCGTTCTGGGAGCATCAGGCGATTGTGGAGATTGAGTTACGGGACGAGGCGGAAGAAATCCGATTCCCCGAAGAATTACACGTCATTCGGGAAGTGACAGAGGAGGACGCCTTCAAAAACGCATCGCTTGCAAGAAAACGGTAGAAGTCTTAAAAACAGCGCTTTGCAACTGCAGGGCGCTGTTTTTTGTTGCAGAACGCAGAGAGATTATGATATGATAAAAGAAAACAGAGTTACAATAGAGGATTGAAAACGGGGCCCAGATATGACTTATGTGGAATTTTTTGATAAAACCGCAGCAGAGAATCTCTGTGCGTGTTTGACATACAAACCCGAACGGGTGATTTATATCGGCGGAAATGCCAAAGCAATGAACCGACATATCAAGCGTTATGAAGCGGTGTTTGGTGCACGGGGAGAAGCGGTTGAGTTTCTTTATCGTGCGGTTTCCAGAATCAATTTGCAGGAGATTGTAGATGTCTTGCAGGAAATTGTGGAAACGTATGACGACTGTGTGTTTGACATTACGGGCGGAGAAGAACTGTATCTCCTTGCGTTGGGGATGGTGTATGCGAAAAATCCGGAACGGAAGCTGCAGATTCATCGGATGAATTTGCAGAGCAATGCGGTTTACATCTGCGATAAGGACGGAAACACAATCGGGAAGGAATTGCCAAAACTCACAGTTGAGGAAAATATCCAAATCTATGGCGGAGATGTGATTTACGGAACCGTGGATGAGGAGAAAACCTATGCATGGGAAATTACACCGGAGTTTTGCGAGGACGTTGACTTAATCTGGAGTATTTGCAGAGAGCATGCACGGTATTGGAATGCGCAGATTGCAATGTTTGCGGCAGTGAATGCGATTGGAACCGTGAGTGAGGATGGGCTTATCACAGTTGTGTCGAAAGAAACGCTCACTGAATACCTGGAGAAAAACGGGTTTTGGTATGGTGTGAAAAAGAGTATTGTTAAGGGATTGCTCAAGTACGGACTTCTCACTTGCTTTGATGAGAGCGACGGAATGGTCACGATTGCATATAAAGATGCTCAGGTGAAGCGATGTCTGACCAAGGCAGGGCAAGCACTGGAAATGAAAGTATATCTGATTGCACAAAGCCTTGCCGATGAAACCGGGGCTTTGGTTTATGACGATGCCAAAAACGGAGTGTTGATTGATTGGGACGGCGAGTGGCACGAAGATGTCCCGAATGTCTATGATACGGTGAATGAGATAGATGTGCTTTTGATGCATGGGATGATCCCGGTGTTCATTTCCTGTAAAAACGGGGTGATCACCTCGGACGAGTTGTATAAGCTTTGGACGGTGGCAGAGCGCTTTGGCGGGAAATATGCAAAACGGGTGTTGGTTGCATCTTCCATTGATTTCCTGGGTGAGGCGGGCGAATACCTGCGTCAGCGTGCCAAGGATATGGAGATCCGTTTGATTGAAAATGCACAGGATTTGGACGATGTGGCACTTGCCGCAAAACTCAAAACCCTGTGGTGTAACTAAAGGAGGAAATCATGTATCGACCGAATCCGATTGACACGAGCGGGATTGAATTGCCTGCAGAACTCCGTGAGTTGATGGAACAAATTGCGGAAAATGTCCATGAAACATGGGCGTTAGGACGTCTGCAAGAGGGCTGGACCTATGGGGAAGTCCGTGATGACAAGAAGAAAACCACCCCGTGTTTGGTCCCGTATTCCGAACTTCCGGAACTCGAGAAAGAGTACGACCGTAACACCGCAACCGCAACGCTTAAATTGATGATTGCGTTGGGATACACAATCGAAAAAGAACCGTCCGTTTGAGAGACCATGAAAAATAGGAGGTATTTGGATGTATAACAAGTTTTGTAAACAGCAGCTTTGGGAATGTTCCAGAGAATTGGTGCAGGTTGCATTGGGGCAACTCCCTGCCGAATGTGTGGTGAAAAACGCACGGTTGGTGAATGTCTGCACCCGTGAGATTATGGAAGGAGTGGATGTTGCCGTCCACAGCGGAAGAATTGCTTTGGTGGGAGACGCTTCCGCCTGTATCGGCGAGGGGACCCGTGTCATTGATGCAGAAGGGATGTATCTCGCACCCGGATTTTTAGACGGACATATCCATATCGAATCCTCCATGCTGAGTGCACGTGAATATGCCCGTGCGGTTATTCCGCACGGAACGACCGGCATTTACTACGATCCGCATGAAATCTGTAATGTTTTGGGCCTTGACGGGGTCGAAATCATGGTAAAAGATGCGGAAGAGACTCCGCTTAAGGCGATGCTTACCGTGCCGTCCTGCGTACCTGCGGTCCCCGGCTTTGAGGACAACGGTGCAACCGTGACCAGTGATGACATTCGTGCACAAATGACCGGCGCTCACGTGGTAGGCCTTGGTGAGATGATGAATTTCCCGGGAATCCATATGGCAAATCCTGAGACCCATGCCATTACGGGTGAGACCTTGAAAGCGGATAAGATTGTGACCGGGCACTATTCCATCCCCGATACCGGAGCGGGACTCTCTGCCTATATTGCAGCAGGTGCACGTTGCTGCCATGAATCGACACGGGCGGAGGATGCACTTGCAAAAATGCGGCTTGGCATGTATGCCATGATGCGTGAAGGCTCGGCATGGCATGACTTGCATGAGGTGAGCCGTGCAATCACCGAGCACACGGTGGACTCCCGTTTTGCAGTGTTGGTATCTGATGATGCGCACCCACATACGTTGCTTGAAGACGGACACTTAGACCACATTGTGCGTCGTGCGGTGGCGGAGGGAATTGATCCCATCACCGCAATTCAGATGGTGACCATCAACTGTGCACAGTGCTTCCAAATGGACCATGAATTTGGCTCGATTGCACCGGGGAAATGTGCAGACATGGTGCTTTTGGATAACTTGGAGAATCTCCAGGTGAAAAAAGTGTGGATCGACGGTGATTTGGTTGCGGAAAACGGCGAGATGACCGTCTCTATCGGTGCAGGAGAATACCCCGACTTTGCGATGAACACCATGCAGGTAGGTGAGACTGTGACCGAAGAAACCTTCCGTGTTTCCACCGACAAGACCGATGAAGTCACCGTGCGTGCGATTGAGATCATCCCTGCACGTGTAGGAAACTATGAACGTCATGTCACACTCAAAGTCAGTGATGGCTGTATTGATTCGGATACCGAGCAGGATGTGTTGAAAACCTTTGTGTTTGAGCGTCATAAAAAGACCGGAAAGCATGGCATCGGATTTACCAAGGGTTTTGGGATCAAGTGCGGAGCAATGGCATCCACGGTAGCGCACGATGCGCATAACCTGCTGGTTGTGGGTACCAACGATGCGGATATGGCGCTTGCCGCAAACACACTGATGGAATGTGGCGGCGGAATGTGCGCAGTCAAAGACGGCAAGGTTTTGGGACTGGTGGAACTGCCACTTGCAGGGCTTATGAATCCGAAGAGTGCAGAAGAGATGAGCCAAAAGGTAGCAAATCTCGATGCAGCATGGAAAGAAATCGGATGCGACATTGTATCTCCGTTCATGACCATGGCGCTGATTCCGCTTGCATGTCTGCCGGAATTGCGACTGACCGACCGTGGGTTGGTAGACTGCACCAAGTTCACGTTTGTGGACCTGGAGGTGGAATAACACGCAACGTTCGTTCTGTTTTGAAACGGACGTGCATACGATTTTCTGCGTGGAAATCTTAGCGTTTTCTTCGATATTGAGCAGAAGTGTGCGTTTTCTACTTAATTCGCCTTTTTATTTGACTTTATTTTTATTCGTGTTATAATTAAGACAGCGACTGAACTAATTATCAAAACATATTGGAGGTAACTGAAATGACACCTTATATGCAAAGAGTTCTTGATGAAGTAAAAGCTCGCAACAAAGGCGAGGATCTCTTCATCCAAACCGTTGAAGAAGTGTTCGCAAGCATCGAGCCCATCGTTGCTCAGCATCCCGAATACGAAAAAGCAGGTCTCCTTGAGAGACTTTGTGAGCCGGATCGCCAGATCTCCTTCCGTGTTACCTGGCAGGATGATGAAGGCAACTTCCACACCAACCGTGGTTATCGTGTCCAGTTCAATGGTGCAATCGGTCCGTATAAGGGAGGTCTCCGCTTCCATCCGTCGGTTACCCTTGATACCATGAAGTTCCTTGCTTTCGAGCAGACCTTTAAGAACAGCCTGACCGGCCTGCCCATCGGCGGCGGTAAGGGTGGTTCCGACTTTGACCCGCGTGGCAAGAGCGACAATGAAATCATGCGT
This sequence comes from Oscillospiraceae bacterium, assembly GCA_017421025.1. GTDB lineage: Bacteria > Bacillota > Clostridia > Oscillospirales > JAAYXM01 > SIG510. The sequence continues at coordinate 7,849 of JAFQME010000013.1, forward strand.
TTCTGCCAGGCATTCATGACCGAACTCTACCGTCACATCGGTCCGGACGTTGACGTCCCGGCAGGTGACATCGGTGTCGGCGCTCGTGAAGTCGGCTATCTCTACGGTCAGTACAAGAGAATCAAAGCAACCTGGCAGAACGGTGTCATCACCGGTAAGGGTCTCTCCTACGGTGGCTCCTACTTCCGTCCGGAAGCAACCGGTTACGGCGCTGTCTACTATCTGGAAGAAGTTCTGAAGCACTACGGTGAAACCGTTGAAGGGAAGACTGTTGCAGTCTCCGGCTTCGGTAACGTTGCATGGGGCGTTTGCGAAAAGATCGCACAGCTCGGCGGTAAGGTTGTCACCATCTCCGGTCCGGACGGCTACTGCTATGATCCGGACGGCATCGTCACAGAAGAGAAGATCAACTTCCTCTTGGAGATGCGTTCCTCCGGTCGTGACCGTGCACAGGATTACGCTGACAAATTCGGCTGCAAGTTCGTTCCGGGCGCAAAGGTTTGGGGCGAGAAGGTTGACATCTGCATGCCGTGTGCATATCAGAACGAAATCGGCATGAAGGAAGCAGAACAGATCGTTGCAAACGGCGTTCAGTACTACATCGAAGTTGCAAACATGCCGACCACCAACGAAGCTATCGAGTACCTCAAGAAGAACATCAAGCTGGTTGCTCCGTCCAAGGCGGTCAACGCAGGCGGTGTTGCTACCAGTGCTCTTGAAATGGCTCAGAACTCCATGCGTTACAACTGGGAGCCGGAAGAAGTCGATGCAAAGCTCCACCTGATCATGAAGAACATCCACGACGCATCTGCAAAGGCTGCAGAAGAAGTCGGTTTGGGCTATGACCTGGTCGCAGGTGCAAACATCGCAGGCTTCAAGAAGGTCGCAGAAGCAATGCTCGCAGAAGGCGTATTCTAAAATCACAGATTAAAGACCGTTTGGGGTTTGCCCAAACGGTCTTTTCTTATGGAAATACGGCGGAGAAAAATTCCTGCTCCGTTTATGAACGTAAGTGAGCCTGCCGAAACTGTATTTGACGGATTAGGATGGGTTGACAACCAGAGCGTTGTAGGTGTAATATAATAATATCTATCAAAAGGAGGAATCAGACAATGAAAAAGACAAAACAGGCGCTTTTGCTGAGTGCAATTTCTTTGCTTCTTTGTATTTCCATGCTCATCGGAACCACATTTGCATGGTTTACTGATTCGGTCTCCTCAGTGAACAACATCATCAAGTCGGGCAATCTTGACGTTGTTCTGGAGTACAAAACCGAATGGTCGGATGGTTGGCAGGAAGTCGGCACCGATCCGCTCTTTGATGATGAAGCACTCTATGAGCCGGGCTATACCGAGACTGTGTTCCTGCGTGTTTCCAATGCGGGTTCTTTGGCACTTAAATATGAATTGGTCGTTGAGATCATTGAAGAAATCGAGGGTACCAACGTTTACAACGAGTCTTTCAAGCTTTCAGACTCCTTGCAGATTGGATCTTATATACAAAATGAGATTGTTGACGGTGCAAATGATGCAGATATTCTGTTCCCGTCCATGTTCGGAAGTCGTGCTGCGGCAAAGTCGAACATCTCAAACTTTACCAAACTTGAAAACGTCACTTATGGCGTTGACACCGTCCTGCTTCCGGGCGAAGACACCGCACAGGTCGTGGCATTGGTACTTCATATGCCGGAAACTGTCGGAAACGAAGCAAACCATCTGACCGGAACAGAGCCGCCGCAGATTACATTGGGAATCAATTTGTTTGCAACTCAGGTTCCGCACGAGGAAGACTCCTTCGGCAGCGATTACGATGCAGATGCGACCTATGATGAAACAACAGGTGGTAATCCGGGTAATCCGGGTGCAGGTAATCCGGGTGCAGGCAATCCGGATGATCCTGTTGACATCCGTGTCCTCGGCACAGGCGGATTCCGTGGCACAAACTGGAATGCTGCAGAAAGCGGTTGGAACATCCGTGAGTATCTTGCATTGCCGTTTGATGTAGAAGACCCGAATATGGGAACAATCACCGTTCAACCTGCACAGGGCACAACCCCGAGCGTACCGAACGGAGGGATTTATACCGGAACTGTCTCAGGAACAGAAATGACCGGTCCGGTCACTTCTATCGGGGATGTGGCGGCAACCGAAACTTCTGAAATTCTTTGGGTTGGCGTGACCGAGGTTACTCTCGGCTCGGGCAATCTTGCCATCATGCACCGTACCCTGCCGGTTGGAACGATCGTGAATGTGCAGGCAGATACCACGCTTGACGGAACCAAGTCCTCTGCGTTTGGTGCGGACTATGCGACCTATGCGGACAGCACTCCGCTGGTTACATTCCGTGTTGCGTGTGATGAGAGCGATTTGGAAACAAGCGACTTCTATGCTTCGCTTGAATCGATCTTCGGCGGCAGCATTCCGTCCTCTGTCGTGATTGAAGCAGTCGGCGCATAAATCTGAAAACTTAAAGACCGTGACACTGTCACGGTCTTTTCTTATGGGAAAAAGTGTGATACAATACCGAGAGAGGTGAGAAGGATGACCACATCGGCATGGATGAAGAAAAACTGTAACAGCCTGCGTGGAAAGCGCATTGCAATCACCGGCTCGACCGGAGGTCTCGGTGCACCGTTGTGTCGGTATTTGGCGCTTTTGGGTGCAGACCTCATCCTGCTCAACCGTAATGCGGAAAAGAGTTTGACTCACAAAGCGAAACTGGAAGCGTTTGGTGTTTCGGTCACCTGCATTTTTGTGGATCTGGAAGATCTTGCATCGGTCAAAAATGCAACAGACATGCTGATTGCGCATGGCGTGGATCTTTTCATCCACAATGCAGGGGCATACAGTATCCCACGCAGGATTTGCAACGGTGGATTTGATAACGTATTTCAAATCAATTTTGTTTCCCCATATTATATGATTCGTCGGTTGCTTGGGCATATTGAGCACGCAGTCGTGGTAGGAAGCGTTGCGCATACCTATTCTAAGATTGATCTTGATGATATAGACTTTCGCACTCGAAGTGCCGCAAGTCGTGCATACGGGAATGCGAAGCGGTTTTTGATGGGGGCGATGTGGGGGCTTGCACGTGAAGGTGCGTCGGTTTCTGTGGTGCATCCCGGGATCACGTTTACCAATATCACCGCACATTACCCAAAACTTGTTTTTGCACTCATCAAGCACCCGATGAAAGTGATTTTCATGAAGCCTGCCCGTGCAGCACTCTCGATTCTTGCGGGTGTGTTTCAGAAAACACAGGCTTACGAATGGATCGGACCAAAGTGGTTCCGAGTATGGGGGCTTCCGAAAAAAGAACGGCTGAACACCGTTTGTGAGGAAGAATTGGAAAAAATTGTGCAGACATCGCAAGAGATTTACAGAAAACTGGAGGAGCAGAGATGAAACAAGCACTGATTTTTGGAGATAGTTACTCTACCTTTGAGAACTTCATTCCGGAAGGGTATGCGACTTATTATGCACCTATGTGGGGCGGAACAGATTTGAGTCGAGTGGAAGAAACCTGGTGGTATTCGCTCATGGCGGAGAACAAGCTGGAGTTGGTGCGCAACGACAGTTGGTCGGGTTCCACCGTGTGTTATACTGCATATGAAGGGGTGGATTGTTCGGAGACCAGCTCCTTTATCTACCGCTTGGAAACCTTGAAACATCAAGGCTTTTTCGAGGAGCATGAAATAGACACGGTATTCGTATTCGGTGCAACCAACGACAGTTGGAACGAGACTGCACAAAATGGGGAGTTGATGCTCTCCGGTTGGGAGAAAAAGGATCTTTACTTTATTCTGCCTGCAATCGGATATTTCTTTGCAAAACTGCGTGAAATTTTGCCGAAAGCAAAAATTTACTGTATTGTGAATACCGATTTGGATGCTGCCGTTACCGAAGGACTCTCCCGTGCGGCACGGGCATACGGTGCAAAACCGATCATGCTCCACGATATTGATAAAACAAACAACCATCCCACCGTGAAGGGAATGGCACAAATCAAAGAGCAAGTGCAGTCTTCTATGCGTGGGCTTTGGGGAGATGTCCCGTTTTGGGGCAGGGTGTATACCGAATAGGAGGAACGTCATGGGAAAATGGATTTGGTATCGTGGAGAATTTGAAGCGTATCATAATTTGCAGCTTCACTTTCGGCGTGAGTCTTACGGAATGGCTCGTCCACCGTTTTGGGATGTTCCCATGCCCTATCCGTTTGTCGAATTCACCAAGACCTTTACTGCAAAATGCGGTGGAGAGTTTGTTTGCTATGCCAAGGGGGACGGAGTTGTAATTCTGGATGAGGTGTTCTATCCGTTGGAGCAAGCAGTGCCATATTCGGCAGGTGAACATACCGTCAGTGTAAAAATCGGAAATCCCGGTGGACTGCCGTGTATTTATATCGAAAATGAAGCAGTTTCTACCGACGAGAGTTGGCGTGTCACGCACGGAGGTGCGGCGCCTGTTTTGGCGGGTGCGACCCCTGTTTTTTCCTCGCCAAACGATGACCCGCAGAAGTTCCCCTTTTCGTATGAGCGTGTTGAAGCGGTTTCCTGTAAAGAATATCAGGGTGGCATGCTCTTTGATTTTGGACGGGAACTGTTTGGAAGCGTGGTGATAGACGCTCTTTCCGCACCTGCGACCGTGTTTTACGGTGAGAGTGTTGAAGAAGCTCTTGCAGGAAAAGGCTGGGGAAAGTGTACGGTTTGGGAGGATGTGGAAACAGCAGGGATACTCAAATCCCGTGCATTCCGTTATCTCTATGTTACGAAACCTGCGACCCTTCATGCTGAGTTTGAATTTCTCCCGCTTGAAAAACGTGGACGTTTTTCCTGCAACGAAGAGGGAGTCAAAACCATTTGGGATGTTTGTGCAGACACTTTCCATCTGTGTTCACGTGAGTTTTTCCTCGACGGCATCAAACGTGACCGCTGGGTATGGGGCGGCGATGCACGTCAATCCATTCTGATTTCGGATTATCTGTTTGCAGATCCCGAAATCGTCAAACGCACGATTTTGGCGCTGTTGCCGAAAGATCGGGTGCATCAGCATGTCAATACCATCAATGACTATTCCGCATTCCTCATCATTTCGGTTGCGGAGTTTTACCGCTCTTTTGGGGATGCCGAGTTCGTTTCCTTTGTGTTGCCGAGGGTTCGGATGCTCTATGACTATATCGTGAGCCGCTGCGATGAGCAGGGCTTTGTGGTCGAGCGGGAAGGGGACTGGATCTTCATTGATTGGGGCACCATTGATCAATCGGGACCGCTCTCTGCAGAACAGATTTTACTTTGGAAAACGCACCTTTCAATGGCAGAACTGACCGGTGAGGAGGCTTATCTCGACCGAGCAAACACATTACGTGAGCGTATTTTCACACGGTTTTGGAGTGAGAACGGGTTTTTGGATACCTACCCGGAGCTTTCTTCGCACATCACCCGTCACGCAAACATCCTTGCGGTATTGTTTGACTTTGTGGATGAGCAGCAAGCCGACCGGATTCTTCATCGGGTGCTGGAAAATCCGGGCGTGGATGCCATCACCACCCCATATTTTAAGTTATATGAGTTGATGGCGCTGTGCCGACTCGGAAAACTTACCGTTGCACAAGAGAAATTGGAAGGCTATTGGGGTGCGATGCTCGCACTCGGCGCCACTTCGATGTGGGAAGAGTTTAAACCGGAAGAGGGACTTCCGGCAGGCTATGCGATGTATGGTGAGGAATTTGGGAAATCTCTCTGCCATGCATGGTCGAGCGGACCGATTTACTTTTTGGGACGTTACTGCCTGGGTGTATCCTCTACCGCACCGGGATTTGCCGCCTTTACGGTAGCGCCGAATCCAGGACGCTATACTTGGTTTGAGGGCGTGGTGCCAACCGTGCGAGGTGACATCCGCATCAATTATCGAGACGGGAAACTCACGGTTTTTGCACCGTTTGACGGCGGGACGCTTCTTTGGAACGGAAGTGAGTGGGACATTCCTGCAAATGAGGAGTTGGTTGTGTGATTCTGCTGTTTGATTTTGACGGGACACTGGCAGACTCCATGGAAGCTTGGGGAGAAAAAATGCTGCACATCCTGAAAAAGGCAAAAGTTTCTTACCCGGATGACATTGTCACAACCCTCGCAACCTTAGGTGACCACGGCAGTGCAGTTTATATGCAAGAGGTGCTGGGGGTTCCGTATTCCGAAGAAACCCTACTTTCCATGATGGATGTATACGCTTTGCCACGCTATCGGGATGAGATTTTACTAAAATCGGGTGCGGCGGAGTTTTTGCGCTCACGCAGTGAGGAAAAATGTGTTCTCACAGCAAGTCCGCATAAAATGCTGGACCCATGTCTGACACGTAACGGAATTATGGGGGAATTCACCCATGTTTGGACTTGTGAGGATTTGGGAAAAGTCAAATCAGATCCGGAGATTTATCGGGATGTGGCAGCACGGCTTGGTGTTGCACCTGCGGAAATTGTCTTTTTCGATGACAACCTCACCGCCATTCAAACCGCAAAGAGTGCAGGCTTGCAGACGGTTGCGGTATATGAGAAGAGCGGCGCAGTGTTTTGGGAATCTCTGAGTGCCACAGCAGATCGTGCGATCAAAACTTGGGAGGAATTACTGTGAAAAGAATTGCGGTTATCACTGGGGCATCGTCCGGTATCGGAAAACGTTTTGCTGAAACATTATCGCAGTTTGGCGAACCGCTTGATGAAGTGTGGGTGATTGCCCGCAGAAAAGAGCGGTTGGAGGAGTTGGAGCTCGGGATTCCGAAACGAGTTCTTGCGCTGGATTTGACCGATGAGGGCGCCATCAAAGAATATGCCGACTTGCTTTCTGCGGAAAACCCCGATGTGCGGCTTCTCATCAATGCGAGCGGATTTGGGAAGTTTTGCGCAACCGTAGACGCAAGTGTGGAAGAAAACCGTAACATGGTAAAACTCAACTGCATGGCGTTGATGAGTCTGTGCCAAATCACGGTTCCGTTTTTGCACTCAGGTGCGAAAATCGTGAACATCGCATCGGTTGCAGCCTATCAGCCCATCCCATATATCAACGTTTATGGAGCAAGCAAGGCGTTTGTACTTTCGTTTTCCCGTGCGCTGAATCGGGAACTTTCCGATGTTTCGGTGTTGGCGGTTTGTCCGTTTTGGACCCGTACCGAGTTTTTTGACCGTGCGGTAAAGAAAGATGCGGATGCGGTCGTGAAAACCTATATCGCCATGTATGATGCAGAGGACATTGTTGCCCGTGCATGGCGGGATCTGCGTCGGGGGAAAGATGTATCCAAATACGGCTTCATTGCTCGAGCACAAGTGTGTTTGGCACGGATGCTGCCACATAAATTTGTGATGTGGTTCTGGATGAAACAGCAGAAGCTTGGATCGTGATTTCCTGTTGATTCTGCAAACAGGTTTGTGATATAATAAGAAAACTGAAAGGAAGTGCGTTTATGAAAATCGCAGTAACATATGAAAACGGTGAGATTTTCCAGCATTTCGGACATTGTGAAACTTTTGAGATTTTCACTGTGGAAGACGGTGCGATTCAAAAAAGTGAAGTGGTATCCAGTGCGGGACAAGGCCACGGCGCACTTGCGACCTTTTTGGCAGAGCAAGATGTGCGAGTGGTCATCTGCGGCGGCATTGGCGGCGGTGCAAAAGCTGCGCTGGCTGCGGCAAGAATTATGGTGTTTGGCGGTGTCACCGGGAACACCCGTGACGCTGTAGAAGCATACATTACCGGGAGTTTGGAGTTTGACCCCAATGCAAATTGCTCCCATCACGACCATGGTGGGCACACCTGCGGTGGTTGCGGAAAACATGGTTGCGGCGGTCACGGCTGCCACTAAACGAAAGGAGTTTTTCTCATGAGCGAATGTACACACGATTGTTCCTCTTGCGGTGCCGATTGCGCTTCCCGCAAAGACCCGCAGAGTTTTTTAGAAGCACCCCATCGCCTTTCCAAAATCGGAAAGGTAATCGGCGTTGTCAGCGGCAAAGGCGGCGTTGGTAAGTCTCTTGTCACCTCAATGCTTGCGGCTACCATGCAAAAACGTGGAAAAAATGCAGGTATTCTGGATGCGGATATCACCGGTCCTTCGATTCCCAAGGTGTTTGGAATCACCGGTCGTGCCCAGGCAGGGCAGGACGGATTGCTTCCGGCAATCAGCCGTGGCGGTGTTCAGGTGATGAGCGTGAACCTGCTCCTGGAAAATGAGACTGACCCGGTGGTTTGGCGCGGACCTGTCATTGCAGGTGCAGTCAAGCAGTTTTGGACCGATGTCATCTGGAACGATGTGGATTTCCTCTTTGTGGATATGCCGCCGGGAACCGGCGATGTCCCGCTCACCGTATTCCAGTGCCTGCCGGTGGATGGAATCGTAGTGGTTACCTCTCCGCAGGATTTGGTCGGTATGATCGTTGGAAAAGCGGTCAAAATGGCAGAAATGATGAATGTTCCCGTGCTGGGTTTGGTGGAGAACATGTCCTACTTCCAGTGCCCGGATTGCGGCGGAAAGCATGAGATTTTCGGCGAAAGCCATGTAATGGAGCAGGCGGCGGTATATGGAATTGATACGGTCTCCCGAATCCCGATGGATCCCAAGATCGCAGGGCTGTGTGACGCCGGTCAGATCGAGGCGTTTGAAGGCGGCTGGCTCGAAAATATGGCAGATAAGGTGGAGCGTGCATAAGGAGAAACGAACATGAAAGGTTCTTTGCTGGAAAACAATCTCCCTGCCTGTGACCCCAATGCGGTTTGGGAGGATGGCGGAGTCAGCTACACCCTGTGCACCAAGCGTTATTCCCATTGGAAATATAAGAGTGAGACTGAACTGGAATTTCTCTCGGAAACCAAAATCGCAACTTGCGATACTTGGAATCCGTTCATTCGTCGCTTCGAGAGTAAGAAAACTGCAATCATCATTATGGATCCGTGGATCAATACCCCGAGTGACTTCGGAAATGAGTATTTCGGTCGTGTGACCGATGAGAAGATCCTGCCGCTCGTGCGTGCCGCACAAAAGAGCGGACATCAGATCATCGTGCTCAGTGATGACCCGTCGGGCCCCTACAACAGCAAGATCCCGCAGGAGTTGCAGGAGATGGTGGACGACGGTCGTGCAACCCTCTTTGTCCACGGCAAAACCTCGCTTGAGGACTTTAAGAACTATGCGCTCCAGCATGGAATCGAGAAGTTTGTCTATACCGGTTTTTGCACCAATATCTGCATCCTGTTCCGTGAACTCGGGCTTCCCAATATCGTGCGTTTGCGCATCGGTGAGGCATACCTTATTCCGGATTGTGCTGCGGCGATGGAGCACGGCGATACCTGGGATTCGCAGATCGTACATCAGAGTGCGGCGCTGCTCATCAGCCAAGCGCAGGCGCTGCTGATTGAGTATGAGGATATCATGAACGCAATTACAAAGTAAATCATCGAGAATGGAGTGCACTCCATTCTCGCAATCTGCGGGAGTGGCGGAATGGCAGACGCGCCGGTCTTAGGAGCCGGTGGTTTCACCGTGTGGGTTCAAGTCCCATCTCCCGCACCAAGAAGAAAAAGACTGTCCGAAAGGGCGGTCTTTTTCTTCTTGAATTGAATGGGGAGGGACTTGAAAGGCGGCTCTTGGCGATCGTCAGGTGGACGGTCGCAACCGCCTCAAGGTGGTTGGTTTTTGTGATTTATATTAAGAAACGCGGTTGCATTGGGAAAAGGCGGTGTTTTACCGGCTTGCAGGGTGGTTTGCTTTGTGATAGAATAAAAGAAAAAGGCGGTGAAGAGATGCCGGATATGAATTTTAATTTTTTGCTGGATGGGGATACCTATAAAAGTGCGGCACGTGGGGCACACAGATTCTATGGCAAGATGAAAAAGCGGATTCCGAAGATGCTAAATTCGGCAAAAGGGACAGGAGAAAAGACGGCAGACTTTCTTGGAGCACATAAAACCGAGGTGGCGATTGCAGGCGGTGTGCTTGCGGCACTCGGGGTCGCCGGTGTGATTCTTGTATCGACAAAGCGTCGTACGGCACGCAAACAGGAACGTTTGTTGGATTCTTACCTTGTTGGGATGAAAAATGGAACCCTTACTCCCGGTTTTTTGGCAGGATTTGTGACCGCCTTGGAAAAAGGAAACCGTGCACTCGTCCTCACTGAAAAACAGCTTGATACCGTGTATCAATTTACTGTAAAACTTGCGGCAGCGCACGGGATTGAGGCGAATCTGACCCGAGATGCACTCGACTTGAAAGAATGTCTTTTGGTTCAAAAACAGGCACTGGAAAATATGAGTGAATAAAGAAAACAAGGACTCGATGGGGGATTCCCATGGAGTCCTTGTTCTGTTGATTAGATTTGTTTGAACTCGCAAGCGATCGAATCCGTGGTCACGGTGAGGACTGCGTAAGAGCCTTGCTTTACCGCACCGGGATTGATGAGTCGAATTCCGTTATAGGTTTCGTCGCAACGGGTGTGGGTATGACCGAAAAGGGCGAGGGAGGCACCGTGTTCCTGTGCAGCATAGGAAAGGGCGAGGAGTGATGACTTGACCCGGTGGGTATGACCGTGACAGAGATAGACCGTATGCCCCTCCCACTCCACGGTCAGCTCGTGGGGTGTGCTTGAGAAAGGGTCACAGTTGCCCGCCACCCAAAGTATGGGGGTGTTTACCGTCTTGGAGAGGTGCGCAGCATCGTCTGCATGATCGCCCAAATGCACCGCAAGATCGGGTGTGTCTTGATTCAAAATATGGGGAAGCGACGAATGAGCCCCGTGTGAGTCAGAAAAAACAAAAACACGCATTTTTACGCCTCCAATCTGCTGATAGAATAGCAGATTGACAGAAAAAAGTCAATTGTTTTGTGTTGACAAGTTGGGGAAATATGATATACTAATTTAGTTGTTTACATAGAAAGAAGGTTATTTCATGAGCACATTACTTTCGGTCTCCATCGCCCTTCTTGCAGGGCTGATTATGACCCGTTTTTTCAAGCCGCTGAAACTTCCGGCGGTCACCGCATACCTGATTGCAGGTGTTCTGATCGGGCCTTACTGCATTGGAGCACTTGGATGGAACGGAATTGGATTTCCCTCGCATGATGCGGTGGGGAAACTCTCGCTGATTTCCGAGGTTGCACTTGGATTCATTGCATTTTCCATCGGAAGTGAGTTCCGCTTGGACGATCTCAAAAAAACCGGTAAGCAAGCGTTTGTCATCGGTGTTGTTCAGGCATTAGTCGCAACACTCTTTGTTGATCTTGCCCTTTACGGTTTACATCTGTTGATGCCGGATAAACTCTCTTTGCCGCAGGTAATTACCCTGGGTGCGATTGCGACTGCTACCGCTCCTGCTGCAACCCTGATGGTTGTACGTCAGTACAAAGCAAAGGGAAAACTGACCGACTTGCTGCTTCCCATTGTTGCACTTGACGATGCTGTGGGTCTCATCGTATTTGCTGTTTCTTTTGGAATTGCAAAGACTTTGACCACCGGTGCAATCGATGTGATTTCAATTGTTGTGAATCCGCTCATTGAAATTGTTGCGTCGCTTGTCCTTGGTGCTGTGATGGGTTGGGTGTTGACTCAGCTGGAAAAACTCTTCAACTCCAACACCAACCGTCTCAATCTCACCATTGGTCTGGTGTTCCTTACCGCAGCGCTTTCCATGCTGGAATTCCATGTCGGTCCTGTCCATGTTAGTTTCTCGTCCCTTTTGGTGTGCATGATGTTGGGAACCATCTTCTGCAACATCTGTCCGCTGTCTGAAGACTTGATGGAAGCATCGGATAAATGGACCTCCCCGCTCTTTGCTCTGTTCTTTGTTATTTCGGGTGCGGAGTTGGAACTCAATGTCTTTGCAGATCTTGCAATTGTAATCATTGGTTTGGTCTACATCATCTTCCGTTCGTTGGGAAAATACTTTGGCTCTTATGTCAGCGCAAAAGCAACTGCGTGCACTCCCGAAGTTACCAAGTATTTGGGAATCACCTTGCTTCCGCAAGCAGGCGTTGCACTTGGAATGTGTGCGATTGCAGCGGCAGAGTGGCCGGGTGAGGGTGCACTCATTCGCAACATCACCCTCTTTGCTGTGCTGATTTATGAACTCTTCGGTCCGCTTATGACTCGCTGGGCACTGACCAAGGCGGGCGACATCAAGCCGATGAGCGATGAAGTCAAAAACCGCCGCAGCAAAAAACTGGCAGATGCCAAAAAGCAAACGCAGGAGCCAAACAAGGCACGCTAAATACGCATAAAAAACACCTCGCCCACATAGAGTATGGGTGAGGTGATTTTTTATGAAAATCGAGTGGAAACGGCTGATTATTTGCCTGCTTCTGCCGCTTGGAGTGGGACTTGTCAGTGCATTGCTCACACGTGGCGGGATGGAAACATTTGAGACGCTGCAACAACCTCCGTTATCGCCGCCCGGTTGGCTCTTTCCGGTGGTTTGGACAATTCTGTATCTTTTGATGGGGCTTGCATCCTATCTGATGAGTACGTCGGATGCATCGCCGGGAGAAAAATTCACCGCATGGTCGGTGTATGCCGCACAGTTGTTTTTTAATTTCTTTTGGTCCATTTGGTTTTTCGGGCTGAAATTGTACACGTTTTCCTTCCTGTGGTTACTCGTGTTGTGGGCACTCATCTTACTGAATGTGATTCTGTTTTATCGGATTCGTAAGGCGGCAGGGTATTTGCTGATTCCGTATCTTGCATGGGTCTCTTTTGCGGGTTACTTAAATCTGGCAATTGCAATCTTGAATTAAGAAAACCGGTAGAGCAAGACTCTACCGGTTTTTTCTCAGTTATTTCGTGCGGTTTGCATATCTTTTTTGATCTGTGCACGCAAAGCATCAAGAGAACGGAATTTACGCTCGTCACGGATTTTGAAACGGAAGAACAAGGGAATGGTTTTCCCGTAAAGGTCACCGTCGAAATCCAAGATATGTGTTTCTACCGAAACCTTGTTGTCATCCGAAACACTCGGACGAACACCCAGGTTGGTCACTGCACGGTAGGAAACCCCGTCCACTGTGACTGTGGTGGCATACACCCCGAACGGAGGCAAAAGTACAGAATCGGCAGGAACGTGGTTGACCGTCGGTGCACCGATGGTACGCCCGACACGGTTGCCCGGAAGGACCAACAACTCCATATAGTGCGGATGACCCAAAAACGCTTCAGCAGTAGCGAGATCTCCGTTTTGGAGCAGGGTACGGATATGAGAGGAACTGACTTTCACCTCGTCAATGGAAACCTGGTCAATGATATCACATCCGATTGCATGGGATGCACAGAATGCACGCAAACGCATTGCGTCACCATCACCGTTTGCTCCGAAACGGAAATCATATCCTGCAACGATATGGCAAGCATGATAGGTTTCAAGCAGGGTGGTCAAAAATACATCCCAAGGCATAGCGGCAAAGGTTGCATCAAACGGCAATGTGAGAACCTCGTCCATGCCATAGAGCTGCTGCATCAGTGTTTTTCGTTCCTCTGCGGTATTGATGAGCAGAACATTCTCTCCGCTTACCACCTGCAGAGGGGGCGGGGAGAAGGTGAGCACCGAGGCGGGACAGTTGAGTCCGTCCGCCCTGGTCCGAGCGGTACGGAGAAGTTCTCCGTGCCCGATATGGACGCCGTCAAAAAGACCTAGTGCGATCACTCGTTGCTTCATAACTTACACCTCGAAAAAACTTTTCACGGTTTTCAAATTTCCGTCGATTCCTTCGGCGAGCATGAGAAATTCGCCCGACTCGGAATAGACACGATAGCGTGCGCCCAGTTCTGCGGTTTTACAGGGGACAAGCGCACCGTTTTTACATTTTCGCTCACCGCTTGGGGAGAGCGTTACCTTTGGAAAGTGGGAAAAAAGCGAATCGACCGGGAGGAGATGCGCAGTGGGATTGTCCGAGACCTCATCAAACCCGTGCGCCATGCTCTCGTCAAAACGACCGGCACGGATGCGGCGCAGAGCACTCATCATGCCGCCACAACCAAGGCTTGCTCCGATATCCGCACAAAGAGTACGGACGTATGTACCTTTGGAGCAGTGAATCAAGAGGGAATATTCCCTCGTTCCAAGCTGCGTAACATCGATGGAGTAGACGGTAATCTTTCGTGCTTTACGCTCAATCTCCACTCCGCTTCGTGCAAGCTCATAGAGTTTTTTTCCGCCTACTTTGATTGCTGAATACATGGGAGGAATCTGCTCGATTTCTCCGAGAAAACCGGATGCCGCTGCACGGACGTCAGTCAAATCGCACAACACCGGGGACTCGGAAAGCACGGTGCCGGACGAGTCCTGCGTAGTGGTGGTGACACCAAGGGTGAGTGTGGCACGGTAGACTTTATCGTCTCCCTCCGCAAACTCACAGGCTCGGGTGGCTCGTCCGATAAAGACGGGAAGCACGCCTGTTGCCATGGGATCCAGCGTTCCGCTATGTCCGATGCGGCGTGTGCCGCAGATGCCTCGCAGCTTTGCCACCACATCGTGTGAGGTAAAGCCTGCGGGCTTGTCCATAATCAGGATCCCATTCATCTAAAACACCTCAAGCTCCCGAATTTTTGAAAGCAGGACATCCCTTGCTTCACTCGGGGTACCGGCAATTGAACAACCTGCTGCACAGGTGTGTCCGCCGCCTGAAAAATGCGAGCAGATGAGTGCGGAATCAACGCTCGGATCCGAGCGCAGAGAAGCCTTACATACGCCGTGTTCCAATTCACGAATCACAATGGCAAGACGCACGCCTTCGACCGCACGGGCGATGGAAGCGATGTTGTCGAGATCATCATCGATGAGAGAAAGTTCTTCCATCATGGAACGTGGAATGGTGAGGACCATGCACGCACCGCCGAAAACATCTTCTGCTTCGGAGAGAAGGCGGGCTTCCAGTGCAGCACGTCGGCGAGTTTTCTGCACGCAGAAAGTATGGTTAATTGCGGCGGCATCCGGAACAAGCGGAAACAGCCGTGCCGCAATCAAATGGGTGTCTACAGTGGTGTTGGAAAAGGAAAAACATCCGGTGTCGGTTGCGATTGCGAGATAAAGCGGACGGGCGATTTCCTCGGTAAGAGAAACGCCAAGTGCATCAATCACACCGAGAATCACCTCGCCGCAAGCGGCGGAATTCGGTTCCACCAAACGGTTCTCACAGAATTCACGATGGGTTCCGTGATGGTCAATCGCAAGGGAAACAGTGAGGGATTTTGCATTTTTCGGCAGGAGAGAGGCATCTGCGACATCGACACTTACTACGGTGGCATCGGCGGAAGCTTCTCCTACCAAACCCTCGAGATACCGAGAGAATCTTGCGGTAAATCCCGGGTTTTCCAAAATGCTCGCACGTTTTCCGAGCGTGCGGAGCGCAAGACAGAGAGCGGCGGCACTGCCCACCGTATCTCCGTCCGGATTTTTATGAGTCAGGATGAGAAAGTCATCCCGCAAAGCAAGGAAGTTTGCCGCATCAATCCTGTTCATGCGTCTCCTCCAAGCCTTCGAGCAATTCCATGATATGTGCGCCGTACTCGATGGAATCATCCGCAACAAACACCAACTCAGGGGTGTAACGGATGGTGAGCGACCGTGCAAGTTCCCGGCGCAGATATCCGCCGGCACTCTTGAGGCCCTTGATGCAAGCGGCAAGCTCTTTTGGATCGCCCAAGCGGCTTACAAACACACGTGCATATCGCATATCCGGGGTGACATCCACATGAGTGATCGATACCATTCCGGTGATGCGAGGGTCTTTCAGGGTGCGGATGAGGGAGGAAAGCTCGCGCAGGATTTCTTCGTTGATCCTGCCTTTACGGTTGTTTGCCATAATTTACTCCTATCGGGCGACCTCGATCATCTCGAATGCCTCGATTATGTCGCCTTCCTTAATGTCGTTGAATCGTTCGATATTGAGACCACATTCAAAGCCGCTCAGAACTTCCTTGACATCGTCCTTAAAGCGTTTGAGAGAAGCAAGCTCACCCTCGTAGACCACAACACCGTCACGCACAACACGTACCTGCGAGTTGCGGGAGATTTTGCCGTCGGTGACATAGCAGCCTGCAATGGTGCCGACTTTGGATGCCTTGAAGGTCTGGCGGATTTCCGCATGACCCAAAACAGATTCCTGGAACTTCGGCGCCAACATGCCTTTCATTGCTGCCTCGATTTCCTCGATGCAGTCATAAATGATGCGGTACAGACGCATATCGATTTTTTGGCGCTCTGCTTCGTCACGGATGTTTGCATCCGGGCGTACGTTAAAGCCGACGATAATTGCATTGGATGCGCTTGCGAGCATCAAGTCGGAATCGTTGATTGCGCCGACACCCGAATGGATGACACGCACACGGACTTCCTCGTTGGAGAGTTTTTCAAGAGAAGCACGGACCGCTTCTGCAGAGCCTTGTACGTCTGCTTTGACGATCAGGTTGAGATCTTTGATGGTGCCTGCTTCGATCTGGCTGAAGAGATCTTCCAGGGAAACCTTATGCACAGCGGCGTTTGCTGCGTCTTTTTCCTGAGCCTTTCTCTGCTCGACCAGTTCACGTGCCATGCGTTCATCTTCAACCGCATAGAACAGATCGCCTGCACTTGGGACTTCCGAGAGACCGATGACTTCGACCGGAACAGACGGGCCTGCGTTTTTGATTTGTGCGCCCTTGTCGTTGGTCATAGCACGGACACGACCGACCGATGTTCCTGCAATGAGGACATCACCGCTTTTTAACGTACCGTTCTGCACAAGCAGGGTTGCGACCGGACCACGACCACGGTCCAGCTTCGCTTCGATGACGGTACCGCTTGCTCTGCGGTCAGGATTTGCTTTCAGTTCCAGCATATCAGAGGTGAGCAGGACCATCTCGAGCAGTTCGTCGATGCCCTGCTTCTGCTTTGCCGAGATTTTGCACACGATGGTGGAGCCGCCCCATTCTTCCGGGACAAGCTCATGCTCGGTGAGCTGCTGCATGATACGGTCGGGGTTCGCACCCTCTTTATCCATCTTATTGACTGCAACAACAATCGGAATGTTTGCTGCTTTTGCATGGCTGATTGCTTCAATGGTCTGCGGCATGATACCGTCATCTGCTGCAACCACCAGGATTGCAACGTCGGTTGCTTTTGCACCACGTGCACGCATGGAGGTAAACGCAGCGTGACCCGGGGTATCCAGGAAGGTGATGGGACGACCGCCCAGCTCTACACGGTATGCACCGATGTGCTGAGTGATACCGCCGGCTTCACCGGAGACCACGTTGGTGGAACGGATGGCATCAAGCAGGGAGGTTTTACCGTGGTCAACGTGACCCATGACAACAACGACCGGATCACGTGGACGCAGGGTTTCAGGTGCGTCCTCACTCACGTCAATGAGTCGTTCCTCGATGGTGACAACGACTTCTCGCTCTACTTTTGCGCCCATTTCCATTGCAATAAGTGCGGCTGTATCATAATCAATGACCTGGGAAACCGATGCCATGATGCCTGCTTTGATGAGTTCTTTGACCACGTCTGCACCGGTGCGTTTGAGGCGGCTTGCCAGTTCGCCGACTGCGATTTCGTCCGGAATCGTGATTTTAAGCTGCTGTTTTTTTGCAGCTGCCTGCTGCGCCTGGAGTCGCTTCATCTTTTCCTGCTCTTCCATGCGGCGCTTTTGGCTGAGACCTTGCTGATTCTTGTTGTTCTTTTTGAACTTCTCCTTGCCCTGGCTCATGTTCTTTGCCTTGTCGGGAACAAGGGTTTCTGCATGGTCATCATATTTGGAAAGATCGACCGAGGAGCCACGGGTGTCCAAATGGTGCACCTGTGTGATCTTGCCCGATTTCTTCGGCTCGGCCGGAGGTGCCGCCGGGGTTGCGGGCTGATCGGAAGCTGCGGGTTTCGCATCTGCCGCTTTCTTCTCCTCTTTTTTCGGTGCGGCGACCGCCATGAATGCCTCGAAACTCTCCACCTGATGGCGTGTGGTAATCACATCGAAAATCAGGTTGAGCTCAGGCTCGGTCAACACCTGCATATGGTTTTTCGGGGTCTCAAGAAACTCGGTCATGATATCAGTGACCACCTTGGTGGTCAGACCGAAATCCTTTGCGACCTCATGTACTCTGTATTTCTGCATACTCAATATAAGCCACCTCCGTAAAGTGTTACTACTCTGATTGCTCCGCTTTGATTGCGGCGGTTGCAAGACCCTCATCACAGACAGCTGCCATGGCAACCACATCACGTCCGAGCGCTTTTCCGAGTGCTTCCTTAGACACGGAAAGAATCTGACAGGGGATGTGATGTTCTTCTGCAAGACGGTTGGTACGACGGCGGGAGTTTTCTGCGGCGTCCTCCGCAAGGAAAACCGCTTTTGCCCGACCGCTTTTGATGGAAGCGAGCGTTCCGTCTTCTCCAATCTCAAGCCGACCCGCTCTGCGGGCAAGCCCCAAAAGTCTGAGTGCCTTACTCATGTTCCGCCTCCAATTGCGCTTCCAATGCGGTGTATACCTCATCGGAAATGCTCAGCGAAAATGCGTGCTCCAAAGCACGAATCTTGCGTGCCTTTTTCAGGCAGGCGGGGTTTTTGCACAGGTACGCACCGCGCCCCGGCTTCTTACCGCGATCGTCCAGCGAAATCTCACCCTCCGGGGATTTTACCACACGGATGAGATCACGCTTGTCATGCATGGTGCGACAGCCCACACATTGACGCTGCGGGATTTTTTTCTGCTTTTGCATGTGGGAATCACTCCTCACGTGCGCTCACCGGCTTGATGTCGATCTTAAAGCCGGTCAACTTTGCGGAAAGACGGGCGTTCTGCCCCTCTTTGCCGATGGCAAGCGAGAGCTGATCGTCCGGAACGAGGACACGGCAAGTGCGAGCTTCTTCGTCTACCGTGACTTCCACAACATCTGCAGGGGAGAGAGCCGCAGCGATATATTCTGCGGGGTTTTCGGAGTATTTGACGATATCGATCTTTTCGCCACGAAGTTCATCCACGATTGCAGCAACACGTGCGCCACGGGGACCAACACAAGCACCGATCGGGTCGACATTTTCATCATTCGACCAAACAGCGATCTTGGTGCGGCTGCCTGCTTCACGGGAAATGCTCTTGACTTCGACTGTGCCGTCATGGATTTCGGGGACTTCGATTTCAAACAGACGGCGAACCAGACCCGGATGGGTACGGGAGATCACTACCTGCGGACCCTTGAGCGCTTTGCGGACTTCTACCACATAAATCTTAATGCGGTCGCCAACAGCGAGGACTTCGCCCGGGACCTGCTCCTTTGCGGAGAGATAGGCATCTGCTTTCTCAGCAGAGCCGATGATTTCCAAGACAACACCACCGCTGGTGGGATCGACTCGGGAAACCTGTGCGTTTAAAAGTTCATGTTCTTTGGAGGAGAATTCCTGAAGAATCATGCCACGCTCGGCTTCACGAATGCCCTGGATGATGACCTGCTTTGCAGTCTGAGCAGCAATTCGACCAAAGTTCTTGGTGACCACTTCAACATTGACCGTGTCGCCCAAATGGACACGCTTGGAAATCTTCATTGCATCTTCCAGGGAGATTTCGGTGTCGATGTTTTCCACCACCTCGACCACGGTTTTCTGCACATACATTTTGATTTTCTTCTTTTCCGGGATGGGCTCGACAAAGACGTTGTCAACTGCGCCGACATGGTCACGCTTATATGCAGTAATCAGCGCCTGCCCGACTTTTTCCAGCATATAGGACTGCGGGATGCCCTTTTCCTTTTCAATCAATTCAATGGCGGTAAAAAATTCAGCGTTCATGTTTTTTTGATACTCCCTCTTTCTAAACTGTGATCCGCAAACGGACCAATGCAACTTCTTTCTTCTCAAAACGGAGTGTGTCCCCGTTTACTTCAATGGTAACAGCGCCGTTTTCTTCTCCCACAAGGGTACCCAAGAACTGCTTGGCACCGTCGATGGGTTTGAAGGTACGGACTTCGACCAAATGGCCTTTGTAGGCTTCAAAATCCGAGGGACGCTTCAAGGTACGTTCCGCACCTGCGCTTGCAACCTCGAAGATATAGGCATCCGGGATGGGGTCCTCACGGTCCAAAATAGGATCCATTGCACGGCTGACCGCTTCGCAATCTTCAATGGTGACACCTGATTCACGGTCGAGATACAACCGCAGATACCACTGCCCGCCCTCTTTGACATATTCCACATCCCAAAGGGTGAGCCCAAAGCCTTCCACCACAGGGCGTGCAAGACTTTCTACCAATTCACCGATGCTTCGCATCCGTCACACTCCGATCTCTTGAAATTTCGTAATTCAAGCAATGAGAGAGTGGGCAAAACCCACTCTCTCAGTACATGACTTATCCTAACACAGACAATCATAACAGATTCCATGGGAAAATGCAAGCATTTTTTGGAAAATATCGGGATTTTCTGTACTTATGTTATTTGGAACCGAAGGTGATCTCCTCTTTCGGGAGGGGATCGGGGGAATTTCCACGTGCTGCATATGCACGTGCGAGCATCAAAGCCTTTTGAAACTGCAAATCGGTTACGACCGGGGTTTCCGCAAGTGTTTTCATTGCTTGGTCAATTGCCGTAACGGTTTTTACATCGCAGCTGCCGTAGCCTTCCGGAAGTTCATTTCTGCGGCGGAATTGCTCAATGGCATGCCAGGTACGGAAATCGGCGGTATCATCCGGGGTGAATTCGAAGTATCCGAGTTCACGCAGACGCTCTTCCAACGCACGGACATTCTTGGTGCCGCTGATGCCTGCGGTAAGATCCAGCGGGGAGAGTTCTGGCATCCGATATGCGGATTCGTACAGTTTGATGGGATGGTCGGGTGTCAGACCAACTCCATTGTAGCTTCCTCGCTTCGGAAGCAAAATCTCCATGTGTGAAATGACCGCAGTGTGGTCCGGGTCGATGGGGTAGTGGGTTTGCGCATAGCCTTTGCCTCGGGTCTGTGTTCCCACCAATTCGGCATAGCCAAGGTCTTGCAAAACACCTGCCAAAATCTCAGACGAGGAGGCGGTGTATTCATTGACCAAAATGATGAGCTTGTTATCCACCCAGCCAAGTCCGTCTGAAACTGCGGTTTTGGATGCAGTGGGTGCGGCGTAGCGCAGACGCAAATAGGGAATTCCCTTTTCCGGGAGAATGTAATTTAGAATGTTGGCTGCGCAGTCCAATGTGCCGCCTAAATTGTCACGCAAATCCAAAATCACAGAGGAGAGCCCACGCTCTTCAAATGCCTCGTAGGTCAAGGTGAAATCCATGAACGTGTCGGTGCCGTTAAAATTTGTGACCTTAATGTACCCGACTCCGCCGCCGTGGTCGGTTGCGGAGACCGTGGAGACAGGAAGGACCGTACGTTTTGCGGTGAAGGAATAAAGCCCGCCGCCACGTCGCACCTTCAAGGTAACCGAGGTGTCAGCCGCACCACGGATGAGTTCAATCACCATGTTCAAGGTGTAGCCGGTGACATCACGGCCATCTACCGATACAATGATGTCGCCAACTTTGAGCCCTGCGGTATCTGCAGGTCCGCCCATGGTGAGGTTGGTGATGGCAATTGTGCCGGCTTCGGTTTCTGAGATCCCGAGACCGATTCCCACCATCAAATTCCGAAAATCAAACGCTTCTTCGTGCACCTGGTTTTTCAGATAATAGGAATGGGGGTCCCAGGTCTGATACATGATGTTGATGAGTTGGTCTGCTAAGGTTTCGTCTTTTTCAAACATGGTGACAAGCCACGCTTTCACCGGGTCTCCGGTCGGGGTGGCATCCAGGAAATGTTCAAAGAAGAATTTTCCTGCTGACACCATACGGTCATAATCCTGCTCTCCTCGGCTTTTTTGCCCTGCGAACGAAAACAGGGAAAGGGAGAGGGTGATGCAGAGTAGAATTGCGAAAAAACGTGTTTTCATGGTGTTCTCCTATTGTGTCGGACGCACTGTGATGAAAAGTTGGTTTTCGCCTGCCAGTGCGTTGTTGATTTCCATGGAATAACGGATTTCGGCAGTTCCGCCGTTGGGACCGATGTTTTTTGTCAAAGAATGGGTGTTGACACCCACACACAACGATCCAAATCCCATATCATAGTAAGAAATGTGCTTTTTTCCTTCTTCAAAGATCAAATGCGATGTGGTCTCGCCGGATCGGGATACGCTCACACGGTCCGGCTCAAATTTCACCGTGGTTTTGGTTTTTCCAAGCCCGGATTCATCTGTTTCCTCGTAGAGTAAGTAATAAGCCGTGCCCTTTTCATAGAGCGTTCCGGCTGTGGTGAGTTCCACGCTGTCGGCATCTGCATCCTCATAGTCCTGCATGCCGCGCACGGTCACCAATACCGAAGTTTTCATTTATCCTATTTCCTCCAACGTGATTTGCTCCACCGCTTCCGAAACCTCACGTCCCAAAAACAGCGATGCGTTTTTGGAGAAGAGAGCGGGATCGTCGCTCACAAAGAAGCGGCAAGAACCGCTCCCGTCTTGGTTTTTGGGAAGGGAAGAGAGATGGTGTAAAGTTAAAATTGCCTCTCGGGCAGGGTTGATTAAGGAGACTTGGTCTCCCATGAATTCTCCAATCGCTTCTGCGATAATGGGATAATGGGTACAGCCTAAAATCAAGGTGTCTACCCCCGCTTCTTTCATCGGGGTGAGGTATTCTTCCACCACAAGCCGTAATACCGGATCACTCGGCGAAATACGCCCGTTTTCCACCAACGGAACAAAGAGCGGACAGGGAATCGAGGTGAGCTTTGCGGAGGGGAATTCCGCTTCGATGGCACGGGAAAATGCCCCGCTTCCAATGGTTGCAGCAGTGCCTAAAATTCCGATTTTGCCATTTTTTGTTTGCGCTACCGCAGCAGATGCAGCTGCCGAGACCACACCGAGAATGGGCAGGTCATAGTCGCCTGCAATGCGAGGAAGTGCAACAGAACTTGCGGTGCCGCATGCGACCACCAGGGCTTTCACGTCAAAACCACGCAGAAAGTGGATGTCCTGCCGAGTGTAGCGCACAATGGTATCGGGTGCACGTGTGCCGTATGGGACACGCCCGGTATCTCCGAAATAAATGATGTCTTCGTTTGGCATCAGGCGCTCAAGCTCTCGCACAGCGGTCAGCCCGCCGAGACCTGAGTCAAAGACGCCGATTGGTTGCCGCTTCATGCATCAGTCCTCCCTTGCAAGTGCGATCAGACGGTCAAGCAGATCCCGGGTTTCCAGTCCTGCTGCGTTCATGAGTTTGGAATACATACTGATTGAGGTAAAGCCGGGTAAGGTGTTGATTTCGTTGAATACCACGTCCATGGTATCGGTCACGAAAAAGTCCACACGGGAAAGTCCGCTTGCACCGAGGGCAAGATAGATTTTCTTTGCCGCATCACGTACACGGTCACGCACTTCTTTCTCCAAACGTGCCGGAATCAGGGTTTGAGAGGAGGTGTCGTTGTATTTGGCGTCGAAGGAATAGAATTCCTGACCCGAGACAACTTCGCCGCAATCGGAAACGGTCAGTGTGCGGTTTCCCAAAACAGCAACCTCAACCTCTTGACCGGAAATGAATTCTTCCACCAAAACTTTGCCATCGTGCCGAGCCGCCTCAAGCAAAGCATCAAACAGCTGCTCTTGATTCTTGGCTTTTGAGATGCCAACGCTGGAGCCTGCGTTGGCGGGCTTTACGAACATGGGATAGGAAAATGCACGCTCGGCGGTTTCTGCACAAGCGGTCAGTGATTCTTGAATGTCGTATGCAGAAAACACGCACCACGCCGCCTGACGGATCCCCAAACGCTCCACAATGAGCTTGGTCATTGCCTTATCCATTCCGCAAGCGGAAGCAAGCACTTTGCAACCGACATACGGGATGCCTGCAATCTCGAAAAGGCCTTGAATGGTACCGTCCTCACCGTTTTTGCCGTGAAGGACCGGGAATGCCAAATCAACCGAGATGGGGGTATCACCGTTGAGGGGGATCAGAGCAGGGGTGGAGCGGGAGACCGAAAGGGTGACCGGGACCTTGCCCGCATACTCGGTCCATGCGCCGGACTCAATGGCATCCGGGTTGCAGCCCGGGAGATAGAACCAGTCTCCTGCGGTGTCGATCACCACAGGGAGAATGTGATATTTTTCTGTATCTAAATTGCGGAGGACATTTGCCCCCGAGACAAGAGAGACCGAGTGTTCGTTGGAAACACCGCCGCAGATCACGCAAAGATTAAACATATGGTGTCAACTCCTAAGGATATTAATTTCATCCTTTTATTTTATACTATTTCTGTAAAGAATACAACCTTATCCATGGACAAAGACAAGGAATATTTTGTATAATGGTGGTGTGGAAGGAGGAATCGTATGCAACTTACTTTGACAAAAAAACAGTTTCGGCGTTTGCTGGACTTGGTGTATATCGGAAACTGGGTGCTCAATTCCGCTCGTGGACCCGACCGTTTGGAAGATTACGACGAGGTGGAAAGCCTGCTTTTTGGAAAATGTGCAGAGGAGAAGATGGAGGTGCTGTGCGATACACGGGGTCCGGTGCCGCTTCCGTCCAAAGCCTTTGCGGAGGGGGGCATCCATGAAGCGATCATGGATTATGAAGATGCGGTCTTTTTTTCTATTCTGTCCGAGGAGCTGGCGCACCGTGATGCGGCAGAAGAGGGGTTTGCGAGTGACCCCAAAGAACTGTATGCACGTATGAACGCTTATATGGAGGAGTTCTTCCAAAACGGGATTCTAAACGTAACTGTGGATGCAGATCTGTGATTTTTGGAACAATTTCACACGGGTAGGGGCGTTTGACCCATGTTCTTTTGTCAATCTGTTCGTTGACAGTAAAAAAAGAAAGGGTTATAATAGTAGAGTCGAAAATTGAACTTTTTTGATCCGGAGGGGTTTTTTATGTTTGAAAATCGTGTTTTTAACTTTTCTGCAGGTCCGTCCATGTTGCCGGAAACGGTACTGGAGCAGGCACAAAAAGAACTCTTGAATTATCAGGGTTCGGGGATGTCCATTCTGGAAATGAGTCACCGCTCCAAGGTCTACGATGCGGTCATCGTGGCGGCAGAAGCGGAACTTCGCCGTGTTATGAATATCCCGGAAAACTACAAAGTCTTGTTCTTGCAGGGCGGCGCAACATTGCAGTTTGCTGCGGTTGCAATGAACCTGATGACCAAAAACGGCAAGGCGGATTATATCGTTACCGGCAGCTTCTCCAAAAAGGCTGCAAAGGAAGCAAAAAAATACGGTGATGTCCATATTGCAGGCAGCACCGAGAGCGAAAACTTCTGCCGCATCCCGCGTCAGAGCGAGTTGGACCTTCGTCCGGATGCGGATTATGTCCACATTTGCTTTAACAATACCATTTACGGCACTCATTGGGACTACATTCCGGAAACCGGTAATGTTCCGTTGGTTGCGGATATGTCCTCCTGCATCCTTTCCGAGGAAGTGGATGTGTCGAAATTCGGACTCATCTATGCAGGCGCTCAGAAGAACATGGCACCGGCAGGACTTACCATCGTGATTGTCCGTGAGGACCTGATCGGCAATGCGATGCCGACCACCCCGGTCGTAATGGATTATAAAGAACTTGCAGATGCAAATTCGATGTACAACACTCCGCCCACATTCCCGATTTATATTGCAAAGCTGGTTTGTGAGTGGATTGCATCCATTGGCGGCATCAAGGCGCTCAATGTCATCAACGTCCGCAAGGCAAAAGCGCTTTATGACTTCCTCGACGGAAGCAAACTTTTCAAGAACACCGTTTCTCCGGAGAGTCGTTCTCTCATGAACGTTACGTTCAAGACAGGGGACGAAGCGCTGGATGCAAAGTTTGTCAAAGAAGCAGCAGAAGTTGGACTTCTTACCCTCAAGGGTCACCGTGCGGTTGGCGGTATGCGTGCTTCCATCTACAATGCAGTGCCGGAAGAAGGCGTTATGAAACTCATCGAATTCATGAAGGAATTTGAACAGGCAAATTAACAGGGGAGGAACCCGTAATGTATCAGATTTTAACCAAGAATAATATTTCCAAAGTCGGTCTTGCAGGGCTTCCGGAATCCACTTATACGGTTTCGGATGCTTGCGCAAATCCGAGCGGCATTTTGGTCCGTTCCGCAAACTTGATCGAGGAGCAGTTTAACCCTGAACTTCTGTGCATTGCACGTGCAGGTGCGGGTGTCAACAACATCCCGGTTGACCGTTGCGCAGAAGAAGGCATTGTTGTGTTTAACACCCCGGGTGCAAACGCAAATGCGGTCAAAGAACTTGTGCTGTGTGCACTCTTCCTTGCTTCCCGCAAGATCGGCGCAGCAATGACCTGGACTCAGTCGCTCAAGGGCAAAGGCGATGAGATTCCGAAGCTCGCAGAAAAGGGTAAGAGCAATTTTGCCGGCCCTGAGATCAAGGGCAAGAAACTCGGTGTCATCGGTCTTGGCGCAATCGGCGTCATGGTGGCAAATACCGCACTTCACCTCGGCATGGAGGTGTTTGGATATGACCCCTACCTCTCGGTCGATGTGGCTTGGGAGATTTCCCGCAAGATTCACCATGCACAGGAACTTGAAACCATCTTCAAAGAATGTGACTATATCACCGTCCATGTCCCGGCAACCGATGAAACCCGTGGAATGTTTGGCGCAAAGAACTTTGCCATTATGAAAGACGGTGTCCGCATCATCAACTTTGCACGTGGCGAGCTTGCAAATGCGGCGGATGTCATCCAGGCACTTGAGTCCGGCAAGGTTGCAGCGTATGTCACAGACTTTGCCGAGGAAGCACTTCTTGGCGTGGAGGGTGTTACTGTCCTGCCGCACCTTGGTGCATCCACTCCGGAAAGTGAAGACAACTGCGCAAAGATGGCAGTCGAGGAAATGAGAAACTACTTGGAATGCGGCATCATCAAGAATTCGGTCAACTTCCCGAATATGCTGCAGCCGAAGTCCACTGCATACCGTGTGTGCGTGTTACATAAGAATGTGCCCAAGATGGTCAGCAGTGTTACCGCTATTTTCGCAGATGCGGATATCAACATCGAGCAGCTGTCCAACGCATCCAAACGCAACAACGCTTGCACATTTGTGGATGTGGATGTAGAGCCGACTGATGATTTGCTCGCAAAAATCAATGCCATTGCGGATGTCTATCGTGTCCATTTGGTAAAGTAATCAGAATCAAAAGAAAAAGCCTGAAACGGAAGATTCCGTTTCAGGCTTTTTTTAATCTGTCAAAGGAACCCCTTTTGCATCGGTTGCGTTTGGATTCGTTAGGATCAAAACGCCTTCCACAAATCCCCAAACAGTAGAAATCCCGGAGAAGAGACCAAAAGAGAGCAACGTGATGAGAAGCTGCGCAATCGCTTTTCCGTTGTAGCCCAGATAGAAATTATGCACACCGAAGCAACCGAGGAAAAAACCCAAAAGTCCGGCTGTAAGACGGGATTTCCTGTAAAGCTGAATGGGCGCACCGCACCTCACGCAGATGGTTGCGTTGGGAATGGTTGTTCCGCCGCAATTTTTACAGTATGTGTTGACCTGGCCGCATCGCACGCCGCAATGCACGCAAATAACTGCATTGGGATCGATTTGGCGTCCACAGTTGGTACAATACATAACATCACCTCATGTTACTATTATAGCAAACTCATAGGAGGATGCACAAGGTGAGTTTTGTAAATAATTTGGAAACTTTGCGGACAAAATGATAGGAGACAACCATGAGAAGGAGCGATTTATATGAGTGAACAGGCGTATTTGGAAGAGATCTTTGCGCAGGTGCAAGCGAGAAATCCCAATCAGCCTGAGTTTTTACAGGCGGTTGCCGAGGTACTTTCCACGCTCGCACCTGTGATTCGACGCCGACCCGAATTGCAGCGACTTGGCGTGGTGGAGCGCATGGTGGAACCGGAACGCATCATTATCTTTCGGGTTTCTTGGCTCGATGATGCAAACCGTGTGCATGTCAATCGAGGATATCGGGTGCAGTTTAATTCCGCAATCGGACCGTATAAGGGCGGGCTTCGCTTCCATCGTTCGGTCAATGCTTCGGTTATCAAGTTTTTGGGGTTTGAGCAGATTTTCAAAAACTCACTTACCGGACTCCCGATCGGCGGTGCAAAAGGTGGTTCGGATTTTGACCCGAGAGGCAAAAGTGAGTGGGAAATCATGCGCTTTTGTCAGAGTTTCATGACCGAACTTTCCCGTCACATCGGTGCAGACACCGATATCCCGGCAGGGGACATCGGTGTGGGCGGTCGTGAAATCGGCTATCTTTACGGACAGTATCATCGCTTACGGAATGAGTTTACCGGTGCAATCACCGGGAAAGGTCAGGCGTATGGCGGATCGCACGTGCGTCCGGAGGCGACCGGCTATGGGCTTTGCTATTTTACCGAGGAGATGTTAAAAGAAAAACACGATTCCTTTGAGGGGAAGCGTGTGGTGATTTCGGGGTCGGGCAACGTTGCGGTCTATGCACATCAGAAAGCGACCGAACTTGGGGCAACTGTGGTGGCGATGAGTGATTCGGGTGGATTCGTATACGATGCAAACGGGATTGACCTTGCTCGTGTGCGGGAAATCAAAGACCGACACGGCAGACTCTCGGAATACGCAGAAGCGTATCAGGAGGGAAGTCGTGGGATTTGGAACATTCCGTGTGAAATTGCACTTCCGTGTGCCACACAAAATGAACTTGAGGAACAGGATGCCAAGACTTTGGTGAAAAACGGATGTATCTGTATTGCGGAAGGTGCCAATATGCCTTGTACACCAAAAGCGGTTCGGGTTTTTGAAGAAAGTGGGATTCTTTACGGGCCCTCAAAAGCGGCAAACGCAGGTGGGGTTGCAACGAGCGCTTTGGAAATGGCGCAAAACAGCATGCGCTATAGCTGGGATTTCTCCAAGGTGGATGCGAGATTGCGTGACATCATGGTGAGCATTTATCGCAATGCCTCCCTTGCTGCAGAGGAATACGGAAAGGCAGGAAATTTGATGTTTGGTGCCAATATTGCAGGATTTCTCAAGGTGGCAGATGCCATGCTCTCTCACGGGATCTCTTATTGATTGAAAAAGGCCGTGGATGTTCCCACGGCCTTTTCCGGACTATTTGGTTGGAATATTGCCGACTCCGTCGAGAATCAGGCGGGGACGGTAGGGGAAGAGCTTGATTTCCTCCCGGGAGGTGACACCGGACAGCACCAAAATCGGATCCAAACCCGACTCAATGCCTGCAATGATATCGGTATCCATGCGATCCCCGATCATGGCAGCTTCGCCCGAGTGGACGCCAAGCAGAGAGAGCCCGGTCCGCATCATGAGCGGATTGGGTTTCCCTACAAAATAGGCGGTTTTGCCTGTGGCAAGCTCGATGGGAGAGATCAAAGCACGACACGCAGGGATGATGCCGTGCTCACTGGGACCGGTCAGGTCGGTGTTGGTGCCGATGAGCTTTGCTCCTGCACGGACATGGGAGACCGCACGGCAGATGTTATCGTAATTATAGTTGTTTGTTTCACCGATGATGACATAGTCGGGGTCCACATCGTTTAACGTGATGCCTGCTTCATAGAGTGCATTGGTGAGTCCCGGCTCGCCAATGACATAAGCAGAGCATCCGGGGGCTTGGGAGCGAATGAAATTTGCGGTGGCAAGAGCACTGGTATAAAAATGGTGTTCGTCCACATCCAACCCCATACGGGCGAGTTTCTGCTGCAATTCTTTCGGCGACCGTGCCGAGGAGTTGGTCAAAAACAAAAACTGCTTTCCCTCGCTTTGGAGCCAGGAAACAAACTCCTTAACCCCGGGAAGGAGACGGTTGCCGTGATAGATGACACCGTCCATATCGCAGATAAAACCTTTTTTTGCACGTAATGATTCCATGGAACTTCTCCTTATTGTTGATTGTTTTCATTATACACAGTTTCATACCGCTTGTCAAAAACCACAATTTATGATATGCTTGAAAAAAGGCGGTGAGGCTTTTGAAACTCTATCAGTCCGCAGAGGATTATTTGGAAACGATTTTGAAACTGCATGGAAAAACCGGTGCAGTGCGTTCCATTGATATTGTAAACGAACTTGGTTATTCCAAACCGAGTGTGAGCGTGGCGATGAAAAAACTGCGTGAAAGCGGTTATATCAAAATGGATGCAGATGGGTTTATCACATTGACCGAACTTGGGCTGGAAGCCGCAAGCAAGGTTTATGCCAGGCACCAAATCCTCACACGGTTTTTGGTGGACCTTGGTGTGAGTGAGGAAGTTGCTGCAGAAGATGCTTGCCGTATGGAACATCATATCAGCGAGGAAACGTTTGAAAAAATCAAACAAAAGATAGAGAGTGGCGAGGGATAAAACACCCTGTTTTGCAAAGTGGATCAAAAAACTCGGTCATACGTTTGGTATGACCGAGTTTTTGTATTCTATTCTTCCCGCAGGAGTTCTTCTGCAAACATGAGCATACGGGGGACATGGAACACGCCCTTAAATCCACAACCCTTGCAGGCAGGAAGCGTGGGCTTGCCTTCACGGTTTAAGTAGCCATACCACTCGCCGAATTCCGGATCACGGAAATGCTCGGTGGCATATGCATCGGCTTTGACAAACCAATCCCAGTAATACGGATTTTTGGTTTCCCGATACAGCATGAGCGAGCAGATGATGAGTTCGCAAGTGGGCCACCAGAGCTTCATGTCGTGCTCAAGGGCTTCGGGCGGATAGCCCAAAACATCCACAAACGAACGCAAACCGCCGAATTCCTCATCCCAACCGATATCGACCGACCACTTGAACAGGGTTTCCACCGTGTCGAGAAGTCCGGTATCTCCGGTGAGTTTTGCTTGCATGAGCAAGAACCAAGCACCCTCGATGGTGTGACCGGGATTCATTGTGCGGCAGCCGGTTGCGTCAGGTAAGAATTCCCCGTTGGGACCCACGGTTTCAAGGAGTGCCTTGAGATCCGGCTTTACAAAGTCACGGCAGATTTCTTCGGTCAGCGCAGTTGCTTCTTCCATATAGCGGGAAGCGTATTCACTGTCGCAACGAGCCATGATGTGGGAAACGTTGAGTAAGATCATGGCGGGGGCATATGCCTTGGTGTCTCGGGTGCCCGGAACGGTTTTCGGGGTGATCTTAAAGGGATCAGAGGAGGGTTCTCGATAGATGCCGAGGACAAAATCGTAATAACGGCGAGCCTGTGCGAGATAGAAGTCGTCGCCAAAAGCGGCGGCATATTCTGCACACGCAATGATATAGAAGGTCTCGCTGAAGAAATAGCGACGCTTACGCAGCGGACGCCCGTCTGCGGTCACAGTGAAATACATTCTGCCGTCGGTTTTATCAATACAATGCTCGGTGAGGAAGGAAAGACAACTCTCGGCGATCTGTTTCCACTCGGGCTTTTGTTCATAATGCGCACACAGATACGAGAAAATCCACGCACAACGCCCCTGCAGCCAAACGCTTTTGTCGGTGCAATACACGTTCCCTTCACGGGTCAGCGAGTTGTACACACCGCCGTGCTCGGTGTCGATTGCATGATTCATCCAGAAGGGGAGGTTGTCCTCCATCAGTTCACAATAATACTTCTTATGATACTCTGCTCTTGTCATTTGGTTTCACTCCTTTTTCTCTCTTTAATATAGCACAAGTGATGTGAGATTGCAATTTTTTTGTTTGACAAATCATGGGTGATAAGCTATAATTCTTTTTGGAAAAAGGGAGTAGTTTGCACGAGAGATTCTCGTGTAGTGCATTTCGTCAGTACGGTTTAAAAAACCCGGAATGTGCTAAGGAATGTTCCGAAAACGAGACTTTTGCCATGCTTTTTGCGTGGCAAGGGTCTTTATTTTTTTGCAAAAGGAGAAAAACGTATGAAACTGTTTGCGCTCATTGTGTTTATCCTCACCTATGTCCTGATGATCGCACTTCCGAAATACCGCCCATTTGCGGCACTCGGCAGTGCTGCAATCTTTGTCATCTCAGGGCTGGTCCCAATCGGAGAATTTGTTGGTGCAATCGACTGGAATGTTCTTATGATGCTGGCAGGTACGATGGGTACCGTGTCCCTGTTCATTGAGTCCAAGATGCCGTCTAAAATGGCGGAGGTGCTTTTGCAAAAGACCCCCAATATGATGTGGGTTGCGGTTGCACTCTCGCTGTTTGCGGGGCTTATCTCCGCTTTTGTGGATAATGTTGCAACCGTTTTGATGGTGGCACCGATTGGGCTTGCCATTGCAAAAAAACTGCAGGTCTCTCCTGTGCCGCTTCTCATCTCGATTGCGGTTTCCTCCAACCTTCAGGGTGCTGCAACTTTGGTGGGTGATACCACCTCCATCATGCTGGGTGGCTATGCGGGCATGGATTTTCTGGATTTCTTCTTTATGCGTGGAAAGGCGAGCATTTTCTTTGCGGTGGAGCTGGGTGCACTCATCACCGTTCCCATCATCATGTTCCTGTTCCGTCGTGACCGTGAAAAAGTAGAGTCGCTTGGAGAAACTAAGGTCACCGATTACTTCCCGTCCTTGCTTTTGCTCCTTAACATTATTCTTTTGATTACCGCATCGTTCATTCCGGGCAGACCTGCACTTACCAACGGCTTTATCTGTGTGGGCTTGTTTGTCATCGGTGCAGTGCGTGAACTGATTTTGAAGCGTGGCGAACTTGTGAAAAATGCGCTGCGTGAGATTGACTATGCCACCTTAGGGCTGCTTGCAGGTCTCTTTGTGGTCATCGCAGGAATTACCGAGGCAGGTATCGTTTCGGATATTGCAAATTTCTTTGTCAAGGTGGGGGGAGACAATCTCTTCTTACTTTATACTTTGATTGTTTGGGCATCGGTACTCATCTCTGCGTTTATTGATAATATCCCCTATGTCGCAACCATGCTCCCCATTGTCTCGGGAATTGCGGTAAAACTCGGGATTGACCCAACTGTTTTGTATTTCGGTTTGCTCACCGGTGCGACCTTGGGCGGCAATATCACCCCCATCGGTGCATCCGCAAACATTGCTGCAATCGGAATCCTGAGAAAAGAAGGCTTCGAGGTGAAAAACCGAGACTTCTTCCGCATCGGCTTGCCCTTTACCTTGAGCGCAGTTCTGGCGGGATATCTCTTTATCTGGTTTGTTTGGGCGTAATTTGACAGAGCATGGTATAATAAAAGAAAGAATTACGGAAAGACGGTGACGGATTTTGAAGATTCTGTTTTTATACGGTACCATGAAAAAAGGCGGAGCAGAGCGTGTGATTGCGTCGCTCTCGAACCGGTTTGTTGAGCTGGGTGATACGGTTACCGTCACTGTCCTGGATGATACCGAGTCTGCTTACGAATTGGATTCACGAGTGAATTTTTTGCGGTTGAACATTGCGCAAGACAGTGAAACCCCGCTTCAAGCGGCAGGAAATCAAATCCGCAAAATGCGTGCCATCAAAAAGACGTATCAAAGCGAGCGACCCGATGTGATCGTGGCGTTTGATGTGCAGCTTGCAACCCTTGCAAAACTTGCAGTACCGTCTGCCCGAGTTGTGGGCTCCGAGCGTGCAAACCCGTATCTTGTGCGGAACGGATTCCCCAAAAACCTCTTTGTTTCTCTTTCTAAAATTGTGGACGGTTTTGTCTTTCAAACACAAGGCGCAAAAGGGTTTTATCCCCCAAAAACGCAAAAAAAATCTGAAGTCATTCCAAACGGAGTGTTTTGTGCGCTTCCGTCGGAAATTCCGGCTTACGATACGAGATCGCTTTCGATTTGTGCAACCGGGAGTTTGCGCCGGGTGAAGCGCTATGATTTGCTCTTAGATGCATTTTCCCGGGTATCCGCTCCGCTTACCCTGCATATCTACGGGGACGGGGAATTGCGGGATGCTTTGAAACAGCAAGCCGAGGACCTTGGGATTTCCGACCGTGTGGTCTTTGAGGGGAATTGCGCAGATATTGCGGCAAAACTGGTTACCCATCAGATCTTTGTCCTCTCGAGCGACCACGAGGGGATGCCGAACGGGCTGATGGAAGCGATGGCGTGTGGTTGCGCTTGTGTTTCCACTGACTGTGATTTCGGCCCGAGCGAGTTGATTTCAAACGAGGAAAACGGGCTGCTGGTTCCGTGTGGAGATGCTGAGCGGCTGGCAGAAGCGATAGAGAGAATCGCATCTGATCCTGCTTTGGGTGAGGCACTTTCCCAAAACGCCCGGAATCTGATAAAGACCCATTCTCCTGCGGTGATTGCAGACCGATTCCGTACGTATTTCAAACACGTCTGTTCGTAGTCCGTTTTATTGGACACCTCCTGTTGTATCATAAAAGCACAACAGAAACAGGAGGAACTGAATATGAAAGATTTATTATTGGGTGCAGTGATTTTTTTGACCATTGGATGTGGCATGGCGGAAGGCGCCATTGAGTGGTTTTTTACCGCACTTGGAATGTAAAAAAGAAAGCACTTGAGGATTTCTCAAGTGCTTTTCATGTAGAAGAATGTGAGGCATTGTCATGTATTTTGAAGAATTTGTGTTAGGAAGTACAACAGAGATTGCACCGGCTGAAATTTACAAGGATGAAATGGTTGCGTTTGCGGAGAAGTACGATGCAATCCCGCTTCACACCGATGAGGAATATGCGAAATCCACCATTTTTGGGA
The DNA here is from genome assembly GCA_017421025.1 of Oscillospiraceae bacterium. Taxonomy (GTDB): domain Bacteria; phylum Bacillota; class Clostridia; order Oscillospirales; family JAAYXM01; genus SIG510. The sequence goes on from JAFQME010000013.1 coordinate 42,476, forward strand.
AACTGATTGCGCCGGGCGTGATGTCGTTTCTGGCGGTTTGGGCAAAGTACCTCGAGCAGGATCTTGCGGGAGAGGAATTGCTTGCAGGAAAATCCACCCATATTGAATGGTTTCGACCGGTGTTTGCCGGAGATGTCCTGAGCAGTACCTGCACGGTTTCAAAACTGACACGTAGAAATCAAAAGAACGGGATTGTGGAACTCACCTTTGAGGTGAAAAACCAAAATGGAGATGTAGTTCTCACCAATATTACCGAAATGATTGTGAAATGTAAGATACAAGAAAGAGCGTAGCCTTTTATGGCTACGCTCTTTTCCTTATTGTACTTGCCAGTGTCCTGCGGTCACGATGGTGTGATACTGCAGATTGCGAGCCGGTCCGGGTTTGCCGTCGAAGTACAAACGCTCGGCTTCGAGTTCGGGGAGAGATTCCACCTTGCCGTCGAGATAAGAAGTCAGACGCATGATGGAGCGGTCGATGCCCTTGAGTGCTGCACCGTAACGTAAGTCGCAGACTTCCCAACCAAACGGTTTGTTGACTTCAAACCACCAATCACGGTTGCACTCGTAGAGGACTTCCATGCGGCGGGAGATTTCGTGTAAATCTTCTACACAACCGAGTAGAGCACTGCGGTCCTTCTTGTCATAAGCAGACTTGATGCGAAGCCCGATCTCGGCTTTCAAACGCAGGACATCTGCTACCTTTGCGAGGAAATCAAAGACATAATTATACTCACCGTTGCGGGTGGCGGCAAGGCTCATTTTCTCATACATGACGTTGTACTGCTCGGTCATGTTGTAGCCTTCCATATTCTTGTCAAAGAGACCGTACATACAATCCTGCCACATCAGCCAGCAAGAGGAGTTTGCATAGTCGTAAGCATCCTGGAGTTCATAGTTTTCCATCGGGTTGTCGAGATAGGTCATGGCACGGAAATCTTCGTAGTTACAGCCGGTGCAAGCATAAAAACGTGCAGCAAGCTTTTCTTCCGAGACTTCTTTTGCATAGCCATGCTCAGCATACAGCTGCATTCCGAGCAGGATTTCATAGTTGTTGCGCTCGGCTGCCGCATCGCCCCATGTGGTTGCGAACACATCACGCAGACCTGTTTCTTTGCAAGCTTTGAGCGCCGCCTCGGTGGTGGCGAAAGTGCGGTCATAGTCGACTGTGAAGCTGGTCCAGTTCCAAATTGCGCCTGCAAAAATCAACTTATCGCAGAACTGGAAATGACGTTTGATATGCGCCGCATAGATTTCGGAATTGATGTTGCCGTAGTTCCAGTAAACCAATTCCACGTTACGGGGCATGGTATCGATCATTTCCTGCGGCACATCACCTTCGATCTGGTAATAGTCGCTTAAAGGATCTTCGTTCTGGTTTGCCGCTTTCATAAACATATCCGACCAGATGAGTGCTTCCACGCCCAACTCATCACAGATGGCAAGAACACGGTTTAAGTGCTCAAGCATAATGTCGTATTTTTTGCGGTAGCCGTGCTCCAGCAGATAGTTGCCCTGGCCGAGTCTCCATGCTTCGTCCATGCCGAGATGGATTTTCCCGGAGGAGAAAGAGTCACGGATTGAGATGAGCATTTTACGGATGAGAGCATAGGTGCGCTCATCGCCGACCATGAGGGTGTCGTGATCATCTTTGAACTCTGCATACGGATGCCATTTGAGTACGTCGTACAGATGAGCCAAGGTCTGAATACAAGGGATGATGGTGATGCCGAGTGTTTTTGCAAATGCATCTGCCTCACGCAACTCCGCCTGAGTATAGCGACCACGCATATAACCGAAATACGGCTCGCCTTCCACCTCATAGGAGTCTTCAATATAGAAATAGAAGGTGTTCAGACCCATAATCGCCATGCGGCAGAACATGTGCTTTAAGTGCTTGACGGTGGTGGTGTCGTTGCCCTGGCACAGGTCGAGCATCAAGCCGTTTGTATCAAACTGCGGGGTTTCGGTGACGGAAAAAACACCGCTTTCCCAATGCTCGCAGAGCAGACCCAAGGCACGGAAAAAGTGGATGGGCTCTGCATAACGAATCTCGGTGTTGGAAACAAAGAGGTTGCCATCGGTGGATTTGGATACTTTGATCTCAGCGCCCGAGTCGCAAACCTCGATACCGAGCATCGGAGCAATCACGGAAAGACCCTGTGTCAAACCGGAAAGATCGCCGGTAAAATGAAACTTCTTCATAGAATTCTCCTTTGAATTATGGTTTGAGATTATTTTACACGAAAGTAAGAGCGTGTGCAACTTGTTTTTTGTCATTAGGTGTGATATACTGACAAAAATTGAATTGTTCCAAAGTGTCTGCCGTACCGTGTGGGTCGGCAGGTGAAAAGGGAATGGGGTGAGAATCCCCTGCGAGAAACTGTCGGTGTATGTGCGGGAGTTTTTGCATCCGTCGGCGAAAGCCGGTCATTGGGAAACCGAGAAGGCAGGATGCATCAGCGTTTGACCGCATGAGTCACAAGACCTGCTTTGGTGTTTTTTCGTCACAGAAACACACAGCTGTGGCAATTTCTGCATGGAAATTGCCGCAGCTTTTTTTGAGGAAAGGAGGGATGGCAGTGTTTCATCCGTTTGTGAGTCTTTGCTATTTTGCATCGGTCATTTTTTGCTCGATGTTTTTCTCGCATCCGATTTTGCTTTTGATTTCGCTATTCGGTGCGGTTTTCTACGCATGGACGTTAAAACTCAAAACACTGCGTTTCCTCCCGGTGTTTCTTTTGGCAATGCTGCTGAATCCGATTTTCTCCCATGAGGGGATGACGGTGTTGTTTTATCTGCCGAGCGGAAATCCCTACACGCTGGAATCCTTGGTTTATGGAGGAAAAGTTGCACTCACTCTGATGAGTACGGTCTGCTGGTGCTTTTGCTTCCAACGGGTCATGACCGGAGAAAAAATTCACTGTCTTCTCTCTCGTGTTGCTCCGACACTTGGACTGGTTTTCTCTCAAATCCTTGCGCTGATTCCACGTTTTTTTGAGCAGACCCGTGCGGTCATCCGAGCGCAAAAAGGGTTGGGGCGAGCGGAAGACAAACGTGTTTTCGTCCGAATGAAACGATCAATAGAAACATTTTCCACGCTGACCACATGGGCGCTGGAGCATGCAATCGAAACTGCAGACAGCATGAAAGCACGAGGCTACGGACTCCCGGGCAGAAGTGCGTTTACCCGATTCCGTTTTTCGGTGCGTGATTGGCTGGCACTGGCATTGGTGTTTTTGACATTGGCGGCATGCCTGCTTACCCGTGGGCTTGCGTTTCGGTATTTCCCCACCATACGGTGGAGTGTTGCACCCGGGGGGATTTTGGGTGCCCTCAGCTATTTCTTGCTTTGCTTTTATCCTGTGATCCTGAGTGTTTGGGAGGTGAGACGATGGAACAACTGAAACTGAAGTCACTGAGCTTTGCGTATCCGCAGGCAAAGACATTTGCGCTCGACCAAATCGATTTGACTGTGGAGCAAGGTGAGTTTCTGACCGTTTGCGGTGAATCGGGCTGTGGAAAGACCACGCTTCTTCGTCTCCTCAAACCGGAACTGGCTCCGGGCGGGGTGCGACAGGGGGAAGTTTTGCTTACTGGGCATCCGATAGAGCAACTCTCGTCTCGTGAGAGTGCGGCAAAAATTGGTTTTGTTTTACAAAACCCCACACATCAGATCGTGACCGACACGGTGTGGCATGAGCTTGCCTTTGGATTGGAAAACCTCGGTGTGCCGTGTGAGGAGATTCGAATGCGTGTGGCGGAAACCGCTTCGTTTTTTGGAATTGAGCCGTGGTTTCGGCAGAATATTTCCACCCTTTCGGGGGGGCAGAAGCAACTGGTGTGTCTGGCTTCGGTCATGGCACTCAGACCCGAAATCTTGATTCTTGATGAACCGACCGCCGGACTGGATCCGATTGCGGCGCAGGAATTTTTATCCGCTGTTGGAACCCTCAATCGGGAATTCGGCACTACTGTGATTTTATCCGAGCATCGCTTGGAGGAGGCAATCCCCTTATCCAATCGTGTTTTGGTGTTGGATGCAGGGCGAATTGCTGCATTGGGCAGTCCGCACGAGGTGGGCGAGATTCTGACACAAAAAGACCATCCCATGCGGCTTGCACTCCCGACTCCGCAACGGATTTACCATGCAGTCGACCGTGGCGACACAGCACCGCTCACCCCCCGTGACGGGAAGGTGTGGTTAAACGAGTTTGCCAAAACCCATCCGCCGGATGCATCTCGCATTCCGCAGGATACCGTCCCGCAAGGGGAGCAGGTCATCACGGCGAAGGATGTGTGGTTCCGCTACGAAAAAGAGGGTGAGGATGTCCTGAGAGGGATGAATCTGAACGTACATCGTGGGGAACTGTTTGCATTGGTTGGCGGCAACGGTGCAGGGAAATCCACTGCACTCACCATTCTTGCAGGGCAGGAATCCCCGCAGCGTGGTAAGGTCTGCATGGGTGGGAATGTGTGCGTTTTGCCGCAGGATGTACAGACTTTATTTGTGGGAAACACGGTAAAAGAATTCCTTGGCGAGGATTGTGTGGAGGTGGCAGAGCTTTGCCGCATCGGGCATCTTTTGGAACTGCATCCGTATGACCTTTCGGGTGGGGAGCAGCAGCGAGCCGCCCTTGCCAAACTCTTGCTTTGCGCTCCCGACCTTTTGTTGCTTGATGAGCCGACCCGTGGAATGGATGCATTTTTTAAGCGGGAATTTGCCGAGATTTTGAATGATTTGCGTGCAAGAGGTGTGACGGTGCTTTTGGTGACACACGATTTGGAATTTGCCGCAGAATATGCTTCACGTTGTGCACTGCTGTTTGACGGTGAGGTGCTTTCTTGTAGCACACCCCGTGCATTTTTCTCACAAAACCGTTTTTATACCACGGCGGCAAATCGCATGGCGGGTGAGCTGCTTGCCCGTGCGGTGACCGCAGAGGACGTCATCCTTGCTTGCGGAGGCGTGGTGCCGTCGCCGCCCAAACCGCCGCAAACACCGCAACAGCGGTCCGCACCCAACGTGCAGAAAGAATCGCATCGCCCAAGTTCATTCTTAGCGATGATGACACCGATTCTGGCGGCGCTGACGGTTTTTCTCGGATTGCGCTTTTTCGGACCGAAACGGTATCTTCTCACCGGACTGCTTATTTTACTGGAAGTCACAGTCCCATTTTTCCTCGCTTTTGAGCGGAGAAAACCGCCTGCAAGCGAGATTGTCACAGTGAGCGTGCTGTGCGCCCTTGCTGTGGCGGGGCGAGGGGCGTTTTTTGCACTCCCCCAGGTAAAACCTGCGCTTGCTGTGGTGATTGTGGCAGGACTGAGTTTGGGGATGGAAAGCGGATGCTTGGTGGGTGCAATGACCGTTTTGGTCTCCAACTTTTTCTTTGGACAAGGGCCGTGGACACCGTGGCAAATGTTGGCACTCGGTCTCATCGGATTGCTTTCCGGGCTTTTGCCTAAGAACATCGGGCGTGGTGCGCTTTGCGTATTCGGGTTTCTTTCAGCCTTGGTGATCTACGGCGGAATCTTAAACCCGGCTTCGGTTTTGATTGCGCATGAAGCCCCGACACTGAAACTCATCCTTGCAGCCTTTGCAAGTGGGCTCTCGTTTGATTTGATTCATGCGGTTTCTACCGCAGGATTCCTCTGGTTTTTTTCGAATCCGATGCGGGAGAAACTACGCAGGATGCGTCAAAAAACTGTTGACTTCTCCATGGTGAAGTGATAAACTAACCATAAGAAATGCGTTTGAACAGGAACTGTTAGGCAGATGTGAAACGTTCAGAGAGTTGTCGGATGGTGTGAGACAACCGTGGATATTTGCTGATTTCCTCCTGCGAGCAGTGCACCGAACAAACTTTGGTTTCAGTAGGCTGCAACGGGTGTTCCCGTCATAGAACAAGGGTGTTACCAGACACCCTCAAAGGCCGCAGTTGTGAGATTGCGGTAAACTGAGGTGGTACCACGGGAGAATTCTCGTCCTCTGTATTCGTTAGCCGAATACAGAGGATTTTTTTGTGTTCGGCGGAAGGGATTGGTAAACCATGTCAAACTATTATCAGAAAGAAATCGAGACCATGCCGGTTGAGCAGATGAAGCGTCTGCAGTCGGAAAAGCTGGTCAAACAGGTACGCCATGTTTATGAGAATGTGCCGTACTACAAAAACCTGATGGATGAAAAAGGGGTCAAACCCGAGGACATCCATGGCATTGAAGATCTGCACAAACTCCCGTTTTTGACCAAGGCGGACTTAAGAGACGCATATCCTTACGGACTCTTGGCAAAGCCGTTGGAGGATTGTGTTCGCATCCAGTCTACTTCGGGAACCACCGGTCGCCGTGTGGTTGCATTCTATACCCAGAACGACGTGGATCTTTGGGAAGACTGCTGTGCCCGTGCGATTGTCGCTGCAGGCGGAAGCAACAAGGATGTCTGTCAGGTGGCATATGGATATGGTCTCTTTACCGGTGGCCCGGGCTTAAACGGCGGCTCGCATAAGGTTGGCTGTCTGACTCTGCCCATGTCTTCGGGTAATACCGACCGTCAGATTCAGTTCATGACCGATTTGAGCGCAACCATTCTGTGCTGCACCCCGTCGTATGCGGCATACATCGGTGAAACGCTGAAAGAAAAAGGCTATGGTCCGGACGATATTCCGCTCAAGGCGGGAATCTTCGGTGCTGAGCCGTGGACCGAGGAAATGCGCCGTAACATTGAGGAGACTCTTGGGATTAAGGCCTACGATATTTACGGTCTCACCGAGACTTCGGGCCCGGGTGTTTCCTTTGAATGTGAGGAGCAGACCGGTATGCACATCAACGAGGACCACTTCCTCGCAGAAATCATCGACCCGGATACCGGTGAAGTGCTTCCGGAAGGCGAGAAGGGCGAGCTGGTCTTTACCGCATTGGATAAGGAAGCATTCCCGCTTCTGCGCTACCGCACCCGTGACATCTGCGTGCTTTCCCGTAAGCCGTGCTCTTGCGGACGTACCCTCATCAAAATGGCAAAGCCCATGGGCAGAACCGATGATATGCTCATCATCCGTGGCGTCAATGTCTTCCCCAGCCAGATTGAAACTGTGCTGTTAAACGAGGGGTATCAGCCCAACTACCAAATCGTGGTAGACCGTGCAAATAATACCGACACCTTTGAAGTCCATGTGGAAATGAGTCCTGAGCAATTCACCGATATGGTAAGTGAAGTGCAGAAACTGGAGAAGCAACTTGCAGGTGCATTGAAAACCATGTTGGGCATCAACCCTGCGGTTCATCTTGTGCCGCCGAAGACCATTACACGCAGTGAGGGCAAGGCAGTCCGTGTGGTTGACAAACGTAAGCTGATTTAACCAAATAGAGGGAGGGTTTTTTATGGCAATCAAGCAATTGACCGCTTTTTTGGCAAATAAGCAGGGTACGCTTGCATCTGTTACCAAAATTCTTTCGGATGCAGGAGTCAATTTGCGTGCCCTTTCCATCGCAGAGACAGAAGAATTCGGCATCCTCCGTATGATCGTAAATGATGAGACAACCGCTGAGAAAGCACTCGCAGGCGCCGGGTCCCTCATTAAGGTCACCGAGGTTGTAGGCGTTAAAATCGGCGATGAGCCGGGAAAACTCACAGCAGCGCTTGAGGTGCTGGACCGTGCTGGAATCAATTTGGAATACTTATACGCCTTTATGGCACGCACCGAGAAGCATGCATATGTGGTACTCCGTGTGGCTGACAATGCGGCAGCAGAAAAGGCGCTGACTGACGCTGGGTTCTATCTCATCCGCCAAGCTGATATCGAAAAACTGTAAAAAAAACCACCGTTTATAGGGCGTACTCTAAAGGACAGTATTAAAAAAGGCAGAAACAATTGATTTTGTTTCTGCCTTTTTTGTAGGAACAATGCTACATCGTATCGTTTAAGGTCTTAGGATATCCTAAATGTTTTGGGAAATGGTATACATTTTCCCTACTTGTTACAGTGCCGGACAAATTCACAGAAATGTGTTTCTGTTTTTTTGAAAAAATATGATTGTTGATATTGAAAATTGGTAAATACTGTGCATATAATAAATATGCTATACTCTTAATTAAAATAGGGTATTTATACTTTGTTGTATATTATTTTACTGTGAAAGTACGCTATTGGTAAAAGCGTGCTTTCTGACAAAACTTCGCAGTAAAAGGCAAAGTATTTAAGAGTATAGCAACCTTAGTCAGAGATGGTGCGTTTTTCGTGTGCAACTCTGTATGGGGTTGCACATTTTTTATATGGGGGAATGTCTATGTTGATTTGAAATACAAAAATTATATATAATCAGTAAATTACTAACTACGTACGAAAGGAAGAAAACGAAATGAAAAAATTACTATCATTAACATTGGTTATATTGATGTTATTTAGTACAGTATCAATCAATGTTTTGGCATCAACCACCCCATCCGATTGGGCTGTGAATGAAGTTAATAATGCTAAAAATGCAGGAATTATTACAAGTGCAGTAACTAAAAATTATCAGAAGGACATTACTCGTGAGGAGTTTTGTGAATTAGTTGTTAAATTATATGAAAAACTTACAAACAAAAGTGCAAAAGCAGGAACAGATATTTTTACTGATACCGATAATCAGGAAATATTAAAAGCATACAATCTCGGAATTGTTAAAGGAGTTTCAAGTAATCAATTTGCACCTTACAACAATATCACTCGTCAGGAAATATGTGTAATGTTGGTTCGGTGCATTGATGTTGCCATTGAAAATGCAGATATAAATGACTTTAATAATAACAGTTTTGCAGACAACAACAAAATTGCTGATTGGGCGATTGACTATGTGAATTATGCCTATGACAATGGAATAATGAAAGGTGTCGGAAATAATTGCATTGACCCTCTCGGAAATGCAACTTGTGAGCAATCTGTTTTATTGGCATATAGAATATATTCAACATATGCACAATCTGATGTTGCTTACGAGGTTGAAATTGAAAATATAGAAACAGACCAGGAGACAGATATTTCTTATGTTAATAATATAGTTATCATATTATTTAAAAATTCTGCAACACAAGAAGATAAAGACGAGGTTGTATCAGCAATAAATGGTGAAGTTGTAGGTCATTTTGATACAATAAATCAGTATCAGGTACAAGTAAAAACATCTACACTAAATGAATTAATAGATATGTGTGATACTGTGAATGAATTTGATTGTGTTTTGACTGCTACTTATGATATTGCAACACAAGTTTCGACAGATGCTATAATAACACCTAATGACAAATGGAATAATGACAATTGGAATGAGGCAAACCCTAGTGGCAATAACTGGTGGCTAGAAGTTATTCAGGCTCCAAGTGCTTGGAGTTATAATGATAAACTGGGAAATATCAAAATTGGGATTGTTGATAATGGTTTTGATACAGGGCATGAAGATTTGAAAAATGAATTGAGTTTTGCTGCTGAATACAATAAAGATATAAATAACAAGGAAGACCACGGTTCGCACGTTGCAGGCATTATTGGTGCTACTGCAAACAATAATAAAGGTATAACTGGTATAGTATGGAATTCAGAGTTGGTTTGTTTTGATTGGCAACCTTCTTGGTTGCAATCAAAATTGGGTGGTTGGAGTACGTCAACATTTATTGCTGCTGGTTTAATTGAAACTGTAAAATCAGGTTCAAAAGTTGTTAATTTCTCTCTGGGTTGTACTGCTTCTATGCCAAATAATAATAGCAGATATTCACAGGAATGGATTGATGCTCAGGGATACAATGCCTCTATGTATATGGCATCATTACTTTCGCAGGGCTATGATTTTGTTGTAGTTCAATCTGCTGGAAATGGTGCATCAGACGGAATAGGTGTAGATGCTATTTATAATGGTTGGTTTTCTTCTATAACAAGAAATAACTGTTATAACAATTTGAATACTGTTAATGATATTCTCGACAGAATTATTATTGTTGGTGCAGCAGAACAAAATAATGGTACATATAGACAGGCAAGATTTTCAAATGGTGGAAATCAGGTTGATATTTGTGCTCCTGGTGTAGATATTTACAGTACAATCACAGGTGGTATAGCAGGAAAATATGGCAATATGAGTGGAACATCTATGGCTGCCCCCATTGTTGCAGGTGTTGTTGGTTTAGTATGGTCAGCAGACAGTGATTTGACAGGTGCAGAAGTTAAAGATATTGTTTGTGATACAGATAATTCAAAAATAACAGTTGCAGATAATGCCAACTCTCGAAATGCAGTAGGTACATATAAAATGGTTAATGCAAAGTTGTCAGTTGAAAATGCATTAGGTATTGAAAGCGATAATGAATTAGATAAACTAGTAGGAACATATAAAGGTTCATATATGCAAAACCAGGGTGAAACAGGTTTAACTCTAACTGTTTATGAAGAAAATGGACAGTATAAGGCAATTTTTGATTTTTATAATCTGCCTGGTAAGACAAACGCTAAAAGTGGCAAATACTATATGAATGTTTCATATGATAAAAATACAAAAGATTATATTTTTAAA
>JAFQME010000014.1 GCA_017421025.1 Oscillospiraceae bacterium
CAACGAGGCCCAATCGTATACTGCATGGAAGAAATTGACAACGGAGAAAATCTCCGTGACATCCGATTGCTCGAAAATGGGACCATGAACGTGGTGCAAGAAGAGGGGATTCCGGCGCCCGTTCTTTATATGGATGCCCGGCGTCGAGTGGCGACCGATCAGCTTTATTCTCTGAAAAACAATACATATACGAGCTTTACGGCACGATTGATTCCATATTTCTCATTTGCCAACCGTGAACCGTCCGACATGCTTGTCTGGACCATGGTGGAATCACAGGATCAATCTCCTCACTTTACTACAATTGACAAAGCGTATTTGCCGTACTAGAATTATAACGGTGAAATAAATATATAATGAGGGGCAATGAATATGTCAAGCTTAGCACCGGCTGCGGAAGCGTCTGCAAAAATCATCACGTTTCTTGCGGAATGTGAGCAAGAAACCGGCGTTTCCGAAATCAGCCGTGGAACAGGCATTAATAAAAATATGGTATTTCGCATTTTGAACACCCTGGAACATGAGGGTTGGGTATACCGCAATGAACAAAAGTATAGTTTAACCCTTTTGCTGTTTGGGTTGGCCTCAAAACCGATTTCCAGATTGTCTTTGAATACGGCAGCAACACCGATTCTATATGATTTACTCAATCAAACGGGCGAAAGTACATATCTTGGAATTCTGAAAGAGGACAAGGTGTTATACCTTCAGCATCTTGACGGAGTAAAAAATGTTCGCATTGCAGGACGAGTAGGCGGAGAATACGACTTATATTGCTCGGCACCGGGCAAGGTGTTACTGGCATATGCAGAGAATGATTTTATAGAAGAATATACTTCGAGAACCTTTGATCAAACGACGAACAACACAATTACCCAAAAACCGGATATGCTCGCAGAACTTGAAAACATTCGAAGAAACGGATATGCAACCGATAAAGAAGAATTTGGCAGGGGGATTGTTTGCGTGGCGGCACCGATTTTTGATTATACCGGGAAAGTGGTTGGTGCCATTGGTTGTTCCGCCCATACCATCGATCATAGTGACGAGATAATCGAAAAATTATTGCCGGATGTGACGGGCGCCGCAAGAATTCTATCCGCTCGTCTGGGATATTCTGCAGAACTGTAGGTGTAATTATGGGAAACTTATCAGAACTGAAAAAACTTGTCTTTGAATCAGATAATAATGCTTGCTTTATCGAAAGAGAACGCATTTTAAACCGGCTTGAAAAAGAAATGGCAGATTACAATGAGCCTGATAAATACGCGATCATTCTTTCAAAATTGCTTTCAGAGGCATCTACCCCCATATTTGATTGCGATTATTTCGCAGGGCGTGTAGTTGAGGCATTGCCTGAAGAAAACATGGCTGCTCCCAGCGAGCTTTTATGCTCTGTTGGACATATGAGCTTTGATTATGAAAAACTGCTTAAGGTAGGGTTGAAGGGGATTTTAACTGAAATCAAAGCAAATGCAAAGGAAAAAGGTGATTTTGATTCTGTTTCCTTTGCTAAAAATGCAGAAATAGTAATCATGGCGATTAAAAATTATGTTCAAAGATACGCAAATGAAGCTCGCAATCGGGGGCTTTTGGAAATGGCAAAGGCTCTTGATCACGTACCGTATGAGCCAGCTTATGATTTCTTTTCTGCACTACAGTCCATCTGGCTCATACATATGATTGCAAGTTGCTATGTAGGTGCCCGTGACTATGCGTTCGGAAGATTTGATGAATATATGCTTCCGTTTTATGAAAAGGCATTGAAAAACGGAAAAACCGAATCTGAATTAACCGAAATCTTAGCAGGATTTTTCATGAAAACCAACGAAATATGTGGAAGAGGCACCCACAACTATAAGTGTAAGCCTATTTTAAGTCAGGCGTCCAAGCAATATATCAACATTGGCGGAGAAAATCCAAATGTGTTCTCTTCGGTTGTTTTAGAAGCAGCAAAACTCAATCATATGGCACAACCGCAAATTACAGTTCTGTTAAAACCGGATGCCGATGAAGAATTCACCGCCAATGTGTTTACAGCATTATCTGTGCTTACAGATAAAATGCATATTTATCACTATTCACAAATCGTTGAGGCTTTGATCAATCAAGGGATTGAGAAAGAGATTGCAAAAGAGTTTACATATTCTGCTTGCTGTACCTTCGATTTGAATTATCATTCGTTTCGGCTTGAATATTTCACTCCCGTACCGCAAATATTCCTATCTGTGTTTCATCATAATGAGTATTCTTCTCTTCGGGAATTGTTGGCCGACTTTAAAGCGGCACTAACAGAAGAGATTCAAAACTACGTAAACCGCACGCAAGACGGGTTTTGTGAAGAAGAGGCGAGAAAGCAGTTTGTTCTTGATTCACTTTTGCTTTCAGACAGTACAGTGGAATGTCGTTATGCCTGTGACGGCAAAGCGAAATACAATGTTCTTAATATTTTTTGTCCGGGTGTAGCAACGATAGGCGATTCGCTTATGGTTTTGGATAAACTTGTATTCAAGGAAATGCGTTACAGTTATTCTGAATTTGCTGAAATTGTAAAAAACAACTATCAGAATCACGAAGAATTATTGGAAGAAATTAAAGGCTATACAATGTTTGGTAACGATACTGAAATTGATCGCTATACCGTTTTGGCGGGAAATGCTTTTTTGGATGCCGTGGATGCGGTGGAACATCGGGAGAATCATTATTTAGCGGCAGGATTTTATTCGTTAGAGCGAGAAAATGTTTGGGCAGCGGAAATCGGTGCAACCCCAAACGGCAGAAGAAAGGGGGAGCCGTTTAGCGAAAATCAATCTCCCACATACGGGGCGGATAAAAACAGTATCACAGCACTACTGAAAAGCCTTTCAAAACTTCCGTTTGAGCGTACTGTGACCGGTGGACTCAACTTGACTTTCTCGCAAAGAATCAGCCCTGAAATTTTACAAGCGCTGGTCATTTCTTATTTTCAAATGGGAGGGTTCCATATCGGGATCAGTGTCATAGACCGTAAAACGCTTGAAGATGCAATGGTAAACCCGAATAAGTACAAAAGCCTTACGGTACGCCTTTACGGATTCAGTGAGTATTTTATCAGTTTACCCAAATGGCAACAGATTGCAATTCTTAACAGAACGGAGTATTGCGTATAAAATGAGAGGTGTGATCTTCAATATACAGCGGTTTTGCATCAACGACGGACCCGGTATTAGAACAACAGTTTTTTTAAAGGGCTGTCCTCTAAGCTGCACATGGTGTCATAATCCGGAATCGCATTCCGCTCATATAGAATTCATGACAGAAAACGGTAAGCAAGAAATTTGCGGAACTTCTATGACGATAGAGGATGTTATGACTGAGGTGCTGAAAGATCGGGTGTTTTATGAAAACTCGGGTGGCGGGTTAACGCTTTCTGGCGGTGAACCGATGCTGCAATTTGAGTTTGCGTATGAACTCTTAAAACAGGCAAAGCAAAACGGCATACATACCTGTATTGAAACCTGCGGTTTTGCAAGTGCTGAGAACATTTTAAGAATTGCGACAGTTACTGATATTTTTCTGTATGACTGGAAATTGACCAATGAAAAAATGCATCAAGAATATACCGGGGTGGAAAATACACTGATACTAAAAAATTTGCAACAACTTGATGCAGTTGGATCAAACATTGTTTTGCGGTGTCCCATCATTCCAAGTGTGAATGATACGGAAGAACATTTTCGGGGCATTGCCAATATCGCCAATTCTCTGAGAAATCCTTTGGCAATCGAAATTGAGCCATATCATTCTTTGGGCGAGAATAAATATATAAAACTTGGCAAATTAAAGGGAATTCAAAAATTTGAACAACCTACCGAAAAGCAGATTGAAACTTGGATGAATCAGATTCAAAACAATACCAAGGTCACCGTAAAAAAAGCATAGTAAATCTTATTGCTTAAATCAGTATCAATCTCCTTAACATACAAACACTAGCAGTACAATTTGAAAAATAAGGAGATTTGAGATATGAAAGCAACCGGGATTGTCCGTCGCATTGATGACCTTGGTCGTGTCGTGATTCCAAAAGAAATTCGCCGCACGATGCGCATCCGTGAAGGCAACCTGCCACGACAACATTGACACGCTCTGATCGCTTCTATATAGCACTACATAACATCATCAAAAGAAGAACAGCGGAGTGATTTCACTCCGCCGTTTTTTCATTCTTCGGTTGAGGGGAAGGTGAAGGTTGCGCCGTTTGTACCGTAGAGGATTGCATCACCCGAGGTATGGGTGAGGGCGAGACCCTCTGCGGTCATTTCCCATGTAAGGAAGCACCGAGAGCGGAGCAGGGCGTTGGTCGGTGATTCCGGTGCCGACACTTTCGTTTTATGAGTACTGTGCTGAGAGGCAATTCACTTTTTGCAGTCGGATCATAATACAAAAAGCTGCGTACATACTTCCAAAATTCGGGACGATACAGTTCCTGCAGCATACGATCGCCATCCGATGTGTGTTTGCCTTTATTATAGCATGGATTTCTCGGGGAGTATTGCAAATTTTACCTGCTTTATTGCATTTCCAATCATGTTCATGCCATTGACAACCGAGAGGAGATCAGGGGCTTGGATCTGTTGTGCTTTTTATGTGCGGAGAGACGAAACAAAAAAGTCTTGCAAAAAAAGCCTCGGAACATTGCTTTTTCTGAAAAACTGCAGTATGATATAATATGTATACATATATCCGAAAGAAGATGTTGTAAAATGGCAAAAACTTATGAACGGAGCAGACGAAAGTACAACAATGTGGTTTACACCGTGATCACTGCGGTGCTGATTTGTGTGTTATTTTTGATGACGATCATCTCGTTTTACAAGGAAGCGGAAAACGAAGCGTATGAGATGCTTCATCTGCAAACCAAGCAGATCAAAGACGACTTGGTGCTGCAGATCAAGTCGGATAAGGAAAACCTGGTCACCATGGCAAACTTTGCGGCAAAGCTCTATGCGTCGGGGCAGGGATATGACCTGATGTTTGACTCTTTCAAGCCAATCGGCCTGTTCTCGCGCATTGGGATTCTCAACCCGGACGGAAGGTTTATCACTAAGGCTGAAACCGTTGATTTGAGCGGGAGAATCTCCTTTGAGGAAGAAGCACGCTTGGGAGATCACATCACCGGACGAACTTACAGTTATTCCGTCCCTGATGAAGAAGTGGTTCGTGCTGCAGTTCCGGTTGTGGTAGACGGGAAGACGGTTGCCATTATCTACGGCACCATCAAAATCGAAACCATCAACGAAAAGTACAACAACATGGCAAAAGAACTGGATGCGCAGTTGTTTGTCTATGACAAAGAAACCGGAAAGTTTATCATCGACAGCGTTAATGAGAACCCGGGCGAACTTTCAGAGCTGAAATCCCGCGAATACAATGAGGGATATTCTTACGAGGAACTGGTCAATACGGAAAAGGGCTTTTCCTCGTTCAAATCCATCCGCACCGGAGAGAATCTGTATCTACACTATTCCATCATCGAGCAGCTTGATTGGGGCATCATGCTTGCCCGCTATGAAAGCCAGGTGTTTGCGAAAACAAATCAAATCTCTAAAAACCTGCTTTTGATCTTTGCGCTTGTGATGTTGATCATCGGTGCGTATCTGCAGCTTGTGATGAAAAGCGAGAAAAATCGAAGCAGACTGCATTCGGAATCCTCTGCGATCCGGAAACTGCTGCTGGAAACCAATGAGCAGTATACCAATGTCACCGATGCGACCAAGCGTGTCAAAGAATTTGCGGGTGCACGGTCTGCATTTTTCTGTGATACCGACGGTGAGGATTTCGTTTACATCAAACCTTCACTCAAAGAAAAACTCCTCACGGGGGAAGAGCGGACCTATTTCCAAGGGGAACTCTTCCGCTATGCCGCGAATATCCACAACGCAATCGGCATGATGCAAATCACCCCGAATCGCCACCTCGCAAAGACCAATCCGGAACTGTATCAATTCTTGCGGGAGCACGGGATTTATGATGTTTCGTTTGCGATCATTGCGGAAAAAAACAATCATGTGAGCATTTTGGGTACCATCAACCCGAACAAGAGCTCTCTTGCGAGAAAACTGGTGGAAGATGTCGCAGTTTGCTTCTCGATAGCGATGTACAACAAAAAGCACTTGGGAAAGACCGAACTTGCCGCTACCACCGATTCGCTGACCGGTGCATACAACCGTGTGGCGTATAAGCGGGATGTTTTGGCACTTGACGCAGAGAAAAACGAAGATTTCGCCTGCATTTACATCGATGTAAATGAACTGCATCTCAGAAACAACAAGTACGGACACGCTGCAGGCGATGCCATGCTGATTTATGTTGCAAACACACTCAAAGAGGTGTTCTTCGGGCGCCGTGTTTATCGTATGGGTGGAGACGAGTTCCTGGTGTTTGCGGAAAACATTTCGCAGGAGCAAATGAAACAGCATGTCGATAACTTGATGGCAGAATTGGAAAAAGAAGACTATCACGTTTCGATCGGTGTGTCGTTCCGCAAGCACAACATCTCCTGTGAGGAGTTGGTGCGTGAAGCGGAAATCAGAATGTATGAAGCAAAGGCGCAGTACTATCAGAAGAAATCGCACACCAGCATTTCGGAAGATCACGAATTGCAATATGTGCACACCAAAACCGGCATCCGAGAAATCGACACCATGATCTCGATTCTCTCCGAGCATTACAACGGAATTTACCGCGTCTCGCTGGACACCAACCATGCACATCGGATCCTGATGCCGGCTTATCTTGGGTACAGCGAAGATGAGGACAACTTCTCCAATCTGATGACCCAATACATGAATGACTTGGTTCATCCGGATAGCCGCCGAGCAGTAATGAGCTTCTTGAATTATGACGTTATCTGGCGGCAGCTTTTGCTCGGAGAAACCCCGTCTGTGACGTATAAGAAGATCAACGGTGAAAGCGTGGTTTTGAGTGTGTATCGTCTGACCGATGACCAAGACGCGGTCAGAGAAACCCTTTGGGTGTTTGCAAAAGAATGAAAGGGCGGAAACACAAATTGATGCTGCAACTTTTGAAATTCGGTGTAGTAGGTGTGATTGCCGCACTGGTGGATGTGGGCGTTCTTGTTTTTTTGAAAGAACTGCTCGGTATGGAGGTGCTTCTCTCCTCTGCGATTTCCTTTTGTGTTTCGGTGACCGTCAATTACCTGCTCAGCATGGCGTTTGTGTTCAAAGGGAAAGAGCAGAGCAAACTCAAAGAGTTTGTCCTCTTTGTCCTCCTCAGTATTGGCGGGCTTCTGCTCAATCAGTTAATTTTGTGGGTCGGAGTCAGCTTCACATCGGTCTATTATTTGGTTGTCAAAATCTTTGCGATGGTGATCGTTCCCGTCTACAATTTCATCACAAGAAAACTCTTTCTTGAGTCGAGGTGAAACACGATGAACCGCATGTTCAAACAAGATTTATACCGCTATTACGGCGAGAGCGGTGAGCCATTTCTCAAACGGGTTTTTCGCCCGCTGGAGCTCAAATACATATCGGTGTTTCGCAAAGCCAACGGATGTAAGTTTTTGCCGCTGAAGCTGTTTTATATGCTAAGGCTCATGCGGCTTGCGAACAAAACACAGATTCAAATCCCGGCACGCACCCGCATCGGGGAAGGGCTTTACATCGGGCATTTGGGGCGAGTGATCGTGCATCCGGATGCGGTCCTGGGGAAAAACGTTAATTTGGGAACCGGTGTCACGATCGGGATGGAAAACCGTGGAGCGCGAAAAGGCACCCCGACGATTGGCGATCGCTGTTGGATCGGAACCAATGCGGTGGTAGTCGGAAACGTGACCATCGGAAGCGATGTTATGATCGCACCGCTCGCCTTTGTGAATTTTGATGTACCGGACCACAGCATCGTGGTCGGAAACCCGGGGAAAATCATCCCGAAAGAAAATGCGACCGCAGAATATATTTGTAATCTGATTTGAGGAGCTGACGACTTGGGCAAGGACGCACGCATCAAACGCAATTTAATATCGTCGCTTGTCTACCAAGTTGTGCTGATCTCGCTCGGATTCCTGTTGCCGAGGCTATATCTTGAAAACTTCGGCTCAGAGGTCAACGGCATTCTATCCACCATCAAGCAGGTGTTTACCTACCTGGTGCTTTTAGAGGCAGGTGTTGGACTTGCCACCACCCAGGCGCTTTACAAACGGATAGGAGAGAACGATTACAAAAGCGCAAGCGAGGTTCTCGCTGCCACCCATGCTTACTATCTCAAAACCGGATTTGTCTATGCGGCAATCGTGCTCGGGCTTGCGGCAGTGTATGCCTATCTCATCCCGAGCTCCATCAACAGTCACGAGCTCTTTTTCATCGTATTGCTCAACGCAGTGCCTGCGCTGTTTAGTTATTTTGTTCAGGCAAAATATCGGATTCTGATGGAGGTTGACGGGCGAAAATACGTCATCAACCACTCGGAAACAGTGCTCCAAATCGCATCCAACGTGGCAAAGATCCTGGTGTTGGTGCTGACCGACAGTTTGATTCTGATTCAGTTGGTGTATTGCATCATCGCCATGATGCAGCTGCTCTTTCTGTATGTCTATGCCAAACGCAGATACCGTTGGCTGAATTTGAAAGCAACTCCCGACTTTACGGCAATCTCGCAGAAAAACTCGGTTTTGGTGCATCAGGTCTCAGGCATGGTATTCAACAATACCGATGTGATTTTGATTTCCACGCTGTGCGATTTCAAAGCGGCCAGCATTTATGCAATTTACAACATCTTCTTTGCACAGGTGCAGAATTTTATCACAAGCGTGGTCTCATCATTTACCTTCGCACTCGGGCAGATGTTCCATGTAGACCGAGAAAAGTTTGACCGTTTGTTTTCTGCATATGAAACGGTTTATATCATGGGCACGTTTCTTATCTATACCCTGATGGGGGTGTTTTTGATGCCCATCATCCGCATTTACACCAGCGGAATCAACGATGCGGAGTACTTAAACCCACTTTTGATGTTTTTGTTTGTCGTGATGAATCTCCTCGCCAATGCGAAACTTCCTGTCAGCGGGGTCATCGAGTATGCGGGCGAGTTTGCCAAAACCCGCACCCATGCGATTTGGGAAATGGTCATCAACCTTACGGTCTCTGTGGCTGCGATCCTGTGCTTTGGCATTTGCGGTGCGATTTTCGGCACGGTTGCAGCGCTCTTTTACCGCACGGTAGTGACGGTTTCTTACGCAAACAAAACGGTTCTGGGAAGAAGTCGGATGTGTACCTATAAAATTATGCTTGCCAATGCCGCGGTGTTCGCGGTGACAATGGCGGTATTTTTCGTGGATACCTTCCGCAATGTTTCGTTTGGAAAACTGATTCTGTTCGGTGTTGTCCATTCGCTTTGGATCACCGGGTTGTATCTGGCGGTGAATTTTATGATCAACAAAACCGCATTCCAAACGCTGCTTGAGTATTACAGGGGGAAACAACAGATATGAGTATTCCGAAGGTGATCCATTATTGCTGGTTCGGAAACGGAAAGCTTCCCGCACTTGCCGAAAAGTGCATTGCAAGCTGGAGGAAATACTGCCCGGATTACGAAATCATCTGCCATAGCGAAGCAAATTTCGACGTTTCTCAAAATCGATATGCAAGAGAAGCCTATGAGGCGAAAAAATGGGCATTTGTCAGCGATTATGTGCGCTTGAAAGTCTTGTATGATGAGGGCGGAATTTATCTGGATACCGATGTGGAGCTCTTAAAACCGCTCGATTCTCTGATTGCAGAGCACGGGTTTATGGGCTTTGATGATCACGGATTGATCTCTACCGGCCTTGGGTTTGCCTGCGAGGCGGGAAACCAAGCGGTCGGCGCAATCCTTCGGGATTATGACAACATCCCGTTCCTCCGTGCAGACGGGACGTATGATCAGACCCCGTGTCCGAATCGAAACACCGAGGTCTTAAAACAACTCGGGATAGACGTAGCCTGCAGCGATCAAGTCTTTCTGGGGCTTCGGATGCTGCCGGAAGAGTATCTCTGCCCGCTGAAATATGAGAGTGGGAAAAAGCACATCACCAAAAATACATATTCGATTCATCATTTCTGTGCATCGTGGACTTCGCCCACCGCAAAACGGACATTGTTTGTAAAGCGTCTCATCGGCGTGAAGTTATACGAGAAACTCTACGGAAAATTTTTACATAAACTCAACTGGTTGGAGTGGTAACTGTGCCCGAAAAAACATTGGAAAAACTGAAAAAGACGATTCAGCCTGAGTGGAAGGCTTGCTTTTTCGCTGCACTTTTGGTGGGTTTTCTTGCACATTTTTACAAACTCACAAACCATCTCCCAAACTGGGACGGGCTGGTGTTCCGCTATGATCCGCAGAATATGCTGGGTCTGGGGCGCTGGTTTTTGTCGGTAGTATGTGCACCGAGTTCTTTTTACGATCTGCCGTTTCTAAACGGCATCATTGCGATTGTGTTTCACGCATTGGGTGCGGTCTGCATTTGTGAGGTGCTCGGCGTGCGGGAGAAAACCACCGCAGGGTTGATCGGCGCAGTCGTCGTGTCGTTTTCGACCGTCACCTCGGTGTTGATGTACAACTATGTTGCAGACGGGTACAGCATTGCGTTTTTCCTCGCTTGCCTTGCGGCGTTGTATCTGACAAAAGAAAAACCGAAATACTGGCTTGGCGTGGTGCTCATTGCGCTGACGACCGGGATTTATCAAGCCTATGTCACGGTTACGATCATGCTGATTCTGCTGAAAATGATCGACAAAACCATTTACGGAAATGTGTCCTTTGGGAAGATCCTCAAAAAGTGTGCATGGATTCTTGCATCCGGAATTTTGGGCATGGCGCTCTATGCGGTCGTCCTCAAATTACTGCTTGCGGTCTCTTCGACAGAACTGCTCGAATATCAAGGGATCAATGATTCTGCAGCCCTTGCGGGGCTTGATTTGTTCGCCGCCCTCTATGTGGTGAAGGAAACCTTCCTCAGTTGTTTCTTTGATGCGTCAAACGGGCCGAATGTCTATGTGATTCTCAACCTCATTGTTTTGGCAGTAACAGTAGGCTATTATCTCAAATATACCGTGCGAAACAAGGTTTACAAACACCCCGCCAATATTGCGGTTGCGCTTTTGCTGGTGGTCTTGCTATTCTTTGGCGCAGGTGCGCTTGCATTTGTCAATGCGTCGGTGGATTACCACAACCTCATGCGGATGGGATACGTGGTGTTTTATCTGTTGTTCCTCTTGATTTATGAGCGGGGGCAGGAGCATACCGAAACCCACACCGCAATCAAGCGCTGGATCGTGCTTGTACTTGCATTGGTCATCGTTGCAAACCAGGTGGTCATCGCAAACGTGAGTTATCACAAAGCACACATGGCTTATGAAAAATCTTACGGGGTTTTGGTGCGGATTGCAGACCGTATCGAGCAAACTCCGGGTGCCGATACGTGTGACAGACTGCTTGTGGTCGGTGCTTTGGAAGACAGCGAGGCATACAGCGTGAATTTGCCTCCCGAAATCACCGGGATCACGGATGGGTATCTCATCCGTGCGGATGACGAAACCGTGGGACAGAGCGTTTTTTGCAGTGCACTGAATGACTATTGCGGAAAACAGTATGTTTTTGTAAGCGGGCAGGAAAAGCAAGCCATGCTTGAAACGGCTGAGGTCTTCTCCATGGGGATTTGGCCCGCAAACGGTTGTGTGGCGGTCGTGGAAGATACCGTGGTGGTAAAGCTTGGGGCTGAAGGAGAGCATCAGTGATTTGGTTTTGTGCTGACGATTACGGTTTGAACGAGGCATCTTCGGTGCGCATTCTGGAATGCGTCCGAAAAGGTGCGCTCAATAAAGTGAGTGTCTTTCCCAATTTGGGGAGGGTAGAGCTGCAGCCCTTGTGGGAGGTGCCGAATCTTCGGGTTTCCCTGCACCTCAATTTGGTGGAGGGGTGCTGCATGGCTGAGACTGAAGCCGTGGGTCTGCTTGCAGACCAAAACGGGGCATTTCGCCACACCTTTGGCGGGCTCTTCCTACAAAGTCTCTTGCATCCGAAACAACTGGAAGAGCAGCTTTTCCGTGAGATACGGGCGCAAGTGCGCTTTTGGAAACAAGCGCTGCCGCAAGGAGTACCATTTTGCATTGACAGTCACCAGCACACCCATATGATTCCCGCCGTGTGGAATGCACTGGTTCGGGTGCTCCGGGAAGAGCGCATTCGTCCGGATTATATACGCATTCCGGCGGAACCGATTTTGCCGTATCTCAAAGCACCGACAGCGTTTCACCCGATCAACCTGGTCAAGCAGTGGCTGCTCAAAGGGTTATGGGGCATCAACCGCAAACGGGGAGAACAATTTCCAACCGCATGCTTTTTTGGGATTTTGTTTTCCGGGAAGATGGACGAAAAACGGGTGCAGCGGGTGCTGCCTCACTATGAAACAATCGCAGAGAACCAACAGATGGATTTGGAAGTGCTGTTCCATCCCGGGTATTTGGAAGATGAAGCGTTTGGGGACAAACACATTGTGTTTATACCATTTTACCGTTCTAAAAACAGAAAAACAGAGTTTGATGCTGTAAACAAATTATCGGAAAGAAGGGGTCTGTGATGCCTTACATTGAGCAGGATCAGGTAGACACAAAGACAAGAGAAAAACTGGAAGCGATCATAGAAAAGTCCTATGGATCGTACTGGAAAAAGAAACGGCTGTTTGACATCTTTTTTGCAACCCTGATTTTGCTCTTTTTCCTGCCGATCATGGCGGTGATTGCGATCATTATCGTGATTGATGACCCGAGTGCCGGGCCGTTTTATAAGCAAATCCGAGTTGGGCGCCACGGGAAAGAGTTTTATATGTATAAATTCCGTACCATGCGTGCGAATGCAGACCAGATGATCGAGCAGCTTGCCAAGCAAAACGAGATGGACGGGCCTGTGTTCAAAATGAAAGAGGATCCGCGCATCACTCGTGTTGGAAAGTACTTGCGGAAACTATCACTGGATGAGTTGATGCAGTTTTTCAATGTGTTCAAGGGCGATATGACCTTGGTGGGCCCGCGTCCTCCCCTTCCGAGAGAGGTGCAGTATTACACCGATTATCAGAGATTGCGCCTGCTTGTAACCCCCGGGATCACCTGCACTTGGCAGATTTCGAAAAACAGAAACGACATCCCGTTTGAGCAGTGGGTGGAAATGGACATTGAGTACATCCAGACCAGAACATATCTCAATGATTTGAAAATCATGCTGAAAACACCGATCGTAATGTTGACTGCGACCGGACGATAGGAAACGTTGGAGTGAGAAATATGAAAGTTGCAATGATTGGGCACAAGGTGGTTCCGTCCCGACGCGGCGGAATTGAAACCGTCCTCACAACACTCTGCCCGATGCTGGTGGAACAGGGGATAGACGTCACCTGTTATAACCGCTCGTCGGACAAGGTGGAAAACGAATACGTGGGCACGGTGGAAAACCGCATGTACAAAGGCGTGAAGCTCAAGTGCGCATGGACCGTCAATTTGCGTGGGTTTGCGGCCATGATTGCATCTTTCACCGCTGCGATCTCAGCGGCCTTTGGGAAATACGACGTGGTCCACTTTCATGCGGAAGGACCGTGTGCAGCATTGTGGATTTCCAAATTATTCGGAAAGAAATGTGTTGCCACTGTCCACGGGTTGGACTGGCAGCGTGAGAAATGGGGCAAGGGCTTTGCCTCCAAATACATCAAATTCGGTGAAAAGGTTTTGGTAAAATACGCAGATGAAGTGATTGTGCTCAGCCGTGCGGCACACGATTACTTCAAAGAGACCTACAACCGAGAAACCACAATCATTCATAACGGCATCAGCCGTCCCGAGCGAAAAGAAGCAAACTTGATTTGTGAGCAGTTTGGGCTTCGGAAAGACGAGTATCTCCTGCTGGTTTCCCGCCTGACTGCGGAAAAGGGCATTCATTATTTGATCGATGCGTACAACCGCATTGAGACAAATCAAAAACTGGTGATCGCAGGCGATACCAGCGACACCGACGAGTACGTGGCGGAACTCAAAGCGAAAGCGGCGGGAAATCCCAACATCCTCTTTACCGGGTTTGTATCCGGGGATCTCTTGCAGGAGCTTTATTCCAACGCCTATCTGTTTGTATTGCCGTCCGATTTGGAGGGGATGTCGTTGTGTCTGTTGGAATCCCTTTCATTTGGAAACGCACTTTTGTGTTCGGACATTCCGGAAAATACCGCAGTTGCGGAAGACCATGCAATGTACTTCCGAAAAGGGAATGTGGCAGACCTTGCGGAAAAACTTGGGGCGCTGTGTGCTGACAGTTCCCTTGTCGAGAAACTCCGAGACGGAGCGGATGAGTTTATTGTGAACAAATACAGCTGGCAGGATGTCGCAGAGGCAACTTGTCGCTTATATCAACGGTAAAGAGAAGGGTTTTACGATGAGCAAGACAAATCAGATGGAAGCGTATAACGCACAAATCAAAGAACTGTTCCGAGAGTTTGCAGGAGAAGCGTTATTTGATGCTTGGGCAGATCATTTTGATGTGGAGTTTGAGGGTGGCAAAATCGTCACCGTTTGCTACTACGGAACCGAGAAAGTCAAAACATTTCAAAAGGCTTGCAAAGCCGATTTAAAAACCGCAGTGGTCAGTGCACTGGGCCCGGGCAAGAAAATCAAAATGAAAAAGAGAGCACGCAAAGTACCGGATACCAAAACGAGGAAGAATCTCCGTGCGCTCAAATTCTTCGTCATCGGTATGGTGTTTGTTTGCATTGCAACTGCGATTCTGCTTGTGTTGGGCAGTTATATCCAGAATCGGAGCTTTCGAGAAACCTTTTATAACGCAAGCAGCATCAAGTTGGACGGGGGCATGCGTGTGGTTCAACTGTCGGATCTGCACAATACCGAGTACGGTGAAAACAACAAGCGCCTGCTGGAACGTGTGAAAGCGCTCGCTCCCAACATCATTATTTGCACCGGGGACATGGTAAACTCCGCAACCGAAGATGTTTCCTTTGCGACTGCGTTGTGTGAAGAACTGGCGAAAATCGCCCCTGCGTATTACATCTACGGCAACAACGAAGTGGAGAGCATTTACGATGTTTTGCTAATGGAAAAGGAGTTAGACGAGAAATTCGGGTTTGATGACACCAATCGAGACGAAAACGCCCTCCGTGCACTTCCGGATGCGTTTGAAACAAGTTTGGAAGCGGTTGGCATGAAAGTTCTCAAAAACGAGTGTGACACGATCACGGTGAACAACGTGAAGGTGGATGTTTACGGGGTGCTCAACTCCAACCCGTCTTCCTTCTGGTCGTATTCGGAAACCGCATTTCTTGCGTATCTCAATGAAAACCCGGATCACCTCAAAATCACCGCAGTGCATGAGCCGTTTATCTTCGAAACCTTTGAAACCGAGTTTTGGGGCGATTTGATGGTTTGCGGGCACACCCACGGAGGAACCGCACGCCTGCCCGTCTTAGGCCCGGTTTATACCCATGAGGGTGGGCTCTTCCCCGAAAGAAGCGGAAACTTTGTCTACGGGAGATACCAGGTTTCCGGCTGCCCCTTGATTGTAAGCGGGGGACTGGAAAATACCAATGTATTTCGCATCAATAACCAGCCCGAGCTGGTTGTGATCGACCTGAATAAATTCTAAGATCGGGAGGTGGATGGAAGATGCTGATCGCAATTCTTGAAAAGGCGATTCTTTTGGTTGTCGCTGCGATATTTGCACTGGCTGGTTTGCGCATTGTTCTGCGTGCAAAAAACGTCAATCATACAGAGCGTGTGCAGATTTTTAAAAGCGCAGAGTATCTCAATGCGTGGATTCTCCTGCTTTGCTTTGTCACCACCATGGTATTCGGTGTGTTCAATCATTTTGATTTGAAACAATCGGTTCATGCGATTGTCTCGCTGAATTATTCCGAGGCATCCCAGGCGCTCAACTCCAACGGTACCCACTATAACATGGCGGAAATCATCAGCGATGAGGTGGTGGAGCGTGCCATCAAAAAAGGTGCACTGGAAGATGTCACAGTCAAGCAACTGAAGAACTGCCTTGTGGTTTACCCGTGCGTGCAGGGCGGTGTGGGCGATGAAACCGAGTATCATATTTCCACCGAGTTTGCGGTGGAATACCACGCATCCAAAGACACCGCACACTTGGATTCGGAAAACGTCATCAAGCTGATCACATCAGCTTATAAGGAATACTACATCGAGCGGTATACCGACAATTTCAAACTCGATGCGGAAAAGCCGGACTTTACCAAAATGGAATATATGGACATCGTGCTGTACCTCGATAAGGAGACCCAGGCAATTTTGGATTACTTGTACGGTCTGGCGGGGCAAAATCCCAGCTTTACCACCGAAGACGGAAGCACCTTCAGCTCCATTGCAGGTAAGGTGCACCAGTTCCAGCAAACCCAAATCAATCAGAACCTGAAATCTCTCATTTTACAAAACGGGCTCGCCAGAAATAAGCAGGGATATATCGACCGTTTGTCGTATCACAACAAGAATGTGGACTTTACACGGCAGAAAAACGATGTATCTTATCGCCTTTGCAATCAGGCGATTGAGAAGTACAGCGAGGAAATGACCCGCATCGTGCTGGTTCCGACTTGGGACAAAGACGGCAAGTATTACATGGGCAGAACCAAAGTGGGTGTGGATGAACTCTCTGTGATGGCGACCAAATTCAGCGATTATGTTGCTTCCAATGAAAAAGAAATGATGGACAACAACTTGATCATCGGAAAAATCACCTCCGGCGTCCAGAGCACGCAGGCGTTTGCTGCGGCAGACACACTCATCGACTCGATTTATACGAATATCCAAAACTTCGGTGCAGAGGCGATCAATGCGGGGAAAGAATGTTCTCGCCATAAAATGAATCAGTGCATTGCGGTCAGCATTTACGGTGTTTCGCTTATGAGCGAGCTAAAGGAATTGCTGCTGTTTGCTGCGTTTGCATATGTTGCGTTTGTGCTTTCCCGTATTGCGAAGAAATTTCCCAAAAAGGCGTAAAGGAGGAGACCAATGAAAAACTTTCAAGTGTTACGATATTTGAAGAAGATTCTGCCGTTTATCGTGGTCTTCTGCATGCTTGCGACCTATGCGGTGTATTTCAAACTCTCAAGATCCAATACCTACATAGCCTCTGAGGTCATTCATTACAATGACCCGCAAGCCGAGCAAGGGCTTGCGCCCACCGGCGAGAAACTGGATGTCAATGAGATCAAGTCCTCGGCAGTCATGTCCAAAGTAGTGGACAGAATGGGGCTTGGTGGGATTTATTCGGTTGACAGCTTGATTTCCCGCATCAACATCACCCCGGTTGAGGACAAAGACAAAGTTGCACAGAAAGAAGCAAAACTCGAAGAGGGTGAAGAGTATATCTACGAACCAAGCACCTTTATTGTCTCCTTCACGGCAACCAGCGGGGAGGGGACAGCGTTTGCGAGAACGATCTTAGACGAGACACTCGATGTTTATTTCGAGCAGTTCAGCCAAAAGTACGTCAATGTCGCGCCCGCAAACAATACCATTGAGAATTTGAACCAAAACGATTATGACTATATTGAGATGATGGAACTCATCGACACCAGCATCGAGAACACCTTAAGCACCTTGTATCAGCGGATCGAACAGAACAACTACTACCGTTCGACCGAGACCGGTCTGTCGTTTGCCGAACTTGCAGCTGATTTTGACTATTTGCGCCAAGTAAAGGTGTCCGAGCTGTTTTCGAAGATTTACAAATTCCAAATCACCAAAAACAAGTCGGTTTTGGTTTCCGACTATACCACCCGTATTGACAACAACAACATTTCCAACACCAAAGATTCCAGCTTGATTGAGGATTTGGTTGCGGTCATTGATGCGTATGTCAAAAAAATGAGAGAGTCGGGCAACACCAACATCAGCTATGAATACATCCTCGATAATCTGCACGATCGCAATGTGCAGGACTATGTGGGGGATCAGACGGTAACGTATGACGAACTCATTTACAGTTGGAGAGACCGTCACGAAAGCAGACAGCACGCCACCATCGACTCGGCGTACTGCACCTATCTGCTGAACACATTCACCTCCTGTACCGGCGGTTGCGGCGGGGCATGTCAGACCTCGACGCTCACTTGTGCCGAACTCTGCAATCCGCAATACGCCGCAGTGAAAGCCGAGGTGGAAAGTGGGATCGAAACATTGCTCTCCGAACTCTCTGCGCTTTATGATGCAACCGTTCAGACCAATGCAGAGTATAACAAGTATCTCGGCGCAAGTTACATTTCGGTCTGGTCCACGGCATCGGTGAGAGAAAGTGTGAACGTGCCGTTGTATACCGCAATCGCATTCTTCTTCCTGATGGTGCTGCTTTGCGGCAGTGCGATTCTGTTGGGACGTGCGAGCGACATCATCAGTTACATTTTCTATACCGATCATCTGACCGGGTTGAGCAACCGTGCATACTTCGATAAGTACTTGAAATCCAAAGACAAAAAGCTCCTGGACGATGGGGTGGTCTACTGCATGGTGGATCTCAAAAACCTCGCAGAAATCAATGCAGAACACACCCGAGAAGTGGGAGACAAGATTCTCGAACTGTTTACCGCTTATCTCAAAGAAGCGTTTGGGGACTCCAAGACCGAGTACATCTACAACGGAAACGGCAGCTTTGTCATGCTGACCGAGCAGTCCGACTACATCACGGTGGAAGACATCATGCGCCTCTTCCGCATGCGTCTCGATGAGAGAGACGAGTTTACAAACGTCGTGCTGGAATACAAAATCGGCATTGCGGAGACCTTTAAGGAAAACAAAACTGCGAGAAAACTGCTTGCAGAAGCGATTGAAAAGAAAAAAAGTTATACTTCGGATCTGATCGAGAAAGGTTCACTTTAAGAGAAGGGAGGGCAAACCGCGTGGAACATAAAATCCTCGCAAAAGCAAAAGGGTTTTATTTTATGGTTGTGGCA
The DNA here is from genome assembly GCA_017421025.1 of Oscillospiraceae bacterium. Taxonomy (GTDB): domain Bacteria; phylum Bacillota; class Clostridia; order Oscillospirales; family JAAYXM01; genus SIG510. Next base: position 19,001 of record JAFQME010000014.1, read on the forward strand.
GTCATGATGTACTACTTTCTCAACGAGTACATTGATGTCGGACTGCATGTTACCTTCCGCCATGCATTTGCCCTGGTACTCTTTGCATCTGCGGCCGCACTTTTCTTATACAAACCGAATATCGCACGTGGGGTGACTGTGTTTGGCGAGGCATGCGTTTACAGCACACCGCTTTTGGTCACAACGGTAGTGTCACTGTTTATCTGGTTTACAGGGACGGTGGACACAGGCGTCATTTCACGTGGACTTTCGGGCTCTTTTATCTATGTCAACATGCTCTCCTTTGCGTTGGGGGCGGGCGCGCTGCTGTATGTCTTCGGAAGTCGTGGAGTGTGGTATAACCTCATCGCAATTCTGCTTGCAAACCTACTCATGATTGCGACGGTCATTGCCGAAAACGGGCTTGGCGCATATTTCTCAGAGTTTGTCACGCTGGTCACCACCTTTGCCGGGGTGACCGGAGACATCATCGTGCAGGCGGAAATCCACGAACTGGCATTTTGCCTTGGAGCGTATTTGATTTATCTGCTCTACAAACCCAAGAAAAGCTTTGTATATTTTATCTTGCTGTTTCTCAGCCTGTTTTGTTTTCTTTCCGCATTTAAGCGAATCGCAATCATTGCAATCGTGATTGCGCTTGCATTTGGTTATCTTTTGAAGTTCATTGCACGGTTTCACCCGAAAACCGCAAGCGGACTGATGACAGGACTGACGGTGCTGGTCATCCTACTTTTGGTGGGGTATGTTGCACTCATTAAGATGGATGCGTTCGAACTGCTCGAAAAAGCAGGCATCAACACCAGCGGCCGTGTGGAGATTTATCAGGCGGTCGATGAGTTTTACGAGTTCAGCCCAAGCTTTTTGGGAAACGGCATCGGCTTTCTTACCTATCAGCTCAACACCTTTATGAACGTGGGTGTTGCGTCGGTTCACAACGATTTTCTCCAGCACTTCATTGATCTGGGCTTTTGGGGATATCTCATTTGGCTGTTTTCCATCACCCTTTTGCGTGTGCGGTATTTTGGCAAACGTGGGAATGTGGAAAACGGGATTGTCACCTTTATGCTGACACTATACATCATCATTGTCTCCACCACGGACAACACCATGAACTACCCGCTGCTGACCGGGGTGCTTGCGATGCTGATGATGGGCGAGGGCTTTTCGGAAAAGGTGCGACACACCGAAACCAAGCTGTTTGGCTATGTTTCGGCGGAGAACGCAGAAGAGGAACGGGAAACGCTGTTATGAAAATTTTGATGGTCAATAAGTTTTTATATCCGCGCGGTGGCAGCGAAAGTTATATGCTCTCGCTCTCCGAGCATCTTGTAAAACTCGGGCATGAGGTGGAGTTTTTCGGGATGTATGATGATGCCAACACGGTTGGAAACCGTGTAGGGCTTACCACGCAAAACATGGATTTCCATTCCACCGGCCTTTTTCGTTTTTTGTATCCGTTCAAGATTCTCTATTCTTTGGAAGCGAAAAAGAAAATCATGCAGGTGATCGATGCGTTCAAGCCTGATCTTGTGCATATGAATAACATCAATTTTCAGCTCACCCCCTCGATCATTGACGGGGTGAAGAAAAAAGGAATTCCGCTGGTGCAGACCGTGCATGATTATCAAATGATCTGCCCAAACCATCTGCTCTATAATTTTGAGAAAAACACCCCGTGCGAGGCATGTGTCAACCACTCAAAATTCGCTTGTATTCGCAACAAATGCATCCACGGGTCCTTGGTAAAAAGCATCCTCGGTGTGATCGAGGCGCATCTCTACGCATGGAGAAAGACCTACAAAAAGGTGGATCTCTTCATTTGCCCGAGTCGGTTTTTGGAAGGAAAACTGCTGGGGGCAAAGGGGTATTATCAAGGCAAAACCAAAACCATCCATAATTTTATCAACAAAGAACAGTTTCATGCGGCCGACCGCGACACCAAGCCTTACATCGCATTTGTGGGGCGGCTTTCCAAAGAAAAAGGGATTGAAAACCTTGCAGGTGCGGCAACACTACTGCCCGAGTATACCTTCGCAGTGGCGGGAAGCGGCCCGGATGAAGCGCTGCTTTCCGGCATTTCCAATGTAAAACTTGAGGGATTCCTCACCGGAGATGCACTCACCGAGTTTGTGGGGAATGCAAAACTCCTGATCCTACCCTCAGTTTGTTATGAAAATTGCCCGCTCTCTATTTTAGAGGCGCACTGCATGGGCGTCCCTGTGGTCACCATGAACAGCGGCGGCATGGCAGAACTGGTGCAGGACGGGGTCAACGGCAGCTTAGTAGATCTGCCGACACCCGAGGGGATTGCACAGAAACTGCGGGAGATCATGGAAAATGAGACGTACTACCAAAGCCTTCGAGAGAATTGCAAACATGAGAAGGATCGGATCATGAGCGTGGAAACCTATGCGGAACAACTGATCCGTGAATATGAAGCATTGGTTGCGAGGTGACAGCTGTGCCACAGCCAAAGGTGAGCATCATCGTTCCGGTGTACAATGCGGAACGCTATTTGACACGGTGCATTACATCAATACAAAACCAAACATTGGATGAGATTGAGGTGGTTTTGGTGGACGATTCGTCCACCGACGCTTCGCTCGAACTCTGCAACAGCATGGCGGAACAAGACCCTCGCATCAAGGTGATCCACAAAGAAAACGGTGGTGCGGGGTATGCCCGCAATGCTGCGCTTGAGGTTGCAAGCGGGGAGTTCATCGGGTTTGTGGATTCGGACGATTATGTTGCACCCGAGATGTTTGAAACACTCTATGAGACCGCAGTGAAATACGACTCCGACCTTGTGCTGTCCGGGGTGGTGTTTGTAGATGGTACCATATTTGGAAATGACGGTGCGTGCGAGAAAAAGGTCTTTTTTTCTGCCGATACCGTGTTTGAAAACACAGGAGACTTGCAAGAACTCCGTATGGGAATCATCGGGGCAACCCCGAAAGACGCAGACGACAGTAAATATGGCATGAGTATCTGGAAGAATCTGTTTCGGCATGACATCATCCAAGCGCATCACCTGCGCTTTGTGTCCGAACGTGAGATGCTCTCGGAAGATGCGCTTTTTATGGTGGATTTCATCTCGCATATCAAACGTGCGGTTGGAATCAGCGGTGCGTTTTACCACTATTGCAGAAACGGAGAGTCGATCTCCAAGTCATACAAAAAAGACCGATTTGAGAAGAGTCTTGTGTTCCTGAAAGAAGCAGAGCGGCGCTTTCAGGATCTTGACCCAACCGTGTACCAAGTGTATTTGGGCAGATTTTGGCAGGCAATGTGCCGTGTGATCTGCTCACAGGAGATTTTACACGCAAAGAAAGCCTCCGATTTGAATGCGAGGCTCAAAGAAATCTGCACACATCCTTTGACGGTGCAGGCACTCACGGAGTATCCCATCGGCACCCTGCCAATGGGGCAGCGAGTGTTTGCATACGCCATGAAATACAGACTGTACTTGCTTTTGAAAGTGCTGGTCGGACTTCGAAACAGGTAGGAGAAGAAAATGCTTTTTTCAGTCATCGTGCCGATCTACAAAGTAGAAGAATATTTGCCCGCTTGCATCGAGAGTGTCTTAAATCAGACAGAGGCGGATTTTGAACTGATTTTGGTGGATGACGGTTCGCCCGATGCTTGTCCTGCGATTTGTGACCGCTATGCGGAACGTGACAAACGCATCAAAGTGGTACATAAAGAAAACGGCGGACTTGCAAGCGCAAGACGTGCGGGCATCCGTGTTGCCGAGGGCGAGTATGTCTTCAACCTGGATTCGGACGATTTGATTGAACAAGACACCTTGGAATGTGCTCGCCGTATTATCAGCGAAACCGATTGTGACATTGTGTCGTTTGCATACAAGTGGGTAAAAAACGGAACTACCGTGCGTGTCACCGACGACGGACTCCCCGAGGGACTGTATACCGACCTTGAAACCCACATTTACCCGCGGCTTTTGATGGACAAGCACATGAATCATATTTCCTATTACCTTTCAGGAAAAGCGGTGAAACGCACACTGCTCACCCCACACCAGCTGGCAGTGGATGAGAAAATTTCGCTCGGAGAAGATCTGTGCGTCGTGATCCCGTGCTATCTGCACGCAAAGCGGGTTTACATCAGCAAAAAGTGTGCGTATCACTATACCGTGCGCGGGGACTCCATGTCCAAGGGCTTTCGTGCCGATCAGATTCTCCTGGTCGAGAATGTCATCGGTGAAATTGAGAAAAACGATTGGACAAACGTAGCAGATTTTGAACATCAGCTTTGCCGCTATGCGTGCTTTATGTGCTTTACCATTTTGGCAGCTGCGGCAGAGGGAAACCACAAAGCGAGCATCAAAGCGATTCGGGAGAACATCGAAGGCTCTCGGCATAACGCTCTCATCGACTGCGCAGAGTTTGGAACCATTTCCCCAAAAAGCCGCATGGCGATTTTTTTGATGAAGAAGAAACGTTACAAAACAGCTTATTCTGTTTTGAATTTGGCAGGAAAGATTCGAACAATTTTGGGAAGAGGGTGAAAGGATGAAACCAGATGTATCGATCATTATGAGCGTATATAACGGGGAACTGTATCTGCGTGAAGCGATCGAGAGTATCTTGCATCAAACCATGCAGAATTGGGAACTGATCGTCATCAATGATTGTTCCACCGATTCCACTGCCGAAATCCTTGCGGAATTTGCAGAGCGGGAAGAAAGAATCAAAGTGCATCCCAACGAAGTCAATCTGCGCCTTCCCACCTCGCTCAACAAGGCGATCTCGCTTGCAAGTGGGCGATACATTGCGAGAATGGATGCAGACGATATTTCTCTTCCCACACGTTTGGAACAGCAAGTCCGCTTCATGGATGCGCACCCGGATGTGGATTTGTCCTCCTGCAGGTTTATGACCATGAAAAACGGGGTGTATGCCTCGGGGGGAGCCGGCGGACGGTGTGACGATGGTGCGCTCCGTGCAATGCTCTTGGTGGCAAACCCGATTTTGCACCCGGGCGTGATCGCAAAGGCAGATGTGATGAAAGCCTTCCCGTACGATAAAAACCACACCTGTACCGAGGACTTGGAACTGTGGACACGGATGGCAATGGCGGGGAAAACACTTGCAATCTTGCCCGAGTGTCTGCTGCTGTACCGTCTGCATGACAAGCAAATCACCAGCACCACGCTGGAGCGTCAGCGCACCGAGGTGCTGACCGTTCAAGACAAGTACTATGCAGCGTTTGCCGAAGTCATGGATGCGGAAACGAAAAATTTCTATATTGACGGGGTCTATTTCCGAACAAAAGCAGAGATCAAACCTTTCTTAACCTATGCAAAGTGGCTTAGAAATGTAACGAAACAAACCCTCCCAAAGAATGCGGTGAACTATGCGCTTTTGGAAGTGCTGGCGGAATACAAGCGCCATGGCGTGAAGAAAGCAGATGTGATCAAGGCGATGTTGACGTTCCCACCGTGTTTCCTCATGCGTGAACTTCGGAGAAGAAAACGTGCAGCAAATACGGACATTGCAAAGTGCCGTGCGGTTGCCGAGGGGCTGGGCCTCCGCCAAACCTCGGGAAGCGAGGAATATCCAATTTATGAAAGCGAATCGCAGGTGGCATCTAAATGAAATTATTTGAGTATCCGATTTTTGAATATCCTTATGTGATTATCACGATTCTTGTGTGTCTCATCCTTTTGATGGGGTTAATCGGGCTGTACTTTACCATGCGCTCGGTCCGGACCGCCAAAGGAACCACGGAGAAAGGCTTTTGCGGCATCGGTAAAATTGAAGCGGATTTTGAAAAAGCGGGAGAGGTGCGAAAAAACCGCTCGGTTGTCTATGTTTCGCTTCCGCTTGACGGTGTTAAACGCCTGTATTCCGAGTCTAAGGCAGCGAGAATGTACGATCAGGTCAAGAGGCTGTTGTTTCAACACTTTTGCCTCGAGGGAGACGGAGAACTCTCTCTGTATGGAAACGAGAATTTCGTTGCGCTGGTCGGTCTGGAAGATGTTGCGCTTGCACGGCGGATTGAAACCTGCTTTGCGGAAATCAACGAGGTGTTTTCGGGGCACGGCGCAGTGGGTGTTTGCCGTGTAAGATTCGGTTATTTCTGTACCGCATCCACCGAGGTTTCGTTCAAAACCGCACTTTCACGTGCAAAGCAGGCGTGCAGCATGGCGGAAGACCGAGAGGTTTTGTCTTGCTGTTGGGACAGTTTCGGCGGCAAGGAATTTGAACGGAAAGTAAAAATTGAAAACAGCATTCAGAATGAAATTGATAACAACCGTTTTTTTCTGGAATACCAGCCGATCTTAGATGCGAAAACCGGCAGCTTCATGGGTGCGGAGGTGCTCTCACGTCTCAATTCTCCCACCGAAGGGGTGATCACTCCGGGTGCGTTCCTCTCTGCGGTCAACAATGTTGGGCTCAATAAGAAGTTTGATTACTATATCTTTGAGAAAAATTGCAAATGGATCGCAAGCGACAAAGAAAAGCGGACGAAATATGTTTACACCATCAACTTTTCACGAGATACCTTGTGTGACAAGGCTTTGGCTCAGACCGTGATCGGAATTGCAGAACGCTACGGAATCGACTTTTCCTGCATTGCGGTAGAAATTCTGGAAGATAAGAGCTTAAACGAAGCGGAAACTGCTGTCATGGTCGAAAATCTTTCCCGCTTAAAAGAAAAAGGAATTCTCATCTTACTCGATGATTTCGGAAAAGGTTATACCAATTTTAGCGACCTCGCAGAGATTACCGTTGACATTGTGAAAATCGATCAGTCCATCACTCAAAACGCAACCAACCAAACCGGATTCGTGATTTTGAGAAATATCATCCAAACTGCACATGACTTGCAGTTCCGGACACTCTGTGAGGGGATTGAAACCGAGCAGCACAGAAAAACAGTGGTAGATGCGGGTTGTGACCTTGTGCAAGGCTTTTATTTCTACAAGCCCATGCCGGTCACGCAGCTTGAGACACTATTTGAAGCATAATTAGGTGATTTGAATGTTATCGATCATTATTCCTGCATACAACGAAGAACGCTGCATTCGGCGTGCATACGATACAATTCAAGCGTTGATGCAAGCGCATCAGATTGCGTGTGAGTTTCTTTTTGTAGATGATGGCTCTCAGGATCAGACGTTTGACATCATAACCCAACTTGCGAGTGAGCACGACAATGTGGTAGGGCTGCACTTTTCCCGCAATTTCGGCAAAGAATCCGCAATCTCGGCGGGGCTTGGTGCGGTAAATGGAGCGTGTGCGGTTGTGATCGACTGCGACCTGCAGCATCCGCCCGAAATAATTGTCGAGATGTACCGCTTGTGGGAGCAGGGGTATGAGATCGTGGAAGGGGTCAAGCGTGACCGTGGCGCAGAGAAGAAATTGCACGGAGTAGGTGCAAAAATCTTCTACTCCCTCATCAGCCGCATGGCGGGGTTTGACATGGCCAATTCCTCCGACTTTAAGCTGTTGGATCGGAAAGTGGTGGATGTGCTCAGCCGTATGCCGGAGCGTGGGTTCTTCCGTGCCATCTCTTACTGGGTCGGCTACAAAAAGACAACCGTTGAATATAATGTGAGAGAGCGGGTTGACGGGCAGTCCAAATGGTCTACCCGAGGGCTCGTGAAATATGCGCTTTCCAACATTTCTTCCTATTCCACCGCGCCCATGCAAACGGTCACAGTCCTCGGCTGCATCATGCTGGTCATCTCGGTAATCTTCGGGGTGTGGGCGCTGATCGATAAAATTGTGGGCAGAGCGCTGGAAGGTATGACCACCGTAATCATCATTACGATCTTCATCGGTAGTATCATTATGATCAGCCTTGGCATCATCGGCTATTATATTGCACGGATCTACGAGGAAATCAAGGGCAGACCCAAGTATATTATTTCATCGACTACAAAGAGTAAACAGAAGTCCTATGCTCATTCTACAGAACAAGGGGGGAGCGAAGATGCAACGAGAAACAACTGAGCGTATTTTACAAGGAATTAAAAACAATGAGTTTCAAATGCATCTCCAGTTTGTTGTTGATAATAAAACCAAAAAAATCGTTTCTGCAGAAGCACTGTCACGGTGGAATTGTCCGCAAAAAGGCATTATCGGGCCGGGTGCGTATATCGGGCATATGGAAGAAGCGGGTCTCATCAGTATGCACGACTTCTATATGTTCGAACTTGCATGCCGTCAATTGGCGAAATGGCACGGGACGAAGCATGAGGATTTATCCATTTCGTGCAACTTTACCCGCATCACCCTTTCGGAAGAGGATTGCATTGAAAAACTGATTGAGATTTCAAATCGGTACGACTTTGACAAGTCCAAACTTGCCATCGAAATCACCGAGGATGCAATGGAAAAGAATCTGGAGTTCGCGCAGAGAAATGTGATGCGCTGCAAAGAACTCGGTTTCCGTGTGTATCTGGACGATTTGGGCAACGGCTATACTTCGCTTTCGAATCTGTGCGATTATCCCATTGATGTTGTGAAAATCGACCGTGATATTCTGCTGAAAGCCGAAACCGAGCGAGGAAAAACGCTGCTCTCCGGCATCATTGCGCTTGCACACAGTATGAACATGGGTGTGATTTGCGAAGGGGTGGAAACTGTGGAGCAAAATACACTGATTTCACAGTCGAATTGCGACTTTATTCAGGGTTGGTATTATGCAAAGGCGATGCCTGTGGATGAGTGCGAAGCGTTTATCGAACAGCATACAATGAAATTTTTACATTGAGCGAGCAGAGAAAAACGGATTAGTAAAAAACGGAGTGGAATTCGCCGCCTCCGAATCAGAAACCATTGGCTTTGAAGCCATCTTTGCCGCTGATGCTACATCAAAAAGCACCACAATCCTGTCGGATTGTGGTGCTTTTGTTGTAAAAATTTATATGTTAACATATCTGATTTCAAAAGTAAATATATGCGGTATAATCTCCTGCCTTTGACAGATACTAACATCGTAATTTGAAAAATAAGGAGATTTGAGATATGAAAGCAACCGGAATCGTCCGTCGCATTGACGACCTTGGTCGTGTTGTTATCCCCAAGGAAATCCGCAGAACCATGCGTATCCGTGAAGGTGACCCGCTGGAGATTTACACCGAGCGGGGCGGGGAAGTGATTTTCAAGAAGTATTCTCCGATGGGGGATTTGAGCGAAGCGGCGGCACAGATTTGTGAGTCGGTGGCAAAAAACACAGGGCATATTGCGGTGGTGACTGATCGGGATACTGTGATTGCCGTGGCGGGAACAAGAGGCAGAGATTTGATGGACAAACACAACTCCCCCGAATTGGAGCAGATTATGGAGGAGCGTCGGACGTACCGTTGGCAAACCGGAGAAAAACGTGTGCGTGTGAGCGAAGAAGTTGAGCGGTATCATTTGGGCGTGGCATCTCCCATCCTTTCGGAAGGGGATGTGATGGGGTGCATGATGCTCCTGCTCGAAGAGCAGGACCCCTCGCTTTCCGAAGCGGAACAGAAATTGGTCCAAATCGTCTCGGGCTTCTTGGGACAACAGATGGAGAGTTAAAAAAACAGCGGAGTGGATTTCCACTCCGCTGTGATGTTGTTATGAGAATTTTTGCAACAGTTGGATGTTTTTCTTTTCGTATTCGTTAAAATGAGCTGTGCTGAAATTTTCATTCGGTGTATACCAGGGCTGTGAATGATAATAGGAAGCCGTGTGTTTCTTTTGGAACACGTACCCGTTGCGTGCATAAATCTCGTTGATTGCGTCCTGCGCATAGTTCCCGGTCGGGGAATCACGATCCAATGTGGAAAGTGTTGCGCTGATTTCTTCTTCGGTCAGATATGCCGAAGAGGAGTGCGGAAAAATGAAATCACCGGAATCATCATATGTTGTTTCGGTTTGCGGCTGTGTGGTTGTAGATTGAGACGGAATCGTTTCTTTTTCCTTTACCGTTACCGTGCAAATCGCTTCATCTGCACCGTCTGCATAACAGGTGATATTCGTGACACCGGGAGCCGCAGCGGTGATAACCCCGTTGCTATTGACCAGTGCGATGGCTTCGTTGGAAGATTTCCATTTCAGTGTGCTTTCAAGCTCCAGTTCACCGAGCAACGTGGCCGTATCCCCGGGGAACAGTGTAATTTCGTATGTATTGAGGGTAATTCTCTTGTTGACCGGCTCAACAGGCGGTTGCTCTGTTTCCGGCACATCCATTTTGGGCAAATCCAATTGCGCCAAATCAAAAAGACTGCACGAGCAAAGACCAAGCACCATAACCGAGATGAGAAGCAGACAAATCATTTTTTTCATACCATCAATCTCCCTTTTTACTTTTTTATTTATGATACAGCAATTGAATGAAAAAATCAATACGGCTACAGAAAAACGCTCCCTCAGACCAGCCGCCTTAGAGAGCGTTTTTCAAAAGCCAAGTTATTTGCCCAGATTCTGTTCGTAGTTCATAATCATCTTTTTGACCATCTGACCGCCGATGGAGCCTGCCTGACGGGAAGTCAGATCACCGTTATAACCCTGCTTGAGGGGAACGCCGACCTCACTTGCCGCTTCCATCTTAAAGCGTTCCAGTGCCTGCTTTGCACCCGGTACAACTGCCATTTTCAAGACACCTCCTTTGCTTTTTGACTTCGTTTTTAGTCTGTGACAAGAAAAAAAGAATATGACTTGTAATTTTTCCCGAAAAAAGTGTTGTAATTTTGAAAAAACTGTGTTATCATAATTCGGTAACGAACATATTAGAATGGGAGGTTTCCAAAAATGGAAGCATTAAACGTTATTTTGACCGTTGTTCAGTTGATTTTGGCACTGTTTTTGATTGTTGTCATCATGCTCCAGCCGAGCAAGACCCAGGGCCTGGGTGTTGTCTCCGGTGCAGCTGACACATTCCTGTCCAAAAACAAATCCAAAAGCTGGGAAGTTCGCCTTGCAAAGCTGACCACTGTGGTTGCTTTCCTGTTTGTCGCACTCACCCTGGCACTTAGCATGCTGTAAGTAAAGAAGGGGCTTCCCACAATCGGGAAGCCCGTTTTTTCGTATATCGAAAGGAGTTTTTCCCTTGATTGATTCATCCATTCGTAATGTCGCCATTATTGCACACGTCGACCACGGCAAAACCACACTGGTGGACGAGCTGCTCAAGCAGTCGGGCACCTTCCGTGACAACCAGGTTGTTGCAGACCGTGTGATGGATTCCAACGACATTGAGCGTGAGCGTGGCATCACAATTCTTGCTAAAAATACCGCCGTTACTTACAAAGATATTAAAATCAACATCATCGACACTCCGGGGCACGCAGACTTCGGTGGTGAAGTTGAGCGAATTTTGAAAATGGTTTCGGGCGTTGTTCTTTTGGTGGATGCGGCGGAAGGTCCCATGCCGCAGACCCGCTTTGTCCTCCAACGTGCGTTGGAGTTGCAGCACCGTGTCATCATCGTGGTCAACAAGATTGACCGTCCCGATGCTCGCCTCGACGAAATCGGCGACGAACTATTGGAACTTCTCTTCGACCTGGATGCAAACGAAGAACAGCTTGAGAGTCCGGTGCTCTTCTGCTCGGGTCGAGCAGGCACTGCGTCGTTAAACCCGTATGAAGCCGGCGTGGATATGAAGCCGCTGTTTGATACGATTTTAGACTATATCCCCGCTCCGGAAGCGGATACCGAAAGCCCGCTTTCCATGCTGGTCTCCTCAATCGACTACAACGATTACGTGGGCCGCATCGGGGTTGGCAGAATCGAAACCGGTGTCCTGCGTCAGGGGATGGAGGTGCAGGTGTGCGACTATCATAACCTGCGAGAGCCGAAAAAAGCAAAAATCACCGCAATTTACCAGTTTGAAGGCTTAAACCGTGTGCCGGTCGAATCTGCAACCGCAGGCAATATCGTTTGCTTCTCGGGTGTGGACGGCATCACCATCGGTGATACCGTATGTGACCCTGCCGAGGTCAAACCTCTCCCGTTTGTCAAAATCTCCGAGCCCACCATGGAAATGACCTTCTCGGTCAACGATTCGCCGTTTGCGGGGCGTGACGGGAAGTTGGTCACCACCCGTAATATCCGGGAACGCCTTGAACGGGAACTCTTAAAAGACGTGTCGCTCCGAGTCTCCCCGGTCGAGGGGTCGATGGATTCCTTCCGTGTGGCGGGACGAGGGGAAATGCATTTGTCCATTCTGATGGAGAATATGCGCCGTGAAGGCTATGAATTCCAGGTCAGCACGCCTCGTGTCCTTATGAAAGAGATTGACGGCGAGCTTTGTGAGCCGATCGAAGAACTCATTGTGGATGTCCCGGAAGATGCAGTGGGTGCAGTTATGGAAAAGATGGGAAGCCGTAAGGCGGAACTCACCAAAATGACCCCGATCGGAAATCGGATGCGTGTGGAATTCCTTGCTCCCACCCGTGGCCTCTTCGGTTACCGCAACGAATTCTTGACCGATACCCGAGGCGAGGGGATCTTGAACACCGTGTTCCACGGCTATGCCCCGTTTAAGGGGGAAATTGAGCGCCGTCATACCGGCTCGCTCATCGCATATGAAACCGGCGAGGCGGTCACCTACGGTCTCTTCAATGCACAGGACCGTGGCCCGCTGTTCATCGGCCCGGGTACCGAAGTGTATGAGGGCATGGTGGTCGGCTTCTCTCCGAAATCCGAGGACATCACAGTCAACGTCTGCAAGAGAAAACAGCTCACCAATATGCGTGCATCGGGCAGTGATGACGCACTCCGTCTCACTCCGCCCCGCATCATGAGCCTGGAGCAGTGCTTGGAATTCTTGGGCGACGATGAACTTTTGGAAGTCACCCCGAATTACCTGCGCATCCGCAAACGCATTTTGCAAAATGCACTCCGTATGAAAGCCACCAAAGGCAAAAACGCACAGTAAGATACAAGCCGTACATTCTGTACGGCTTGTTTTCTTACTTGGAATATGGTACACTATGAGTACTGTTAGAGTTGGGAGGGGGAACGTATTTATGGCAAGACATGCAAGAAAACAAAGTGTCTTTTCGATGCTAACAAGCATTTTGGTTGCTGTGGTTATTGTTTATGCTGTGCTGATGTCTTTTTTTGGTTCTTGGGAGCAATTTGTATACCAACTTCTTGAGTCGCTCCCTTTTAGTAATGGACTTTGTAAAGCTGTTTCTCGTATTATTCAAGTTGAGAACCAATACATAACAACCAAGGAAGTCTCCATTACAGCAACCGGTATTTTTTTGGATCTCTTAAAGCTCTTTATTGCAACGGTTATACTTGGTATCATTAAGAAGTTTTATCCTTCCGGAAAACATGTTAAGGAGAAGTTGTTTTCTTTTGGTTTTGAAAATGTTGTTTTGCCTGTAGTTGTTTCATTTGGTTCGGCTTTGTTGGTGACGTATTTGGTTGAAGAGATTACTCAATTGGGCGGTTTTTGGCCGTTCTTGATTGGTGCGATCGGAACGATTTCAACGGTTGGTGCATTCTTGTGGATTAATCCTATTACAATTGCTTTTTTTGGTATTTCATTATTAAAAACCCTTCCGGCACTCTTAAGTACATTATTTTCATATTGCCTGGTGGTTATGATTATCATGATGGTTTCCGTTCCGGAATATAAGGCTGTATTTCTCTCTCTCGTTATGATCTTTTTGGTAATCATCGTACTGCTGGGTGTCATTGATGATAAATTAGATCGTATGTTTTAATATTGATGTATGAATGTTAATTGTACAAGAACAGGTGTAAAAAACGCAGCCGAGCGATTTATCCCTTAGACCAACCACCTTAAGACAAGCCATCCAACTCGGGTGGCTTGTTTTTTGTTGAATCGGGTTTTTGTTTATGATATACTAATACTATTAGAGTATTTTGAGGAGGGAAAGGAACTTGGATTATGTCACATTTCCGAATTTAGAGCCCTTCTCAGAGCTGACTCATGGGATGTTTTCCCGCCTTGGCGGGGCATCCAAACCTCCGTATCACGAGAGCAATTTCCGCTTGGATTCCAACGACGACCCCGCCGCTGTGCGGGAAACCTACCGCCGTGCAGGCATGGCACTCGGGTTTTCCGAGTCCCGTCTGGTTGCAGGAAAACAAGTCCATGGCAATGAAGTCCGTGTGGTAGGGAAAGCCGATGCGGGCATTTTTTGGCGAGAGCGCCCGTTGTGTGACGGATTTGTCACAAACGTCAAAAACCTTCCGCTGGGAGTGTTTGGAGCAGATTGTCAGCCGATTTTGCTCTATGATCCGGTGACTTCTGCCATTGGTGCGGTACACGCAGGATGGCGTGGGACGGTCGCACAAATCGTGACGGAAGCGGTCCAAACCATGCAGACCGAGTATGGCAGTTGTGCGGAGCATCTCCGTGTCGCCATCGGTCCGCATATTCACAGCTGTTGTTATGAAGTGAGTGAAGATGTTGCAAGCCAACTCGGGCAAATCGGCCCGTATGTATCCCTGTCTTCCTGTGTGGAGCAGGAGCTGAAATCCCTTGGCGTGCGAGAGGAGAATGTCCATATCTCTCCGATTTGCACCCGATGCGAGCATACCCGTTTTTGGTCTCACCGTGCGGTGGCAGGGGGAGAGCGTGGGGTGTGCCTCGCAGTCATTATGTTGAAGGAGGAACGGAAATGAAGCGTTCTCTTGCGCTCGTTCTTGTGCTTTTGCTGCTGTTCGGGTGTACCCCGTCAGAACCGAGTGAGTCTCCGGTGGAAGATGTGCCGCAGACAACAACTCCGCTTGCCAATGGAATCTGCCGTGTCGCATATTTTCGGGAGCGCACGGTGAATCCGCTTACCACACGTGTGGGAGCGAATCTTGCGCTGTTCCGTTTGGTGTATGAAGGGCTGTTTGAACTCACCGAAACCTTTGAAGCGGTGCCGATTCTGTGCGATACGTATGAGCAAAACGGCAACGTGTGGACTTTCACCTTGCGTGGGGTCACGTTTTCGGACGGAACTGCACTGACCGCACAGGATGTGGTCCACTCCTTTACCCTTGCGCAAGCACCGGCATCCGCCTATGCCGGACGGTTTTCCAACATTGAGAGTTTCCGTGCCCTTGGGGAATCCGCCGTTGAGGTGGTGACCCGTGCTCCCAATGCAGAGCTTCCGGCACTGCTCGATATCCCGATCATCAAAGAATCCGACGCCGCAGTCGCACTTGGGACCGGACGGTATCAGTTCTTGTATGAAGACGGACAAGAAGTGCTGTTGCGTGCTCCGCAGCATGCGGAAGTCGCTTTGCCGTATGACCGAATCGAGATTTGTGCGGTGGGGAGTGAAGAACAGCTTGCCAAAGAACTGCAAAACGGTGCGGTGAGTATTGCCGCAGTCGATATCACGGCAACCGGAAGTGTGTCCTGGGGCGGGAATTGCGACCGTTTGGATTATCCCACCACCACCATGCAGTACATCGGATTCAATACCGCAAGGAAAGCACTGCGCTCGTCCAATGTGCGCCGTGCCATTGCGTGTGCCATCGACCGTGAAGCGGTCGCAGGAAACGACTATTCCGGATTTGCGGATGCCGCTACCTTACCCATCCATCCGAATTCCGCAAAAACGATCAAGACCATTGAGCCGCAGCTTGCATACTCGCCCGAAACCGCAACTGCAAACCTCAGCGCAGCAGGACGGGAGGAGCTTTCGGTTTCTCTTTTGGTAAACAATGAAAATCCGAGTAAAGTGTCGGCGGCACAGCGCATTGCCGAGTCCCTCAAAACCGCAAATATCACAGCCACAGTGGAAACTGTGAGTTGGGAGGAGTTTGTCGCACGGCTGACCGCAAAGGACTTTGATTTGTATTTGGGTGAGGTTGCCCTCAGCGCAGACTTCGATGTGACAAGTCTGATTGCTCCGGGCGGTGCACTCAATTACGGCGGCTTTGTTTCAGAATCCCTCTCCCAGGCGATTTATGCCGCACGGGCAGAGGGGAAACGGGAAGAATTCCTGCGTGGATTTGTGGAAGAAGTCCCGTTTGCACCGGTGCTTTTCAAGCGAGAGACCCTGCTTGTGCAGAAACATTTTTTTGAAGAGATGACACCGGCGGTACACAACCCGTTTTATCATTTTTACGATTGGAAGCGTGTTTCATGAGAGAACTTGGAATTTTAGCGCATATCTCCTCTTTTGGCGGATTTACCAAAGAGTTGTTTTCGTTTCTGAATTTTCTGGATGCATCTGGCGTGCGGGTGTGGCAGACACTGCCGCTTTGTCCGGCAGGTCCGGGCGGATGTCCGTACCACTCCACCTCGGCATGGGCAGGAGAGGCGTCCTTTACCAAAGACGATGCGGTAGAAGATGCGGAAATCGATGCATTCTTGGAGCGTGAGTTTACCTGGCTTGCGGATTTTGCGCTCTTTACCGCACTGCGTGAGGATTTGGGAAAACCGTGGTGGGAATGGCCCGAGGATGTGATTCGCCGTGACTCAGCCGCCCTGGGTCGTGAAGCGGCAAGACTGCAGCCTCGGATGCGTGAAATCTTCAAGGAGCAGTATTTGTTTTACCGTCAGTGGTCCCGTGTGCGGGACTATGCCCACAACCGTGGCATTTCCATTATGGGCGACTTGCCGTTTTATGTCGCACCTGACAGCGTGGATGTCTGGTGCAATCAGTCACTGTTCCATTTAGACAAAGTGGCGGGCTGTCCGCCTGATGCGTTCTCGGAAACCGGTCAGTTTTGGGGGAATCCGGTCTATGACTGGGATGCCCACCGTGCAAACGGTTACGGCTGGTGGTGCGCACGGATCCGCCATTCTTTGCGGTTTTACGACCGCTTACGAATCGACCATTTCCGTGCCCTTGAGGCGTATTGGTCCATCCCCGAGGGGGCAGACACTGCGGCGGCAGGTGAGTGGGTCAAAGGTCCGGGCTATGAACTCTTTGAAGCCTTGGGTCCGGCGCCGCTGGTAGCAGAGGACCTTGGTTTCTTGACCCCGGAAGTCTATGCCCTGCGTGACCGTGTGGGGCTGCCCGGAATGGCAGTGCTGCAGTTTGCATTCACTCCGGGCTGCGATAGTTTGTATCTCCCGCATCATCATGTGAAAAATTCCGTGGTCTACACCGGTACCCACGACAACGATACCCTGCGTGGCTGGGTAGAAACCCATCCCGAAGAGGCGAAGTTTGCCTGCGAGTATCTCGGCTGCACCGACCCGGTCGAGGGCATTACCCGTGCCGCACTCAGCTCGGTCGCAGACCTTGCGGTGTTGCAGCTCCAGGATGTGCTGGGGCTTGGCGGGGAAGCACGCATGAACGTCCCGGGTACTGTAGAGGGGAACTGGGGCTGGAAAGCGGATGTTTCGCAGCTTACTCCCGATCTTGCAAAAAAACTCAGAGCGCAGGCGACACTTTACGGGCGTGTGTAATTTATGCTTGACAGCGTCGGGCTTGGTTTAGTATAATGTTAGTGTTCGCAAGAACACTTACGGGGGCGTAGCTCAGCTGGGAGAGCGTTTGACTGGCAGTCAAGAGGTCATGGGTTCGATCCCCACCGTCTCCACCAAAACAAAAAAAGGACACCTCAGAGGGCGATCCAATAAAACAGTATAATAATGTTTTCGGAAAGCGGCATGAGTAATCATGCCGCTTTTCCGTTCATAACGTCATAGAGTAAATTGGCGGGGAGTATGCCGATATAGTTGTAGCTGATCGTCACATCCTGCACTCGGTGTCCACTGGACTTGTCCGGTGCATGAACATATACGG
>JAFQME010000015.1 GCA_017421025.1 Oscillospiraceae bacterium
ATGGTCAATAAGGCGTTCATCGAAATCATGATCGAAGGCGATGCCAACGGCCGTGGCTTCCAGTACCCGATCCCGACCTACTCCATCACTTCGGACTTCGACTGGTCGGAGACCGAGAACAACAAGCTGCTCTTTGAGATGACCGCAAAATACGGCACCCCGTATTTCTCCAACTACATCAACTCGGATATGGAACCGTCCGACGTGCGCTCCATGTGCTGCCGTCTGCGTTTGGATCTGCGTGAACTGCGCAAGAAATCCGGCGGTTTCTTCGGCTCGGGTGAATCCACCGGCTCGATCGGTGTTGTCACCATCAACCTGCCCCGTATCGCATACCTTGCAGAGGACGAGAAGGACTTCTACGCTCGCCTCGACAAGCTCATGGATATTGCGGCTCGCAGCCTCAAAACCAAGCGTAACGTAGTCACCCAGCTGTTGGACAACGGCCTGTATCCGTACACCAAGCGTTACCTGGGCACCTTTGCAAACCACTTCTCCACCATCGGCCTGATCGGTATGAACGAAGTGGGTCTGAATGCAAAGTGGCTGAAGGCAGACCTCACCCATGCAAAGACTCAGGAATTTGCAAAAGAAGTGCTCGATCATATGCGTGAGAGACTCAGCGACTATCAGGAAAAGTACGGCGATCTGTATAACCTGGAAGCAACTCCGGCAGAATCCACCACCTACCGTTTTGCAAAGCACGACAAGGCAAGATTCCCGGAAATCATCACCGCAAACGAAAACGGCACTCCGTATTACACCAACTCCTCGCATCTGCCGGTTGGCTATACCGAGGATGTCTTCTCCGCACTGGAGATTCAGGACGAACTGCAGACCCGTTACACTTCGGGTACCGTCTTCCACGCATTCCTCGGCGAAAAGCTCCCGAGCTGGAAGGCAGCGGCAGACCTGGTCCGCAAGATTGCAGAGAACTTCAAGCTCCCGTATTACACCATGTCCCCGACCTACTCGGTCTGTGCAGAGCATGGATACTTGACCGGTGAGCAGTACACCTGTCCGCATTGCGGCAAGACCACCGAGGTTTACAGCCGCATCACCGGCTACTACCGCCCGGTTCAGAACTGGAACGACGGTAAGAGCCAGGAATTCAAGGACCGTAAGGTTTACAACATCGGAAACTCGGTCCTTCCCGAAAAGGAAGCACCTGTTTGCGAAGCGGTCAAGGAAGAAGCTGCTCCTGCGGTGAGCGAGGGGAAGGCAATCCTCTTCTCCCGTGTGACCTGCCCGAACTGCCGTGTGGCAGAGGGGCTCCTCTCCAAGGCGGGCATCCCGTTTGAAAAGAAGATTGCAGACGAAAACATTGATCTGTGCCGTGAGTACGGAATCAAGGGTGCACCGACTTTGGTCATCACCGACGGGGAAAACTTCAATAGCTATTACAGCGTCCCCGAAATCAAAAAATACCTCGCAAGTCTGTAAAACAAAAAGAGTCGGAGTCACTCCGGCTCTTTCCTTTGGAGGAACAAGAAATGCATGATATCATCGTGGTCGGCGCAGGTCCTGCCGGACTCACCGCCGCAATTTACGCCCTGCGTGCAGGGAAAAGCGTTCTCGTGATTGAGAAAAACAGTTTCGGCGGTCAAATCGCATTCTCCCCGAAGGTGGAAAACATCCCGGGGTTCCAAGAGGTTTCGGGTGCCGAGTTTGCCGACAAACTCACCGAGCAGGCAATGAACCTGGGCGCTGAGATGGAGCTGGAATGTGTCACAGGCGTGGAGAAAGACGGGGACAGTTTCCGTGTCTCCACCGAGGAAGGCTCGGTGTTCCGGGCAAACGCTGTGATTTTGGCGACCGGGGTCAAACACCGCACCTTGGGTCTCCCCAATGAGGAGGACCTCATCGGAAACGGCATCTCGTTTTGTGCAGTGTGCGACGGCGCATTCTACACCGGGCAGGAAACCGTGATGATCGGCGGCGGAAATTCCGCACTCCAGGAAGCACTCTTGCTCTCCGAGGTGTGCACCAAGGTCACCATTGTGCAGAATCTCGCATTCTTCACCGGGGAACAGAAGCTTGCCGACTTGATTGCGCAGAAAGACAACGTCGAAGTCATTTTTTCTACCGTGGTCACCGAGTACCTGGTGGAAAACGGCACACTCTCGGGTGTCCGTGTGAAACATGAGGAGACCGGCGAGGAACGTGAAATCCGTGCAGACGGTGCATTCCTTGCGGTGGGTTTGAAACCCGAAAACGAGGCGTTCTCGCACCTCGCTTCCACCAACGACTACGGCTACTTCGCCTCGGGCGAGTCTTGTACGGCGGAAACCGCAGGTGTCTTTGTGGCAGGCGACTGCCGCAGCAAAGGCATCCGTCAGGTGGTTACCGCCGCATCCGACGGTGCAATCGCAGCCATGGCGGCATGCAGATATTTGGACGAATAGAAAAAGAAGCGTTCACACAGTGAACGCTTCTTTTTTACTTGCCTTTCAGACGTGCTTTGGCTTCTTCTGCCGTTTCCCCGTCACGGGTGAGGTAGGCTTCCACAAATTTATCCTCGATTTTGGTATAGGCGCCTGTGACTGCGGTTTCTACTTTCTGATAACCGCCGACCACAGCTTTTGTAATCGTTTCATTTGCTTTGACCAGTTTTGACTTTGCCATTTCCACCCTCCTTCCTCCGATGAGATTGATTCCGAGTATACAGACCGTCAGGCACACCGCCGTGCCGGTCAAGAGATTGAACAAACGAATGTCTTTTGCCACCATGCCGGGGAATGACACCAGCATGGAGCGTTGCAGCGCATACACCGAGACCAGTGCATCCGCCAGCGAGAGATGGAGCAGGGGACGGGAGGCACGCTTGAGATTGACCAGTGCCATTGTGATTTTACAGAAGGTGTAGAGTGCGATGGTAATCATCACAATTTCATGCCGGACCACCCCACGCTCACTCACCACCGACAGAATCACCACGCCGGTCAAACACAGGGTGAGCAAGAGAAAACACACTCCAACCGCACGGCGGATGAAAGTGGGCGAGACCCGTTTCCGTTCCATCAAAAGCACCCCTGCACGCACAGTGCTGAGCAGGATGTAGTAACAGCCCAAGGTAATCCACCACCAGGAGTGGGCGGAAAATCCCAGCACCCAATGATACACAGCATACACCAGATGCAGTCCCAGGCTCAAAAAGGGATTGCGCCGTTTCATTGAATCCCGCAAATCATCGGGATGAGCAGCAACAGAATGAGGATGCCGACAAGCCCGACAAGAATCCCGAGCAGGAAGTTTTCCCAAACCAAACACAGACACATCCCGGCACCCAATACCAGCGCACCGAGCACCCCGACACCGATTCGTCCGAGGAGTTTGCGATTCCAACGGATGGGGGCTTTGTGCTCCATCTTGCGCCAAACCAAAACCGTAATCGCACCGAGGAGGAGTCCGAGTCCGCCGAGGAGGATTCCCTGTGTCATTGTATTCCATTCCGGAAGCAGAGCCATGCACATCCCGAGCGCAAAGAGGACACCGCTCACCACACCCAACATCATGGCAACAAAACTGCTTTTTTTCATCGAAACGTTCTCCTTTCATTAAAACAACACTTGTCGTGTTTTTGTAATTTTAGTATAATAAAAGCAAAAAACAAAAACAATCATCAATTTACCGACAAGTGTTGGAATAATGGAGGAAGCCGATATGAATGTCAAGAACAACAAACGCCGTCGTGAGTCGATTGCCAAAATTGAGCGAGCGTTTATGGAGCTTTTGCAGAGTCAGGAGCTTTCGGAAATCACGGTGAGTGCACTGTGCAGCATGAGCGGACTCAATCGCAGCACATTTTATGCGAATTTTCTGGATGTTTATGACCTTGCCGATCATTTGCGCAAGAAGCTGGAGGAGGAGTTTTCCGAACTCTTTCCGTCTGCCGACCCAAACCGTGAGGAGAGCGGTGCGCTTTTGATGTTCCGCCATATCGAGGAAAATCAACTTTTCTACAAAACCTATTTTAAGTTGGGGTATGACGAGTCCCATCAAGTCATGATTTACGACACCGTGCGTGCCGAACAGGATTTTGGGGGAGAGCATATCAAATACCACATCGAGTTTTTCCGACACGGAATCAATGCGGTCATCAAACTCTGGCTTGCGGGCGGATGCAAAGAATCCCCTGAGGAGATGGAGCAAATCATCAAAGCGGAATACCGAGGAAGATAAAAAAAGACCGTCTGCCACGCAGACGGTCTTGCATCTGTTCAGAAGAATTTGACGATTGCTTGGATGAGCACCACGATGACCACAAGCACCATGAGCTTTTTGATGACCCCGGCACCCTTTTTTACCGAGATCACCGCCCCGATCCAGCACCCCAACATATTGGCGAGGGTGGCAGGGATGGCGTATTTCCACCACACGTTGCCTTGTGCAATATGGCTGAAGAGTGCAACCAGGTTGGACACCACAATGACCACCTTGCCGTTTCCGCTTGCAACTCGCATGTCATATCCAAAGACCAGGGTAAAGAGCATGAGCGCTACCGTGCCGCCGCCCGGGCCGAAGAATCCGTCATAGAGCCCCAGCGCAAAGCCCACAATCAGGCAGAGGGTGTAGTTTTTCGTGCTCGGCTGCAGTTTGGTGAGATTTCCGGATTTCAACCGCCCGACCAGGATGGTCAGCACCACCAAAAACGCCATACACACCGCAACCAGCAGTTTCACCGCCCCGTCAGACATCGAAAGCAGAATACGGGTGGCGATATGGGAGGCAAGCAGTGCGGTGACCGATGCAGGGATGGCGGCTTTTAAGTCCACCAATCCGCTTTTGGCATAGCGCACCAATGCGGTTGCAGTCCCCAAACAGCTTTGCAGCTTGTTGCAGCCGTATGCCGCATGCATGGGAAGCCCTGCAAGGAGATAGGCGGGAAAGGAAATGATGCCGCCCCCTCCCGAGACCCCGTCAATGAGTCCTGCGAGAAAGAGAAGCGCACACAAAATCAAGAGTTGCCATAAAAGATCCATCTTTCATCACCGCCCCTCAGTATAGCACATGTGTTTTACCAAAGCAAGCACTTGATTTTTTGCGTGCTTTAGTAGATAATAAAGAAAAGGAGGCGAGGAAATGAACCAATGCGAACAGTGCCTCAATTACGAATTCGATGAGGAGTATGGATATTACTGCATCGTGAATATGGACGAGGACGAGATTGCAAGCCTCGGCTACTATGAAAAAAACGGCTGCCCGTACTATCACCCGGGCGATGAGTATACCATTGTAAGGAAGCAAAACTAATGAAAGTAATTGACTTGACCCATCTGATTGAAGAAACCATGCCGGTCTACCCCGGCACCGAGCCGCCCATCCTTGCCAATGCCAACACCATCCCGGCGGACGGCTTTTGCGAGACCAAACTCACCATGTATTCCCATACCGGCACCCACATCGACGCCCCCGGCCATGTCATCGAGGGCCGCACCCTCTTAGACGAATTTCCCGCATCGCAGTTTGTGGGCAAAGCGGTGGTGATCGACTGCACCGACTGCAGCGGCGAGATTCCACTCTCCAAAGTACTTGGCTGTGCCGATGCCGCATCCGCAGACTTCCTTTTGTTCCGCACCGGTTGGGAGCGGTATTGGGGTCAGGATGCCTACTTCGACGCATATCCGTATGTGTCCGAAGAAATCATCGACTTTGTGCTAAGCGGAAATTACAAAGGAATCGGGTTTGACACCATCGGGCTGGACCCGGTCGGGAGTCTTACCCTGCATCTGAAACTGTTCACCAAAGACATTATAAACATCGAAAACCTGAAAAATTTGGAAATGTGTGGGAGCGGGCTGTTTGACTTTGCAGTCCTTCCGCTGAAATTTCAAAACGCCGATGGCGCACCCGCCCGTGCGGTTGCGATCATCCAAGATTAAAGGAGGTTTCTCTTATGGTAGCAATCATCATTCTTTTGGCAATCGTGTTATTCCTCATCATCCCGAACATCCGCATCGTCCCGCAGGCAACCGAGTTTGTCATTGAATTCCTGGGCAAATACAAAACCACCTGGAGCGCTGGCATCCATGTCAAAATCCCGGTCTTGGAGCGTGTTGCAAAGCGCATCACCTTGAAAGAACAGGTCATGGATTCTCCTCCTCAGCCGGTCATCACCAAGGACAACGTCACCATGCAGATCGACACCGTGGTGTTCTTCCGTATCTATGATGCAAAGCTCTATGCATACGGTGCGGTCAACCCCATCTCCGCTCTGGAGAATCTCACCGCCACCACCCTGCGTAACCTGGTCGGTGAATTGGAACTCGACGCAACCCTGACCTCCCGTGACACCATCAACGGCAAGATGACCGCCATCCTGGATGAAGCCACCGATCAGTGGGGCATCAAGGTCAGCCGTGTGGAACTTAAGAACATCATCCCGCCGGCAGCCATCCAGAATGCGATGGAAAAGCAGATGAAAGCAGAACGTGACCGCCGTGAGACCTTGCTCCAGGCAGAGGGTCACAGAGAAGCATCCATCACCCGTGCGGAAGGTGACAAGCAGGCAATGATCCTTGCGGCAGAAGGTGAACGTGATGCGAGAATCGCCCGTGCAGAAGGTGAAGCACGTGCAATTTACCTCGCAAAGAAAGCGGAGGCAGACGGTCTGCGTGCACTCAAGGAAGCAGGCGCAGATGCCGCAGTGCTCGAACTCAAGAAATTTGAAGCACTTGTTGCAATGGCAAACGGCAAAGCATCCAAGATCATCGTTCCGACCGATGCGGTAAACGCCACCAAGTCCAACGTCCTGTTCTCGGAGACCACCGGACTCGGTGATGTCACTCCGGAAGCGGCAGATCCCGTCCCGGAAGAAAAAGCAGATCCCTGCTGTGACTAAATGAAACAAGTACCGTGGTCGTTTGACCACGGTACTTGCTTTTTTTAATTGTTCTTTTCCAGTGCCTTCATTTTCAGGTATGCGTTGATGAAGCCGTCCAGATCACCGTCCATCACCGCACCCACGTTTCCGTTTTCAAACCCGGTACGGGTGTCCTTGACCAACGTGTACGGCATAAAGACGTAGGAACGAATCTGACTGCCCCATTCGATCATGCGCTGCTCGCCCTTGATGTCCTCAATACGCTCGTAGTTTTCACGCTCTTTGATCTCGATGAGCTTGGATTTCAGCATCCGCATCGCAACTTCACGGTTTTGGTGCTGGCTGCGCTCGTTTTGGCACGCAACCACAATGCCGGTCGGCAAATGCGTGATGCGGACCGCAGAGTCGGTCTTGTTGACGTGCTGACCGCCGGCGCCCGATGCACGGTAGGTGTCCACACGCAAATCCTCGCTGCGGATTTCGATTTCAATCTCCTCGTTGATTTCGGGGAGCACTTCCACCGCAGAAAACGAGGTGTGCCGACGCCCGGAGGAGTCAAACGGAGAAACACGCACCAAACGGTGCACCCCCATTTCGCTCTTGAGGTAGCCGTATGCATTCTCGCCGGAGATCAAAATGCTTGCGCTTTTCACGCCCGCTTCTTCTCCGTCGATGTAATCCAAAATCTTGTAGCTGAAGCCGTGACGCTCCGCCCAGTGGGTATACATACGGTAAAGCATCTCGGTCCAGTCCTGCGCTTCGGTGCCGCCTGCGCCCGACTGGAAGCTCATGATGGCGTTGTTTGCGTCATACTCGCCTGAGAGCAGGGTGGCAAGGCGCTGGGATTCCAACTCCGCAGTCAGCGTTTTTACCGACGCCCCCACTTCGGGTGCGAGGGAAGCGTCGCCTTCGTCCTCGGCAAGCTCGATTAAGGTGAGCGCATCTTCCACACCGGTGACCAACGCATTGTACTTTTCAATTTTATCTTTCAGCTGCTTGATGCGCTGGAGTACCTTCTGCGAATGTTCCAAATCGTTCCAGAATCCGTCAGCGGCAGACTCTTCCTCCAAACGTGCAACCTCCTCGGTCGCACCCGAAATGTCAAGCGCATCTTTTAACTCAGCCAGCGGCTCTTGCATCCCGGTCAGCGTCAGCCGATATTCATCAAATTCAATCATATTGCCCTCCGTGTTTTCTTACTATATAAATAGTATAGCGGATTTCGGTGTTCCTGTCAAAAATTTTCAATTGTAACAAAACTCACCTTTGTGACATGAAACTGCATGTTATGTTACAGCTGTATTACAAGTGCAAAAAACCGCTTGACGATTCTATTTGCATGGAGTATGATGATACACGTAAAAGGCGTATGTTCCCATACGTCAAAAATTTAAAGGAGGATTCTCACTATGAAGAACCTGAAAAAAGTTCTTGCATTGGCAATCGTGTTCGCAATGACCCTGACACTGTTTGCTGGTGCAGCGTTCGACGATGCTGACTCCATCGGCGTTGATTATCGCGATGACGTCAACATGCTCGTTGAACTCGGCGTTCTGAAGGGCTACGAAGACAACACCTTCCGTCCGGAGAACGACATTACCCGCGCAGAGTTCGCGAAAATGGCTTACACCCTGAAGTACGGTTATGACGATCAGGGCCAGCTGTTCATCGGCCAGGCAAGCTCCTTCACCGACGTTGAAGGCGATGCTTCCGTCGCATGGGCAAAGGGCTACATCAACTACTGTGCTAACCAGAAGATCATCAGTGGCGTTGGCAACAACAAGTTCAACCCGAAGGGTAAAGTTACTGTTGCTGAAGCTGCAAAGATGCTCCTCGTTATCCTCGGCTGCGATCCGCAGACTGAAGGTCTCGTCGGTGCAAACTGGCAGGGCAACACCGTTGCTAAGGCAATCGAACTCGGCATCTTTGATGGCTGGGTTGGCGATCCGACCGCTCCGGCTTCCCGTCAGCTCGTTGCAAAGCTGATGAGAAACACCATCTTCGCTCCGATCTATGTCTACAGCCCGATCACCGGTGCTGGCTCTCAGAAGGACATTCTGGATCCGAAGGAAGACAACATGACTCTCGGCGAGAAGACCATGGGCCTCCTCCATCAGACCGGTATCGTTGTTGCTAACGAGCGTTATGCAATCACCACCGACGATGAAGGCGAAGGCTTCGGCTTCAACCCGGCAGCAACCAACGACGAAGACAAGTCCGTCATCGCTTACAAGGATGCAAGCGACAACTGGAAGTCCCTGACCATCAACGTCGGCCTCGCTGACGATGCTATCGGTACTCTTGTTGATGTTTACTATGCATACGACAAGGATACCAAGCAGTACGAAGTTATCGGCAACGTTCTCACCAGTGCTAAGACTGTTGTTTACGAAGTTGACGCTGCTAACATCGACATCATGCCGAACGGCACCTCCCGTAAGACCGGTACCGTTAAGCCGGAAATCGTCTTCACCACTGAAGATGGCGAATTCAGCATTGCTGCTCCGGCAGGCACCCCGCGCGAAGAACAGTACAAGAACGCTTACGACGGCGTTGCTTTCGTTGAGAAGAACCTGTTCTATGAAATCACTGCAGCTGCAGACGGCGATCTCGTAGGTTCCTACGAACTCGTTGCTGACGTTGACAATGCTATCATCGAGAACATGGGTGAAGACGTTGCTACCTCTTACCGTTTGATCTCCGTCGACGGTGGCGCAACCATCTCCTACA
Source organism: Oscillospiraceae bacterium (assembly GCA_017421025.1). GTDB lineage: Bacteria > Bacillota > Clostridia > Oscillospirales > JAAYXM01 > SIG510. Next base: position 9,554 of record JAFQME010000015.1, read on the forward strand.
TCTTCTCCAACCCGAACGTTTCCTTCGGTCAGATCCAGAGCTACAGCGAATCCAAGGGCACCATCTCTTCCGCTAAGGCACTTGGCTCCAACAACGACCTTGATGATGTCGTCGTTTACGACGGTCTGAAGAAGGGTGACTACGTTGTTGCTAAGGCTGAAAACGGCAAGGCTGTTCTCTACCCGACCACCACTGTTACCGGTGCTGCTACCACTTGGTCCAAGAACACTGCTGTCATCAATGGCGAAACCTATGTTGGTTCCGACTTCTTCTTCAGCGGCTTGACCTCCAGCACTTTGGCAGACTTCTTCTCCAGCACTGAAGGCCGTGGCGCTGCTCGTGGTGCAAGCTACATTGCATTCGGCAACCTCCTCATGGCTATCGACGAAGATGTCGTTCTGTCCTCTGACACCAGCGCATACGCTGTCATCCTGAAGTCCTCTGCTGACGATCAGACTGGTGACGCTGTTGTTAAGCTCGGTCTGTCCGATGGCACCGAAGTCAGCTACACTGTTGACTACCTCACTCTGATCGACGGCACCACTGCTGACGCTGAAGAGGAAGACATCAGCAACTACTTCGCTGACAACCAGATGTTCGGTAACATCGTTTCCTACAACGTTGTTAACGGTAAGGCAGAAATCGTTGAAGAAGAGATCTTCGACGGCCCGGCTTCTCAGTACGAGATCTCCGGTGAAGCTATCTACAAGGCTGATGATGTTGACGAGAAGCTCTTCGCAAACGACAACTCCACCATCTTCATGCTCTACACCACCACCGATACTTCCCGTAATGTCCGCTTCAAGACCTACAAGATGATGGACATGAACGAAGTTTCCTCTTCCGAGACTGTTGTCTACAACGATGACGGCTTCGCAAGAAAGGTTAACGGTGCTACCCTCATGCCGGTTTCCAAGAACTCCAACGAGCTCTTGATGGCTGTCATGACCATGGGTTACGAAGGCGTTCCGTCCGTCTCCGGCCGTACCGACACTGTTGGTTACGTCGTTGATTCTCAGGTCGCTTACGATTCCGCAACCCGTAAGAACTACCTCGAAGTTTCCCTGATCAGCTTGAAGGATAAGGCTGTTGTTTCCGGCGCATTCAAGGATGCTAAGAACATCAGCTCCTACTCCGCAGGCACCTACATGGAAAACGACACTGATCCGTATGCAATCGGTTCCATCGCTAACTACGCACATGACGGCGAAGCATTCACCGCTGTTGACGTTGATAAGCTCGGTACCGTACAGCATCAGAAGATCACCTACAGCGCAAGCAACCAGGGTTCTGAAAAGACCGGTTACTTCCGTGCAACCGTCGCTGACATCACCAAGACCCGTATCTCCTTCTATCCGTACGGCACTGAAGCTCTTGATGATGGCTCCGGCTCCATCGACACCTCCGCTCTCCTGACTCTCCCGATCGACGAGTACCGCTATGAAGCAGTTGCTATCGTTGACGGCGAAGCAGAAGGCGATGCTGTTGAAGAGATCTCCAAGTACGACCAGGTTGAAGCAACTGATTACAACGCAGTCGTTCGTATCAGCGCTTCCGGCCAGGTTGACCAGGTCTTCTCCATCTACGGTCTGATTGGCTAATTAAAAGCCTTAGAAAGGGTTGGCATTTCGCCAACCCTTTCTTTTTTTAACCAATAACACCCCATGAAGGAAATGCACTCGGCAGTCTTTCATAGGGTGTTATATTTTTTTGTGCGAATCCCGAATTTGTGCGGTCAGAGATAACTCTTGAATGTATTCAGCGCCGCTTGCTCGCTGGTAAGCAGTCGGTTTGCAAGGTCACCTGCGTTTGCATTTGCAGCGGAATACCGATTGATCGCTCGGTTTAAGTCGATAATCCCCATGTTATTTCCTTTAATCATGAGTTCCGCAAGCCGAGAAGAGGACCGATTCATCGCTGTATTCATTTCAATCCCCATTCTCATCCCCATCCGTGCCATCAGCGGCTGTCCTTTTGGCGCTTCACCGCAGTTTTTCAGCTTCCGCACCGCTTCCGCCTCAATGGCACGCAAGTCGTGCAGCTGATTCTGCAAGTCCTTGCTGAGTCGGTCATCATTGGTTTTGGGGAGAAGTGCATTGATAGCAGAAATACCGGACTCTGCATTTCGGTAAATCTCATTGAGAAATGCTGTGAAATGTTCGGTGTGTTCCATTCCTGATTCCGTCCTTTCTTTTTTGTATAGTTTCTCCATGGCAAAATTTTTTATGTATCATAGCGGCGAAATACTTGAGTTTGCGTGTTTGTCGTGGTATGATATTGAAGTAGATTTGCGTTATAAATTTTCTTTTTGTTAGGAGAAAACCTGTGAAAAAACAAGAGAACATTCGTAATTTTTGTATCGTTGCGCATATTGACCACGGAAAATCCACGCTGGCAGACCGTCTGCTTGAGCGTTGCAATGCGGTCACATCACGCGAAATGGAAAATCAAATCCTTGATAATATGGACTTAGAGCGTGAGCGTGGCATCACCATCAAAGCCCGTGCGGTCAAACTCTCGTATGCCGCACCCGATGGGGAGACCTATGCGCTCAACTTGATTGACACCCCGGGTCATGTTGACTTCAACTACGAAGTCTCACGCTCCCTCGCTGCGTGCGAAGGTGCGATCTTAATTGTGGACGCAGCACAAGGCATCGAGGCGCAGACCCTTGCCAACACCTACCTCGCCATTGAACATGGCTTGGAGGTTGTCCCGGTCATCAATAAAATTGACCTGCCCAGCGCTGATCCGGACCGTGTAAAGAAAGAAATTGAGGACATCATCGGTATCCCTGCCGATGAAGCGCCGCTCATTTCCGCCAAACTCGGCACCAATATTGAAGATGTCCTGGAGCAAGTGGTAGCGCAGATTCCGCCTCCCAAAGGCGATCCTGCCGCACCGCTCAAAGCAATCGTGTTTGACAGCCAGTATGATGCCTACCGTGGCGTCATTGTCTATATCCGTATCATGGAAGGCAGCATCCGCCCGGGCATGAATGTCCGCATGATGGCAACCGGTGCTGAATTCCAGGTGGTCGAGACCGGCACCCTGATGCCGCTTGGCCTTGCCCCGTCCGACGGACTCTCTGCCGGCGAGGTCGGCTATTTCACCGCCTCAATCAAAAACGTGAAAGACACCACCGTGGGTGACACGGTCACCGAAGTGGAACGCCCGGCAGACGAACCGCTTCCCGGCTATCGTCAGGTCCAGTCCATGGTGTTCTCGGGTATCTACCCGGCAGACGGCGCAAAATACCCGGACCTGCGTGATGCGTTGGATAAACTCCAGCTCAACGACGCATCCCTCACCTATGAGCCGGAAAGCTCGGTCGCACTCGGCTTCGGCTTCCGCTGCGGGTTCTTGGGCCTGCTCCATATGGAAATCATCCAGGAGCGCCTGGAGCGTGAGTATAACCTCGACCTCATCACCACAGCGCCCAGTGTTATCTACAAAGTCAAGCGCACCAACGGGGAAGAGGAGTATATCGACAACCCGCTCAACTACCCGAACCCCACCGAAATCGAGTGGGCGGAGGAACCCTTTGTTGCGGCAAATATCATCACCCCGACCGACTATGTGGGCAACATCATGGAGTTGTGTCAGGACCGCCGCGGCGTGTTCAAAGACATGAAGTATTTGGACGACACCCGAGTAGAGGTGCATTACGAGCTTCCGCTCAACGAAATCATCTATGATTTCTTTGATGCGCTCAAATCCCGCACCCGTGGCTATGCATCGTTGGACTACGAACTCATCGGCTATCGCAAATCCGATCTGGTCAAGCTCGACATCATGCTCAACGGCGAGGTGGTGGATGCGCTGTCCTTTATCGTGCATACCGAAAAAGCATATGCCCGTGGCCGCAAGATTGCGGAAAAACTCAAGGAGAACATCCCTCGCCAGCTCTTTGAAATCCCGGTACAGGCGACCATCGGCAACCGCATCATCGCACGTGAGACCGTCAAAGCCCTGCGCAAAGACGTTTTGGCGAAGTGTTACGGCGGCGATATTACCCGTAAAAAGAAACTCTTGGAAAAACAGAAAGAGGGCAAGAAGCGTATGCGTAGCCTGGGCACGGTGGAAGTGCCGCAGGAAGCGTTTATGGCAGTCCTCAAATTGGATGAATAGTGGGGTGGCATCTTGAAACCGCTTGGTATTTACATTCACATTCCGTTTTGCAAAAGCCGCTGTGCATACTGCGATTTCCATTCGAATAAGACCACCAGCCAAAAGCAGATGGCAAACTACACCAAAACCGTGTGCAAGCATATCATCGAAGGGGGACTCCGTGACTCCGAGTACGAGGTGGACACCCTCTACTTCGGCGGCGGCACTCCGTCCTGGTGCGGTGCAAAGAACCTCATGCGGATTGCACGGTGTGTGTATAAATCCTTCAAGGTCTTAAACGACTGCGAAACCACGCTGGAGGCAAATCCGGACACGGTGGATCTGAAACTGCTCAAAAAACTGCATAAAGTTGGGTTTAACCGCATCTCGTTTGGGATGCAGTCCTCCAATCCCATGGAACTCACCGACCTTGGCAGGACCCATACCTTTGAGCAGGTGAAAGCCGCAGTCGCCATGGCACGCAAAGCGAAGTTTGACAACATCTCGGTAGATCTGATGTACGGCATCCCGTCGCAGACCGCACAGACTTGGAAAAAAACGCTGGACGATGCAATCAGCCTGGAGGTGGAACACATCTCCTGCTATGCGCTGAAAGTGGAAGAAGGCACCAAACTGTTTGACCGCAAGGACGAATACACCTTCCCGGACGACGATGCGGTGGCAGACTTCTATCTCTATGCGGTGGAGCGCTTGGAAGATGCGGGCTACAAGCAGTATGAGATTTCGAATTTCGCTCGTCCGGGCTACATTTGCAAACACAATTACAAATACTGGAATCTCGGCGAGTATTGGGGCATCGGTCCCTCTGCCTATTCCTTCTTAAATCGGATGCGTTTTTCCTATCTCCCGCATACCGACCGCTATATGCAGGCGGTGGAAGCCGGGGATGCGATCATCCAAAACAGCGAGAAGGCAGAAGGCGTGGAGCGTGCAGGGGAGTACCTCATGCTCATGCTGCGGACCACCGAAGGTGTCTCGGGCGAGATTTTGGAGAAAAAATATCTGGTCTGCTTCGATACCATTGAAGCGTGCCTGAAGAAATATGCGGCAAAGGGCTATGCCAGATTCTCAAACGGGAATTGGAGCCTGACGCCCAGAGGATTCCTCATTTCCAACACCATAATTTCGGATTTACTCATCGCACTTGAGAAATCCGAGCATATCACACAGGCAAATTACAGTCGTATGAAAGGATGATTTTTGATGCGTGCAGTCATCACTGTGGTCGGTAAAGACACGGTCGGTATCATTGCGGAAGTTTCGCAAATCTTAAAAACCCATAAAATCAATATTCTGGACATCACACAGAGCATTTTAGACGACCTGTTCGTTATGGTCATGCTCACCGATATCAGTTCCACCACCCTGCAGCTTCCCGCTCTCACCGAGGCGATGAATACGCTGGGCGAGCAGTTGGGGCTGAAAATCCATGTCATGCATGAGGATGTATTCAATTCCATGCACCGTGTGTAAGGGGAGAACATCATGCTGAATTCATATGATATCATGGAAACCATCAAGATGATCGAGGAAGAGCATCTTGATATCCGTACCATTACCATGGGCATTTCTCTGCGTGATTGTTGCGGAGAGGACATCGGCCGTGTTGCGGACAAAATTTATGAAAAAATCACCCGTACCGCCGCAAACCTGGTCCGTGTGGGCGAGGAGCTCGAAGCGGAATACGGGATTCCCATCATCCATAAACGTGTTTCGGTCACCCCGATTGCACTTCTTGCCGATGCGTGCACCAGTGCAGATGTCACCGTGCTTGCACGTGCACTCGACCGTGCCGCAGAAGCGGTGGGCATCAACTTCATCGGGGGATACAGTGCATTGGTCCACAAGGGCATGACCCGAGGCGACAAGAATCTCATCGACTCCATCGCCGAGGCGCTTTCCGAAACCAAATGCGTTTGTTCCTCGGTCAACGTCGCCACCACCCGTGCCGGCATCAATATGGATGCGGTGGCACGTATGGGCGAAATTGTGAAAGATGCGGCATACCGCACCCGTGAGTCGGACTCCATCGCTTGCGCAAAGCTTGTGGTATTCGCCAACGCCACCGAGGATAACCCCTTCATGGCAGGTGCATTCCACGGTGTGGGCGAGGGTGAAAGCGTCATCAACGTGGGTGTCTCGGGCCCGGGCGTGGTGCAGAAAGCCATCCGTCGGGCAGGGGACTGTGACCTGGCGCAGCTTGCCGAAACCGTGAAACGGACCGCATTCAAAATCACCCGTATGGGTCAGCTTGCCGCACGGGAAGCGTCCCGGCGTTTGGGCGTCCCGTTTGGCATTGTGGACCTCTCTTTGGCGCCGACCCCTGCGGTGGGCGACTCGGTTGCACATATCCTGGAAGAAATGGGTCTGGAATCTGTGGGTGCGCATGGCACCACCGCAGCGCTGGCACTCCTCAATGACGCAGTCAAAAAAGGCGGCGTGATGGCAGCGGCGCACGTGGGCGGTCTTTCCGGCGCATTCATCCCGGTCAGCGAAGACGCAGGTATGATCGATGCGGTGAGAAACGGCGCACTCTCGCTGGAGAAGCTGGAAGCAATGACAGCGGTATGCTCGGTGGGCCTGGATATGATTGCCATTCCGGGCGATACCTCGGCAGAAGTCATCTCGGGCATCATTGCAGATGAAATCTCCATCGGTGTGGTCAATAACAAAACCACCGCTGTGCGTGTCATCCCGGCTTACGGAAAATCTGTGGGCGACGAGGTGGAATACGGCGGGCTGTTGGGCTCTGCGCCCGTCATGCCGGTCAACACCAACTCCCCCTTGAAGTTCATCTCCCGCAAGGGCAGAATCCCTGCTCCCATCCACAGCCAGAAGAACTGATATGAAAGAGGCATACATGAGAGAAGCGCTCGCACTCGCCGCTGCTGCGGCGGAGGAGGGCGAAGTCCCCATCGGGTGTGTTGTGGTAAAAGACGGAGCCATTGTGGGACGTGGGCGCAACCGCCGTGAGTTGGGGAAAAATGCGCTCTATCACGCAGAAATCATGGCAATCGACGAGGCGTGCAAGACCCTTGGCGGTTGGCGTTTGTTCGGCTGTGAACTCTACGTTACATTGGAGCCGTGTCCCATGTGTGCAGGTGCAATCATCAACGCCCGGATCGACAAAGTCTGTTTTGGCGCACATGATCCGAAAGCGGGGTCATGCGGCTCGCTCATCAATCTGTTCGAGCTTCCGTACAATCACAAACCTGCGGTGGAGAGCGGGATTTTGGGCGAGGAATGTGCCGAACTTCTCAAGAATTTCTTCAAAAAGCTGAGAAGTTAATAGTTATTTAATAATGACCGCTTTGATTTTTAACATTCGGGGAGTATACTATCGGTTGTAAAGAGAAATTGTTTTTTTCTAACTCCCCCTCCTATAATAGTTGTGCAAAGCACCGTGGCAATCGCCACGGTGCTTTTGCGTGCAAAAGAAAACCTCGGTCATACGTCGGTATGACCGAGGTTTTTGATACAGTTAGTCGATAATGACGAGCGGCTTAATGAGATCCTTGGGTTTGTCCTTCATCAGCATGAGTGCCGGCTCAACATTTTCCAGACCGTGGAAAGTGTGGGTGATGAGTTTTTCCGGATGGATACGGTTTGCGGTGACCAGACGAGCCAGCTTTTCACTGCGAGCACGTCCGCCCGGCATCAAGCCGCCTGCGATGTACTTGTGACCCATGCCGCAACCCCATTCCACACGGGGGATCTTGACATAGTCGCCTTCGCCCAGATAGTTGACGTTACCGATCTTTCCACCCGGCTTGAGCATACGAATCGCCTGATCGAAGGTGTCGTTGTCGCCGCCTGCGATGATGATCTTGTCAACCGGACCGTGGTTGAGGTCTAAAATCTGCTCAATAATATCGCCTTCACGGTAGTTGACGATTTTGGTTGCGCCGAACTCGAGAGCGAGATCAGCACAGTTCTTACGGGAACCGACCGCATAGATGTTTGCTGCGCCACGGATTGCTGCTGCAGCAACACCCATCAAACCGACCGGGCCGATACCGATGACAGCGACGTTGTCGCCGTACTGAATGTCAGCCAATTCCGCACCGTGGAAGCCGGTCGGAACCATGTCGCTGACCATACATGCTGCGCCGAGGTCCATGCCTTCGGGGAGAAGGGCAAGGTTGCCGTCTGCATCGTTTACATGGAAATATTCACCGAAGACACCGTCTTTGAAGTTGGAGAACTTCCAACCGGACAGCATGCCGCCGGAATGCATTGCGTAATTTTCCTGAGCTGCAAAGGAACTCCAGTCCGGAGTGATTGCAGAAACCAGAACTTTGTCGCCGACTTTGAAGTCACGGACCAGGCTTCCGACTTCGACAACTTCGCCAACCGCTTCATGACCGAGAATCATGTCGCGACGGTCGCCGATTGCGCCTGCCCAAACAGTGTGAACGTCCGAAGTACACGGAGCGAGTGCGAGGGGCTTACAAATCGCATCGAGCGGGCCACATGCCGGAGTGTCTTTGGTGATCCAACCGGTCTCACCGATTTTTAACATTGCAAAACCTTTCATTTGAAACGTCCCTCCTAAAAGTTGATTGTTTTATATTTAACAATCTTAACCATAGGATAGCATGGAGCACCCCTGTTGTCAAGGGGAACTTGCGATTTTTTAACAATATAAGAAAAAAGAAAAGACCGAGACAATCTCGGTCTTACTTTTGCATTTGATGAATTACTGAGCGTTGTTCATCTTCTTCATGACCTGGCTCTTTTTGCGAGCAGCAGTGTTCTTATGAAGAATGCCTTTATTGACTGCCTGGTCAATGCTCTTGACAGCAGCTTTGTAGGCCTCAGAAGCCTGTGCGCCGCCCTCTTCCACCGCAGCGTCAAACTTCTTGATGGAAGTCTTGAGCGCACTCTTAGCGGCCTGATTGCGAGCTGCATAAACTTTGGTAAGCTCTACACGTTTCTTTGCAGATTTAATGTTGGGCAAAGCGTCCACCTCCTTAAGGTTATAAATCCTTGTGATTAGTTACCGACCTATTATAACACCCTTTTTTGAAAAAAGCAAGAAAAATTTTTATTTTTGTATAGGAGTTTTTTTGGGGCGAAAAATAAGGGGAGAAAGGAAGGGGTAAAATGGGAAATGTTCGAACCGATCTTGCGCTGGAAGCGCAGGAATTATGGCAGGAAAACGCCAAAGAACAAACCGAAATCCAAGGTGTGGTGGCACGTGAATTTGAGGAAAACGGGGTGCTGATTCATCGGGTCGAGATCAAAGACGAGGCAGGCGCCGCCGCACTCGGGAAACCTGTGGGGAGGTACAGTACGGTTCAGTTTTCCACCGTCCCGCAGCGCAGTGCGGAGGAGTTTGCTCACGCAATCGACACCCTTGCACGGGAACTCTCGCCGCTGCTTCCCAAGGGGAGCGGGTGTGTCATGACTGTGGGACTCGGCAACCGCAACATCACGCCCGATGCGATCGGGGACAAGAGCATGGAACATGTCCTGGTCACCCGTCATTTGGTGCGTGAGGTGCCCGATTACTTTTCTGCGTTTCGCCCGGTTGCCGCCATCACACCCGGAGTGCTGGGGATGACCGGGGTGGAAAGCCGTGAAATCATCAAGAGCGTGGCGGAGGAAATTTCCCCGGACTGCATCCTGGTCATCGACGCACTCGCCTCCCGCCGCATCTCCCGCCTCTGCAAGACGGTCCAAATCACCGACACCGGGATTGTCCCCGGCTCGGGTGTGGGAAATGCCCGTGCGGCAATCACAAGTGAGAGCATGGGATTTCCTGTCATCGCCATCGGAGTTCCCACTGTGGTGGACATCAACACAGTCCTCTATGACCTTGCAGAAACCGCCCAAGTCACCCTCCCGACCCTCTCCGAAACCCTCATGGTAACCCCGAAAGAAATTGACACTTTGGTTGCGGAAATCTCCCGTATCATCGGCTATGCCATCAACCGTGTTCTGCAGCCCACACTTTCGTTGGAAGAACTGGATGTTTTTTTGTCATAAAAGAAAAAAATTCCCAAAATAGGGCTATTCAAAACGAAAATTATGCTTTATAATAGAAATAACATTGGTACAATCAATGAAGAAATCTCGAGGAAATTGAGGAGGACAAAATCATGTATCAGTTCCCCATCGGTGTTATGTTGGAGTCGTTCCGCTGCGGCGAGGACGAAGCACTTGACAATGCGGTCAAGGTTGGCGCAAAAGGCATTCAGGTCTACGTCACCCATGGCGAGCATTCCTATGAAGTTTTGGTCGGCGAGCGCCGTGCAGAACTCTTGAAAAAAATCAAAGACCGTGGCCTTACCATCTCCGCACTGTGCGGCGACTTTGGCCGTGGACTCTATGATCCGGAAGCAAATGTCGAACTCATCGAAAAGTCCAAGCGTGTTTTGGATCTTGCAAAGGAACTCGGCACCGACGTGGTCACAACTCACATCGGCGTTGTCCCGGCAGACCCGAACCATCCCCGCTATAAAATCATGCAGGAAGCTTGCTTTGAACTTTCCCGCTATGCAGACGAAATGAACGCTCATTTCGCAATCGAAACCGGCCCCGAAACCTCCGCTGTCCTCAAGGGCTTCCTCGATAGCCTCGGCAGCCGTGGTGTTGCGGTCAACTTCGACCCGGCAAACCTGATTGCAATCCATCATGAGCCGGCTGTGCAGGCGGTCCACAACCTCAAGGACTATATCGTACATACCCATGCAAAAGATGCTCAGTGGTTCTGGCAGTGTGAGCCGGAAGTCATCTACGGCATCCGTAAACCGGAAGACATCCCGACCTCCCCGGCATATGCGGAAGTTCCGCTCGGTCAGGGCGAAGTCGGCTTCCCGACCTATCTGAAGGCCCTGGAAGAAGTGGGCTACAAGGGCTTCCTCACCATCGAGCGTGAAGTCGGCCCGACCCCGTATCAGGACATCGAAATGGCAGTCGGATTCTTAAAAGACATCATTTCTAAGTAAGGAGAGAATACCATGAGTAAGGTAAAAGTAGGTCTGATCGGTGCAGGCGGCATCGCTGTCGAACACATCAAGGGTTATCTCGCAAATCAGGATTGCGAAGTCTACGCAATCTGCGATATCAATGAATCTCTCGCAAAGAAGCGTGCGGAAGAGTTCGGCATCCCGAACGTCTTTACCAGCGCAGACGATATGCTCGCACTCCCCGAGCTGGATGCGGTCAGCATCTGTGTGCTCAATGCACTCCATGCTGAAATGTCCATCAAGGCGCTCCGTGCCGGCAAGCACGTACTGTGCGAAAAGCCGATGAGCACCGACCGTGCAAGTGCAGAAGAAATGGTCAAGGCGGAAGCAGAGAGCGGCAAGCTCCTCATGATCGGCTTTGTCCGTCGCTTCGGCAACGATGCGGAAGTCATCAAGGACTATATCGACAACGGCGAAATCGGTGAAATCTACTACAGCCGTGCAAAATACGTCCGTCGTCGTGGTACCCCGGGCGGCTGGTTCACCAATAAGAACCTGTCCGGCGGCGGCCCGCTGATCGACCTTGGCGTCCATGTTCTGGACCTGACCCGTTACCTCGCAGGCAATCCGAAGCCGGTCTCGGTCTTCGGCTTCACCTCCAATAAGCTGGGCAACCGCTCTAACATCAAAGACGGTGCGCAGTACAAGAGCGCAACCACCGGCGAAGTTCCGCCGTCTTCTGTTGAAGACTTTGCAACCGCACTGGTCCGTTATGACAACGGCAGCATTCTCGAACTCACCGTCAGCTTCGAGCTCAACATCGCAAAGGACGAAACCCTCATCGAGATGTGCGGCACCAAGGGCGGCTTCCGCTTCGACCCCGAGCTCACCATCTTCACCGATAAGTACGACCGCATGATCGACATCAAGCCGTACTCCTCGGCAGCACTCACCATGGACGGTCTCTTCCAGAAAGAAACCGACCACTTCATCGACTGCATCGCACACGGCAAGAAGTGCATCTCTCCGGCATCCGACGGTGTTGAGGTCATGCGCATCCTGGATGCAATCTACCGCTCCGCAGAGAGTGGCCACGAAGTGCTCCTGTAAACACAACAGTAAAAAACTCGGTCACACGCCAGTGTGACCGAGTTTTTATTCTTTGTCTTTGGAAACATTCGCAACCGTGAGTTGCTTGTTTTTCTTGGTTTCTTTTTTACCGTAAAATCTGTGAGACCAGCCAGTAGTCGTTGGTGAGGATGGTGTCTGCGCCCATTGCGAGATATTCCTTTGCCTCCTCCGGGTCATCCGCAAAGAACACGTTACACAAAATCCCGTGTGCATGGGCTTTGTCGATCATTTCCTGGTTGAAATAGGGCTTGAAGAGCTGAACTTTCTGTGCCCCCAACTCAATCGCACGGTCCACAATCGCCCAGTTGCGGTTGAAATCATGCCCCACACAAATCGGGATATCGGGTGCGAATTCCTTGAATCTGCGGATGTCGTCATCCGGCTCCAGCATAAAGTACATGTGCCGCTCGCACTCATACTTACGGATGAGAGAAACGATTTTTTCCATCGCCTCACGGGGATAAGGAATCCCCCAAATCGGTTTGACATGAACGTTCATGATGCACTGCCCGGCAAACTTCTTCAAAATTTCCTCAAAGAGCACAATTTTCATGCCGGCAAACCGCTCGCCGTGCTTGATGCCGAAGTCATAACTCAACAGCTCTTCCAGCGTATGGTCAATTACCTTGCCGGTGCCGGTGGACACACGGTCTAAGACATCATCGTGAATGGAGACAATCTCCCCGTCTTTGGTGGGCCAAAGGTCAAACTCAATCTCATGCGCCCCAAGCCCGATTGCCGCACCGAATGCAGGCATGGAGTTTTCGGGCGCAATGGTGGAAAATCCACGGTGTGCGCAGATGCGGGGATACCCCATTAAATCCTCAAACGGCACAATATTCGGTCCGCCCACACGGTATTGCCACGGACGGCGACCGTATTCGATGTATTCATAGTGCGGAGCATCGGGATTCCCGTAACCCGCAGGCTTTAAGTACTTTTCATTCGGGTCAATCGTGACCTCGCCACGCCCGAATTTCCCACGCAAATTGCACAGCACCTTCCCGGTCGGGGAAACTACCATGCTCGCACCGCAAATCTCGCTGTCCTCCGCAAAACTCACCGAGGAGCGAACCACATACGCATTGGTGTTGTATGCAAGATGACGGCACATAATTTCAATCGCATCGTGCGAATCGCTTCTCTGCAAACTGCACCCGATGAAGATGTCCACCTTGCTTTTTGCAATTTTGGCGAAAGCCTCGTAAAAATAGAAATCATAGCAGGTGAGGAAGCCGAACCGCAACCCCTCGATTTCCAGAACAAACGGCTCGGAATCGCAAAGGGCATAACTTGCGTCCAGCTGCAAAACATCTGCTTCCAGCGGTGGCAAGTGCTTTTTGAAATACTTGCCCACAAGCGTTCCTTTGCGGTCATATGCAAACGTGGTGTTGCGCCACCCCTCGTCCTCTTTGGAAAGGCAATTCACGAAAACAAGGGCATTACAGCGCTGTGCCGCTGCGATGCAGGCGCTGTGGAGACGGTCTATGTATGTTTCGTGCAACGCAAGGGTTTCTTCCAGCGTTGAGGTGGCAACCGGGACATCGCTGTACTCCGGCAACACGATTAAATCAACCGAGTCGTCACAAGCGGCGAGTTGGTCCAATTTATAGGCAAACAATTCGTCTGCACGGGACACATCTCGTGAATAGGGGGGCTGGATTACACAAAGTTTCATCAAAATCGCTCCTTATCGCCGAAAGGCGCAGAAAAGTGCGCCTATTCGGTAATCATAATTTTGTCTTTCAGTTCTTCTGCTTCTTTGCGAAGGGTCTCGAGCAGTTTCTTTCCGGTATCGGATTGCGGGGTAATGTCGTTTTTGACCAGATAGGTGTAGACAAAGTTCCCGTCTTTTGAAATGCCGAGTTTCGACTCTTCCGCCTTGGGGTCGTTTTTGACCAATTCGTCCCACTGCTCCTTGGCGAAGCGGGAAACCATCAGAATCGGAGTCCGTACCCCGTCGATGAGCGCATAGAAGGTGCGGGTGTCATAGGCACCGGCATCGTTTTTGACCTCGTCAAACTGCGACGAGAATCCGGAAACCGACCAATTCTCCGGGACCGAGAAGGAAAGCCCGTGCTCGGCAAAGTTCTGCACTGCGTCTTGCATTTGATTTTGCAGTTGCTGCGGCGGTTCATTCGGCTTGGACTCAGCAGGAGAGCAGCCTGCGAGCGCAGCAGACAAGAGCAAAACCCAAAGAAAACGAAGTTTCATCCCATCCATCCTTTCAAAGAACTTACGCTTTTAGTTTACCACGAAATCAAAAAAAATACCATGGACAAAGCGGAAATATTTGGTTACAATCAAACTGAGGTGATGACGATGCACTATCTCATCAAAGATAACATCCCGGGCAAGTATTTAATCAAAGTCTTTGCAAAAGAGGGTGCGGAAGAGGAAACTCCGCATTCCCACGAATATCTGCAGCTGTGGTATGTGGTGCGTGGCAGCTGCACCCATACAGTCAAACAGCACACCTATACCTACACCCGTGGCGGGGTCATGATTATTCCCTCAGGTGTGGAACATTCCATCGTAAGCGAGGAATCCACCCTGCGCATCTGCTGCGAGTTTTCCGAGCGGTTTGTCAGCGAAACGCTGGACGGGGATGTGCTGGATGTGCTGTATCTTGAGCCGTTTTTGCTTGGTGAGCATTTGCTGGAAAATGTGTTTCGGGTCGGGAAAAAGTTCGAATCCGAAGTCGAGCAGATTCTGTATGATATGATAGAGGAGTACCGTTCAAACACCAAGTATACGGGCATCTTCCTCAAAGCAAACCTCTTAAAACTCCTTGCCATCATTGCACGGGAGTATGACAAAAGCGCAAACGACGGCAAAGAAGCCCTGCTTTTGCGCTACCGCAGCGGCATGGAGCGTGCACTGCAGCACATCGAGACACAGCTGTCGGAAAAACTCTATCTTGCCGATGTGTGTAAAACCGCCACCATCTCGCAGACCGCATTTTCCGAACTCTTCAAACAAATGACAGGAAAAACCTTCTCGGAATATGTGAGCGACCGCAGAGTCGCACTTGCCTGCGAGAAACTTTCGAAAACCTCGGACTCCCTTTTGGAGATTGCACTCGCCAGTGGGTTTGGTGATGCCGCATATTTTTCAAGAACCTTCAAACGCCGCCTTGGAATCACCCCCTCGGAATACCGCAACAGATATGGAAAATAATCCAAAACGGGCGAAAGATTCTCCAAGACAGAACACCACTCCTTTGGTACAATGAAACCAAAGGAGTGATTTTTATGTTGAATTGGGCAATCATCGGCTGCGGCGTGATTTCCATAAACCATGCGACTGCGGTTGTCAAAGCAAACGGCACAAAGCTCTATGCGGTGTGCGATCTTGACAAGGGGAAAGCCGAAACACTCGCACGTGAATTTGGTGCAGAAAAAGTCTATACCGACTATCTGGAACTTTTGCGTGACCCTGCGGTGGACGTGGTGAGCATTTGCACCCCCAGTGGCATCCACGGTGAGATGGCAATTGCCGCCGCCAAAAACGGCAAGCACATTTTGTGTGAAAAACCGGTTGAAATTACCCGTGAAAAAATTGATGCAATCGCTTCTGCGGTGGAGGAGGCAGGGGTCAAACTCGGCTGTGTCTATCAACTGCGATACAGCGCAGGTCCGCAAGCGGTGAAACAATATATCGAAACACACGACCTTGGGAAACTCCTCTTCGGGCGTGTCTATGCCCAAAACTACCGCAGTGCGGACTATTACAAAAGCGCCACCTGGCGTGCCACTTGGGATCTCGACGGTGGCGGATGTCTGATGAATCAGGGGGTTCATGCGCTGGATTTGCTGCGTTGGATGATGGGTGACGTGGTGCGTGTCACCGCAAACTGTAAAACACTCTCGCATGACATCGCAGTGGAAGATACCGCCTTGGCGATTGCGGAATTTACCTCGGGTGCGCTTGCAAGCATGGTTGCAACCACAGCGGCAGCGCCTGCACAAAGTATGGTCTCCCTGCATTTTGAAAAAGGCACGATTGATTTTTACGACAAAGAATGTCACGGCGCATTTCTCGACGAGACCCTCCCGCCCCTGCATCTGAAAGTGGAGGAGGAAATTTTGGGCGCAGAAAACAAAGCCATCTCGCATGACTCCCATATCCCGATGGTGCAGGACCTTGCAGATGCCATTCGGGAGGACCGAGCCCCCGCTATCCCGCTTTCCGAGGGCAGAAAAAGCGTGGAACTCATCCTCGGTATCTACGAATCCTCAAAAACAGGCAAACCCGTCACGCTATAAAAAAGAACGACTTCGCACGGCTTGTGCGAAGGCGTTTTCTTTATGCCCAAGGGTCTGAGAGATCGTTGTCGCCGAAGGATGCGGTGAGGACATCTTCGGTGAGAAACATCTCGATTTCAATGGTCGGAGTGAGAGATTCGTTCATCAAAAATCCTCCTTACTGTGCCGCATTGATGATGGCTTCAAAGAGCGCCTTTTCCTCGTCGGTCGCATGCTCGGAGGCGAGTCCGTTCTCCGCCACCTGATAGGGGCTTCGTGCGGTGTAGGTGTCTCCGTAAATCACGGTGCCATCTTCTAAAATTGCGTAAGCACGTGCGGTAATCGAGCGTTTGTAATGCTTGGGTTGGATGTTTGTGACCACTGCGGTGAAGGTAATCGAGGTTTCATCCTCCGCATAGTACACACTTGCAGGTACTTTTGCCACCGCAAGTCCGCCCACGGTTGCCCCGATGCGGAGTGCATCGATGTTTGTGAGGTTTGCGGTCGGAATCATCACGGTTCCGAATTCTGTCACAGTTTCAAAATCCACACCCGATTTCTCAATCGAGGAGATAAAGCGGAGTCCCTGCGGAGCGGTGGTGCGAATCTGCGCACCGTCAACCGTGGACAGACGCAAATCACTCTCGCCTGCGGTGACACGGAAGAATGCGGCGCCCGAAGCGGTTTCATTTTCCGCTTCCACGAGGATGGAGGAGACACCCTCGCCTGCGGTAGTGACAGTAAAGACGCCGTTTTCATCTACTTCTGCAGTCGCTGTGCCCGAAAGTACTGTGATGCGATGCTCGTTTGTGGGGTCAAAGGTTGCGAGGGCGGTAGCAGAGTTGGGAGCAACCGTGACACTTCCGCCCGAAAGCTCGATCCACTCCTTGCCGTTTACCTCCAAAGCGGAGTTCGACCAATACAGAGTCGGCGTGTAGCTTGCGCCGCCATTTGCTTCACGCGGCGAGATGGTGAGGAGATATACCCCTTCACCCACTGTGACATCGCCTACATCCGTGCTCATGTTCGCCGCATACGGGGTAGTGCCGGAATAGAACACCTTGTCCTGCGCTACAATAGTGGACTCAGGCGCATAGTTTCGGAACGCAGTGAGCTTGTATGCATCCGCAGTCGGGTTTTCCACACCTTCGGGTGCAAACCAGATATCGTAATATCCGCAGTTTCTTGAAGCTCCCACGTTGGAGCTTATGGTCTGCACGGTCTGGAGCAGGTTGTAGTTGCCCGCTTTTTGCACCTTCACCGCAATGGTGACCTTGTCACCCTTGACCAGCGTGAGCTTTGCACCGTAGTTCTGAGTGGATTTGTCGACTGTGGAAATGTCGCTGCCCTCCGAGAGTGCACCGGGATAATAAATCCAAGGCTCGGTGGTGTAATTGTAGAAGTTGGCAAGGCTGTCCTCCCAACCCCAGAGCGATGCATAGGTAATGGGGTGGAAGTAACCGGGACCCGACCACTGTCCGTACTGCAGACGGTGGAGGTTGAAGACCAGTTTTTCACTCTCAACCGTAAACGGAAGTTCAAACGGACTCATGGTAACCGCACCCGAAAGGGTTGCACGGACGGAGAGGGTGTATGTTCCCGCCTGCTTCGGGTCGAGCTTCAAGGATACCTTGCCGTCTTCGGTAAACTTGTCCACCGTGACGGTCACCGCATCGGTTGCAGTGCCTGCTTTGTCGGTCACTGCGAATGTGTAATCGGTGAGTGTCTCCTCGGTGATGGAAGCATCCTCACCGTCGATTTTTGCACTCAGGGACAGAGTCTCGGGGTGGAAGGCGGTGAGTGTGCCGTCAAAGTCGGAAGAAGAGAGGGTCAAAACCGAGGACTCTCCCTGTACAAAGGCAATCGGAATCTCTTTCCATGCAGCGGTCATGTTGTCGATGACCATCAAAACGGTTGCAGAGTTGGTCTCGCCGACCGGAGCGTTCGGTGATGCGGTCACGGTCAGGAATCCACGGTCCAGTTCTGCGGTGACAGCATCCGAGAGGGTATCCACACGTGCATTCGAAATCTCTGCAAAGCGCAGGTCAAATGCGCCCGACAGTGAGCCCGCAGCGGTGAGTTCAATTGTTTTGGTCTCGCCGGGAGAAAGCTCCAAAGCGCCGTCTTCGTTCAGCAAATCGGCATCCGGAATCAGGGAAATCTCATCCTGCTCAAAGAGTCCGCGCAGGGTGAGGGAGCCGCCCATAAATCCGCGGTACGGTGTGCGATAGCAAACATAATACTCGCCTGCGTCAAGCTCCACCGTGTTGTCTTCGTCCGCAACCACCTGCAGTGCATTTGAATCGTTGGTGTTGGAATCGTGATAGCCGCCGATGATACCGGTCGAGCCTGCATACCGTCCTGCTTCTTTGAGTGCGGCGGTGGTATTTCCCGCATTCAGCACTTCCGCCATGGTGTATGTGCCGTCGGCAGGGAGGAAGTACACCTCCACACTTTCGGCAAATTTGCCGTAGCTGGTGCGGAAGTTGGTCTCTACCGTGTAGGTGTCGGAGGAGGGAACCAAAATCTTCATGACCCAACCGTCACCCACCTGATTCGGGTCTTCATACGTCCACCCGTAAGCCTTGTCGCCCCAACGAATCGAGGCGCCCGTAGACGGGTTTAAGAGCCCGACAAAGCAGAACGGATCGGTGTACTGATTCGCATACGGGCCTAAAGAAGGACCTCCGTCGGTCGGCGGTGTCTTCAGACACTGTTCATAATAGAGCGATGCGACGTTTTGGGAATGACCGTAAGCGGTCTGCCAAATCGAAGTGATTTGCGACGGTGCATATCCGTTTGAACCGTACGGTCCGTTTTGCAGCGCATGCAAGTTGTAACGGAGCACAATGGGGGACTCGTTATCGGATTCCGAAATCGCACTTGCGGGAATCAAACTTGCAAGCAAAACGAGTGCCAGCAAGAGCGAAACAATGCGTTTTTTCATAAAGGATTCCTCCTCGGTTTGATTTCGCCATGGAATTGAACACAAAAAAGTGCAAAAAACCTATGACAGTCTTTGGTTTTATTATCGCATGCCACACGGAAGTTTCAAATAGTAAAGCTTTCGAAAAAGGTTGCGTTTCTCCGGATTTTGTGCTACGATGGTTGCGGAGGTGAAACCATGCTGCTGCTGAAACAGACCGACGAAATCGGAAACAGGTTACTCAGAGCGGAAGTCGCATATAAAACCTGTTTTCCCTCGCATATGCATGACCATTTTGAACTCGAGCTGATTTTGGAGGGGAGCGGGAGTTTCACCGTCAATGGGACAGAATATCCCATCCGAAAAAATACCCTTACCATCATGACCCCCGCACACGTTCATTCCATTCGCTCAGAGGGGATTTTGCTCTTTAATGTCGAGTTTGCCGGCGGTGAAACCCTGCCTGTGTGGGACTACCGTGAGCCGTTTGTTGTGCAGCCGAGTGATTCGGACGCACGTTTTTTACGCACCCTGCTCACCGAGGTGCGTGAGACCTTTGAAGAAAACCCTGCCTATGCTTCCCGTCTGTTTGCCTGTGTGCTGGAAAAAGCAATGCATTGCAAAAACAACGTGGAGCAAGGCGATTCGTCACATGTAAGCAGGATTTTCCTCTATGTGATGGAGCATTTTCGCTCGGATTTGACCCTCAAATCAATGGCAGAGCACTTCGGCTTCTCGCCCAGTTATATGAGCGATTTGTTCTCTCGCCGGCTCGGGGTTTGCTTCAAGGAGTATCTGGATTCCTTGCGATTTTCCTACGCCTGCTCACAGCTCACCTTCACAGATGACCCGATCAAAGCGGTTTGTATGATGGCAGGCTTTTCCGATTATGCCAACTTCTCCCGCCGTTTCCGTGAGAAATACGGCAAAACCCCGCGTGATTACCGAAATGAAACAAAAAAAGAAACCCTCGGCTGAGGCGATTGATCCCTTGACCAGCCGCCTTGAGGGTTTCTTTTTTTTCATTCCCAAGTTGCCCAAACATCCGGGCAGTAGCCGATGGTGACCTGCTTCCCGTTTCGCACAATCGGAGTGTTGAGCAGGGCAGGGGTCTCCATGAGTTTTTCGATGATATCTGCTTCATAGGCGAGATGGGCGATAAAGGATGCCTCATACGCCTTGGAGTTTTTGTTGATCATAGCGTCCAGCCCGACCGCACGGCGCACCGTGTCAAACTCACGGGGCGAGAGCCCGAATTTTGCAAGGTCAATGCGCTGGAACTTGATTCGTCTTTCTTTGAAATACCGCTCGGCTTTTTTGGTATCGAAGCACTTGGATGTGCCGTAAATCTGAATATTCATGGTATTACCCTCTGTTAAATGCGTTTCTTCCGCCGTCTATCATGATATTTTCGCCGTTGATAAACTGCCCCTTCTCCGATGCGATGAACAGGCACAAGTCGATGATTTCCTGCGGGTCTGCGGCTCTGCCGAGCAGCGTTCTCATATTTGCCATGTTTTCCCGTGTTAGCACCGGACCGGGGGAGACACAAACACAACGGATGTTGTATTTTGAGCCGAACTGTGCAATCGACTTTGTGAGTCCAAACATGAGTCCTGCCTTTGCAGTGGGATATTCCATGCTGTATTGGTCTCCTTCCATCCCTGCAATCGAGCCGATGTTGATAATGAGTCCGCTATTTTGCTTCCGCATCTGACGTAGGACCGCATGTGCAAAGTAAAACGGACCTTTCAGATTCACATCCAGACCCCAATCATATACTTCAATGGGCACGTCCGGGAATTCGGGATACTGCTCTTTGTCCACCTTCTGCATCCTGATTGCCGCACCACCTGCGAAATTTGCCATTACATCAATGCTGCCGAACACCTCTGCGGCTTTCTCCACTGCGGCGCAAACCTGTGCGTAATTGCGAACATCACAACGAATACCGATTGCATGTCCTTTGCCCTTCGCATTAATCTCAGAGACCTTTTCGTTGAGCACTTCTTCGTTCACATCGCACAGAACCACGTTTCCGCAAAGGTCGGCAAAATTTTGTGCAAATAACAAGCCCATGCCGGAGGCGGCACCGGTCGATACCGCTGTTTTTCCTGCAAAATTCATATCAGTCACTTCCTTACCTTCATTATAAAAAATATTCCGCCTTCTGGCAATACTTAAAACGATATCGGTTTGACATTTTCGGTATTGTTTGCTCATGCCATCACCTCGGATACAATGTGGCATGAATAAAAAGGAATTGCAAAAACTTCCACGCTGTGTTACAATAAACTCCCAATCGGAAGGGAGATTCCGACCGAGCGGGCTGTTTCGGAAAACAAGTTTGTCTGACACAAAAAGGGGAGTCTCCCCTGCGGCGAAAGACGGGCGTTCATCCAAGGGGTTTTTGCGTCTGTGCCGAGGTGTCGGTGCAGACGTTTTTGCGTTTGAAAGGAGTGCTGATATGGAAACAAGAATCGCACTTGTGGGCATCGTGGTGGAAGATCTTTCCGTCTCGCCCAAGGTCAATGACCTGCTCCACGAATACGGACAGTGGATTCGCGGCCGCATGGGGCTTCCGTATCCGGAAAAAGGTGTGAGTATCATCAGTATTGTGCTGGATGCGCCCAATCAAATCATCAGCGCACTCACCGGGAAACTCGGCTCCATGCCGGGTGTGAGTGCAAAAGCCATGTACACCAAAGAAAAGGGGAAAGACAATGTATAACAGCAAATCACCGAAAGCAGAAGAATTCATCTCCCATGAGGAGATTTTAGACACCTTGGCATATGCCGAGGCACAAAAAGACAACCTTGCACTTCAGAAAGAGATTTTGGAGACCGCACGGAAAGCAAAGGGTCTTACGTATCGGGAAGCGGCGGTACTTTTATACACCGAAAACGCTGAGATTTTGGAAGAACTGTATTCCATTGCCCGTGAGATCAAGGAGAAGATTTACGGCAACCGCATCGTCATGTTTGCACCGCTCTATCTCTCCAACTACTGTGTCAACACCTGCCGCTACTGTCCGTATCACCACGGCAACTGCAACATCGCAAGAAAGCAGCTCAGCCAGGAGGACATTGTGCGGGAAGTCATCGCCCTGCAGGATATGGGGCATAAACGCCTTGCATTGGAAACCGGAGAGGATCCCGTTAACTGCCCGATTGAGTATGTGCTTGAGAGCATCAAAACCATTTACAGCATCCACCACAAAAACGGCGCCATCCGCCGTGTGAATGTCAACATTGCGGCAACCACAGTGGAGAATTATCGCCGCCTCAAAGAAGCGGGCATCGGTACCTACATTCTTTTCCAGGAAACCTATCACAAGGAAAACTACGAATACCTGCATCCCAAGGGACCGAAATCCAACTACGCCTACCATACCGAGGCGATGGACCGTGCCATGGAGGGCGGCATCGACGATGTGGGCATCGGCGTGCTCTTCGGACTCTCGGATTATCATTATGATTTGGTGGGACTCTTGCTCCATGCCAAGCACTTGGAGGACCGCTTCGGGGTGGGTCCGCACACGGTCAGCGTCCCCCGCATCCGTCCGGCAGACGATGTGGATTTGACCGAATACCCCAACGCCATCACCGATGCCGTGTTCCATAAATTGGTGGCACTGCTGCGTGTTGCGGTGCCGTATGCAGGCATCATCGTATCCACCCGTGAATCCGAACAGTCGAGAGCCGAAGCACTTGCACTCGGCGTGTCCCAAATCAGCGGTGCATCCCGCACCAGTGTTGGCGGATACGTGGAAGAAGAGGAGGAAAACTCCGCCCAGTTTGAGACCAACGACACCCGTACCCTCGATGAGGTGGTGGGTTGGCTTTTGGAACTCGGCTACCTCCCGAGCTTCTGCACCGCTTGCTACCGGGAAGGCAGAACGGGCGACCGTTTCATGCAGCTTGCAAAGTCGGGTCAGATCGGAAACGTGTGCGGCCCGAATGCAATCATGACACTCAAAGAGTATCTGGAGGACTATGCTTCCCCCGATACCGCACAAAAAGGCGAGAAACTCATTGAAAAAGAAGTGGAAAAAATCCAAAACGAGAAGGTAAAGGAACTGGTACGTGCGCATTTGGATGAACTGCACGAGGGCGCACGTGACTTCCGTTTTTAAGGAGGGGTCCCATGAGCTTGCAAAACACCCCACGAGGAGAACGGCTTCATATTGCGGTTTACGGCAAACGTAACAGCGGGAAATCCACCCTCATCAATGCCATCACAGGGCAGGAGATCGCCATCACCTCGCCCGTGGCGGGAACAACCGCCGACCCGGTGTATCAGGCGATGGAGGTCCACCCCATCGGTCCGTGCGTGTTCATCGACACGGCAGGCTTTGACGATGAGGGGGATTTGGGAAAACTCCGTGTGGCGAAGACCGTGGAAACGCTCTCCCGTGCAGATGTTGCGATTTTGGTTTGTGCAGAAGACGACCTCACACAAGAGAGCGCATGGCTCGAAACACTCCGTGCCAGAAAGATTCCGACCGTGGTTGCGGTCAATCAGAAGGGCGAGGATCTCTCTGCCAAAGTGGAACAAGAGTTAAAACTCAAACCGGTTGTGGTAAATGCAAAAGAACGCATCGGAACAGACGAACTTCTCCGTGCGATTTGCGCCCTGCTCCCCGAAGAATTCGGTGCTATGAGCCTGACCGCCCATCTGGTGGAGAAAAACGATGTGGTCCTCCTCGTCATGCCGCAGGACAAGGGCGCACCCAAAGGCAGGCTCATCCTGCCGCAGGTGCAGACCATCCGTGATTTGCTGGACCATTTCTGCATCACGGTTTGCACCACATTGGAAACCTTGCCGCAAGCGCTCGGCGCTCTCAAACACCCGCCCAAAGCGGTCATTTGCGACTCGCAGGTATTCCCGGAAGTGGAACGGCAAACCCCGAAAGAGAGCATTCTCACCTCGTTTTCGGTGCTGTTTGCACGGTATAAAGGCGATCTTTCGGCGTTTCGCCGAGGTGCGGACGCAATCGACCGTTTGAAAGAATCTGACCGTGTGTTGATTGCGGAATCTTGTACCCACAAATCGCAGGAAGAGGACATCGGACGGGTGAAAATCCCTCGCTTACTCCGAAAAAAAGTGGGAGAAGGGCTCACCGTGGATGTGGTGAGCGGAGCGGATTTCAAAAAGAATCTCACTGACTATGCCCTCATCATTCATTGTGGCGGCTGTATGGTCAACCGTGCATTTGTGCTCTCCCGCATCCGGGAAGCGGAGGCGGCAGGCGTCCCAATCACCAATTACGGGATCGCCATCGCAAAACTCACCGGAATTTTAGACAAAATTCAAGATTAGAGGTGCTTTTTATGAAACGAACCTTACTGGTTGTGGATATGCAAAATGATTTCATTTCCATGGCACTCGGCACTCCCGAGGCGGTGGAAATCCTCCCGAAAGTAAAGGCGAAAATTGAAGAGTATCTCCAAAACGGAGACCAAGTGCTTTTCACTCGTGATACCCACAGCGAGGACTACCTCAACACCCTTGAGGGCAAGCACCTGCCTGTGCCGCACTGCATCAAAGGCACCAAAGGCTGGGAGATTGCAGACGGAATCTATGCTTCCGGCTGTAAAATCATCGATAAACCGAATTTCGGCTGGCAGCATTGGGACGAAGAGGAATTTGAGGCGGTGGAGCTGGTGGGCCTTTGTACCGACATCTGCGTGATTTCCAACGCACTGCTCATCAAAGCCGCACATCCGACAATCGAAGTTTCGGTGGATGCAACCTGCTGTGCGGGCGTTACCCCGGAAACCCATGCCGCAGCCCTCGCCACCATGAAAATGTGCCAGATCAATGTGATCGAATAGCAAAACTGCCGTGATTTCTCACGGCAGTTTTTTTATCGTACCTTCAGTACAACTTTTCCTACATTTTTGTTTTGATACAGCAAGTCCTGTGCGGCTTCCGCTTCTGTGATGGGGAAGACCGAGTCAATGGTGGGCATCACTTCGCCGGATTCAATCTTGGGATAGACTTTTTCCACCAGTTCAGAGAGGATTTGCGCTTTCACTGCAGGTGGTTTGGAGCGCAGCGTGCTTCCCAAAAGTTTCACGTTTTTGACATACAGATTCTTCAAATCAATCGAAACCATCTGCCCACGCAGTGCGGCGATGACCACCCAACGTGCGCCGTAATTTAAGTGATGCAGGCACTTTCCGAGCATTTCACCGCCCAGACAGTCAATGGCGACATCCACACCGTGTCCTGCTTCCCACTCGGCCTTTAAGACCTCTGCAAGGTCTTGCGAGGAGAGGTCCACAATCACATCTGCACCAAGGTGAGTGATTTTCTCCGCCTTTTTGGCACTGGAAACGGTTGTGATGACCCGAGCGCCAAAGGCTTTTGCCATGGGAATGATGACGCTGGCAAGCCCGGAGCCGCCGGCAGTCACAAGCAAGGTATTTCCTTCTTGATATTTCCCTTCGTAGAACAGATTCAGGTACCCGGTCGCAAATGCTTCGGGAATGGAAGCGGCCTGCTCCATGGAGCAGTTTTTCGGAATCGGCATGAGCATATCATAACGCACCGCCACCTGCTCGGCATACCCGCCGCCGCCCAAAAGTGCACAGACACGGTCCCCAATGTTCCAGTGTGCTTTTGCCTCGTCTCCCAAAGCGGTGATGACACCTGCCACCTCGAGTCCCATCCATTCGGGGCAGCCCGGAGGTGGGGGATAATCTCCCTCACGCTGCATCAAATCCGCACGGTTGATTGCAGCCGCATGGATCTCAACCAAAACTTCGTCTGCTTTGATTTCAGGGTTTGGGACCTCGCTCCAGGAAAGAGAGCGGTCGGAATTTACCAGAATTGCTTTCATATCAAACATCCTCCTCAGATTTGCCGCAAGCGGCAAGAATGGTGCGGTAAAGCGCAAATTCATAGTCATAACTCCACGGATTCGACTTCTCTCCACGCACCATTTCCGCAAAGGAAGCGAGCATGGGATCGTATCGGTCGTGGATCGGGCTGTTTCGGGTCACACCCACGTCAAACCAATCCGTGGTGTCGGTGTATCGGGTTTCGGTGGTAAATTGTCCGCCATCGATCAGGGTCTCAAACGGCTTGAGCTCCACGGTTCCGAGGCTTCCGGTCACCACCAACTGACGGCGGGTAAAGCCACCTGTCTCACAAGCGCAAGTCTTTGCAAACGAGACACCGTTTGCATATGTAAAGACTGCCATACCAAAATCCTGAGCGGTTACACCGTCGGTTTCGGTTGCACGGGAAAGCGGAATGACACGCTCGGGCATCCCTTGAATCTGCAAAATCAAATCCACCAGATGACAGCCCAGGAAAAACATCATCCCGCCCGGGAATTGCGAAAGCCACGCACGGTTTTCTTTCAAATGTCGGCAATTCATTTGCGCTTCCACGCTGATGATTTTCCCCAAATCCCCGCGCTTGATTTGCTCCAAAAGCTCACAAACAAAGGGGTTGTAGCGATACATGTAGCCGATATGGAAGGTCTTGCCGCCCTCTTTTACCGCCGCAATCAGTTCGCTAAACTCGGAAAGGGACGTCCCGCCCGGCTTTTCCATGTGAATGTGCTTGCCAAACCGTGCGGCGAGGGTGGCATATTTGGTGAGATAAATCTCCTCGGTCTCCACCGCAACCGCCTCAATCTCAGGGTTTTCCAACACCTCTGAAAGTGTCAACTCCTGCAGGCCGTCCAGTTGCGGCATGATCTCCGGGAATTTTTTGCGTTCCCCTTCGGGAAGGACATAGCCAACCAAATCAAACAGATCTGATTGCTTTTTCAAACTATTCAGCACGTGCGTCCCATGGCTGAGACGGTTGATGCCGATGAGCGCGATTTTCACTTTTCGCAAGAAGCACACCTCCGATATTCAATTACATCACACAGAAGCGGTTGTGCAGGCGCAGACAGCGCATCGTGCTCATAGACACATAAATCCATACAGTTTCCGAGCATTCCGCCCGCTTTCCGTAACCGGTCACACTCACCGATGCAGAGAAATAAAAAGGGGTGAGAAAACTCTTTGTGTAACCGCCGAATGATGTCCATATTCTCGAGTTGCTGTTCCATCGTATCTGCGCCGGTGACGATTTTGCAAATATCCGCACCTCGGCGCTTTTGTTCCTGTGCGATTTCCAACACCCGTTCATAAGGGGTGAATTTCAACACATGGGAGGAGAGCAAGACGGTTGCCCCACGCTTGTGAAGCGCATCGATCAACTGCATTTGCTTTTGTATTGCAACGTCATTTACCGCCAGTTCGTCCGGCTGCGGATCGAACAAATCCCCCAAAACATCGCAGATGTCAGCCCCGCAATCGGCAAGCTCCAACAGCTCCTCCGCCAGTTGCTCATCGCTCTTTCCCTCGTTGTATCCAAGCCGATAATTGGTGACATAGACCGGTTTTTTCGCATAGGAAAACAGCCGCCGATAGGTTTCCGCTGTTCGAAACTCAGGCTTTAATCGGCAAAACTGCATCCCAAATGCCTGTGCACCCAACGGAAGCGAGTTGTCAATCAACTGCTCAATTCGCTCGGGTGTTTCCGCTTGCACCATCACAGTGAGGAGAGATTCCTGCTTCACCATTGCGCTCTACTCCTTTGAAAAGATACTTTATTATAGCAGAGACGGGGCGTCAGGGTCAATGCAAAAAACAGTTACAATTTGATCTTTCTGATTCAAAATCAAACGATTTTCTTGTTTTATTTGATCTTTATGATAAAATAATGGCGAGAGGTGATTTCATGAAACAACTTGAATCCGCCGTGATTTGCGAAATCAGAAGTCCGTTTTCGGTGTATTCCCGCCGTGGCAGAAGTGAGGAAATGATTGGTCGCATCTGCTACGGACTTTCCTTTTGCGAGGAGGGGAAAATTACCTATACCCAAGCAGGAAAAGAGTATGTTTCCGATGCGCAGCATGCGGTGCTCCTGCCAAAAGACGGCAGTTACCACATCCGAGGAGACGAGACCGGTGTGTTTCCTGTGGTCAATTTTGACTGCACCACTCCGCTGTGTGACACCATTACCGTGTTTCCCATCCATCATCCCAAACGCCTCATAGACTGTTTTGCCGAGCTGGAGCAGTTGGTCGCATTGGAGGAAAACCGCATCAAGAGGATGCGGATTGTTTATCAAATGCTGGAAATCCTGCTCGACGAAGCCGAGCCGGGACATCCCATCCTGCAACCTGCATTGGAGCTCTTGGAAACCGGATATATGCGTCCCAATCTTGGAAACACCGAATTGGCACACGCTTGCGGACTCAGTGAGGTGTATTTCCGAAAACTCTTTGCCCAAGCATTTGGGACAACCCCGCACCGGTATCTGATTGGAATTCGGCTCCGCAAGGCGCAGCAACTCCTCTGTGAAGGGAAGCGGCGAGTTTCGCAAGTGGCAGAATTGTGCGGATTCTCCAACGAATACCATTTCAGCCGTACTTTCAAAAAATTCACGGGCATCTCTCCGAGTGAGTACGCAAGAAATCAGGAATACCGTCTGCAAGGCTGAGAATTTCTCAGCCTTGTTTTGTATTTCCCAGATTTTCCCGGCATTTCCCGACAAGATGGGTACCTTCCTTGGGATAAAATGGAGAAAAAAGGAGGTCTCCGAAAATGGATTTGAAAGAAATGCCGAAAAAATGGGATGCGTTGAGGCGCACGGTTTGTACGGGGAAAACCGCACGCATCCTTCTCAGTCTCGGACTCCGTGCGGCGGTGGGTTGGCTGCTTGCAAGCGGCGTGATGTTCGGGGAATATGCACCCTTGGGATTGGGGTATCTCGCAGCACAGGGGCAGGGAGTGTTCGGAATGTCGGGCATCCTCGGGACCGTGTTGGGGTATCTTTGTCATCTCTACCGTGCAAACGGACTCAAGTACCTCGCCATCTCCGCCCTGATCTGCACCGCACGTTTCGTCTTTGCGGAACAGAAGAATCCGTGGATCATGCCCTGCGCAGCGGCAGGAAGCACGCTTCTTTTGGGCGGTGTGTTTTTGTTGGACGGAGGGGTGCAACTCATTGAGTGCATCTTCTTTCTCAGTGAGGTGCTCCTGGTGTTTGGGACGACCGCACTGTATCAGATGATTCAGAGAAAACACCGCAAACTCCCACGCCTGCAAGAGCAGATGGTGCTCTTTTGTTTGGCGGCAACCCTCCTCTATCCGCTCGTCCGAGTCCAACTCTTCTCGGTTATTTCTTTGGGGCGCATTCTCGCTCTGTTTTGCGTGATGGTGGCGGGCTATTTCGGTGGTACAGGCCTTGGCGTAATCGCCTCGGTGGTGTTTGGGATCACGGCGGGAAGTGCTTACTGTGCGGCATATGGGGTTGCCACTCTTGTCGCATCGGCACTGAAAAAACGAGGGATTCTTGCCTTTTTGTGCGGATATCTGAGCGTGTCCCTTTTCGGGATGTTACTGTTGCAGTACCAAGGCGGAATCGGGCTGGGAATGGAAACCCTTGTCGCCGCCGCCGTGTTTTGCGTGGCAAAACGCCGCTTCGGTGCCGAATTACGCACCCGTTTTGGTGAACGGAAATGCGACAGTCTGCCCATCCAAACCGTGACGAGGGAGTCCTTGCGTGCCGCTGCCAAAGCATTTTTAGAACTTGGCGAAATGCTCTCCCGGATCTTCTCCAAAGAACAGGCAAGCGAGAACATCGCCACGGTCTTTGAACGGCCGGCACGACTGGTGTGTAAAAAATGCGTCCTTTGCAATCGGTGCTGGCAGGAGGAGTACAACCAAACCCGCACCGCATTGAGCGATGCCACGTCTGCCATGCTGGAGCATCGGGAACTCAAAGCCGGAGATTTGCCCATGCACTTCAGCACAAAATGTCTGCATCTTGGGGCGTTTGTAGCGCAGGTCAATCGGGAACTCGGTGCGTATTTCTGCCGCAAACAGTACAAAAACCGCTTGCGTGAGAGTCGTGAGCAACTGTGCGGACAGTACCGTGACGTGTCCAAAGTTTTCTCCTCCATCGCCGAGGGGGAAATGCCTGTGGCTGACACACTTGCGCAAAAACGCCTCCTGCGGATTTTGCGGGAGCGTGGAATTGCGGCAGAGGTGTGCGTGTATCGGGATGAAAAACAGCATCTCCGGGTGTTGGTGGAAAGCGAAGAGGTCGAGTTAAGCGATGCGTTGAACGCCTTCTCCGAGGAGAGCGGGGTACCGCTCGGAACACCGGAACGGGTGCGTAAGGGGAGTGGTTGGCGTACTTGTGTGAGCGAACGCCGTGTATTCCATGCATCCCTTGGCGTGGCAAGCCGACGCAAGTCGGGAAATTCGGTTTGCGGCGATACCGTGGGGCATTGCCGCCTGCCGAACGGGAATGTCTGCGTCCTCCTCGCAGACGGTATGGGAACCGGGAAAAGCGCCGCACGGGAAAGCAGCCTTGCGGTGGACTTGCTCATTCGTTTTTTGGAGAGCGGAATCGATCCGCAAAGTGCACTTGCCATCGTTCGGAGCGCCTTGCAGGTGAAATGTGAGGAAACCAATGCCTTCACCACGCTGGACTTACTCTGCGTGGATCTCTTTGGCGGGCAGAGCGTGCTCTATCGTTTCGGAAGTGCGCCTGCATATTTTCGACGAAACGAGGAAATTGAGTGCGTCACCTGTACCTCCATGCCGCTTGGAATCGTCTGTCCGGAAGCACCGAGTGTGGAGCGTGTGTGCCGTGTGCTGAAGTCAGGCGAGGACGTTCTCTTAATGAGTGACGGCGTCTCCGACCAAGCATCACCGCCGTGGCTGATGCATCTGCTGCGGGAGAAACACGCACTGTCTCCGCAAGCGTTGGCACGGGAGATTCTCACCGCATCGGAGTTGGAGGAAACCGGTGCTGACGACCGCACGGTTTTGATTTTACGGATTTGCGAGGAATGAGCCGCACGGTTTTGGGGAAACTATCCATAACAAAAGGAGGGTGCATATGGTGAAAGGCGTATCCAAACAGGTTGTGGTAGTGAAGCCGCCGCAGGCAGGGTTGTTTGAAGAGGCGATTTTCATTCTCAAAGAAGATGCGGCACGTCGGGTGGACGCAGAGGAATTGCTCAAAGAAGCGTGTGAGGTGGCAAACCGCTATGTATCGCAAAACTGCGAGCGGAAACTGCGCCCGCTCCCACCTCCGTTTTTCGCTGCGGCAGGAGCGCTTCTCACGGGCGCAGCCTGGCTGATTACCGCAATCTTACGATAAAAAAGCACCGAGACAAAAATGTTGAGAGCGACAAGGGGTTGCCCTGTCGCTCGCATTTTGTTTCGGTGCTTTATTCATTTGTTTGGAAAAGGAGCGGGTCATATCCCCCGTCCTGGGATTCGAAGTAGTATCCGATTCCGTAGTCTGCCGTCTCAGCTTTCATTGCGAATGCCTCATTGGAGGTCCGCTCGGAAAGAGAGATGAGCGCAACGAAACGATACGGCAGCGTTCCCTCGCCCAGGAGAGCGGAAAACTCGGTGATGGGCGTGTGATCAATCCCGCCCGACTCGCCGCTTGAGAGCGGCAGGTAAATGCGATAAAACGAGTTGGCAAACGACTGCATGGACTGCCCCTCCGCCGCATCAAAGCGGACCGAGAGGGAGAGTTCGGCACGATCGGCTGCAAAACTGCCAAGTTGGAACAAGAATTGGTCGATTCGGGTCTGTTTTTCCGCTTCCGTATCCTTGCCCTCGTCGTAGAGGATCAAGTTGGTATCCGTCCCAATCGGGAAGGAGAGGTTTTGAAGCAGAATCTCATGGAAGCCCAAATCATACAGTTCCGAGAGCAGGGAAAGCAAATACACCTGCACATCCTCGCTGTATGGATCCAGCCAAGCGTATCGCATGGAATCGCCCCAAAGTGCACCGTCTTGGTTCTTCAGACCAAATTCCTCGTGTGATTTCGATAATGCATTGTCACGGAAGCAGGAGAAGGATGCGACTACCGCATATCCCGCCTCGTTTAGCTTGGTTTTGAGGGCAAGCAGCGGCTCGTTTGATTCCGCACTCGCTCCTTCGGAGAGCGGATTTTGCGAGGCGAATGCGAGGGCACCGCTTGGCGACTTCACTTCAATCACAACCGTGTTGACTTCTTGTCCCCCGATGGAAGCAAGAAAAGCATCCACAGCGGCAGGGTCAAACATCAAGTGATACGGCAGGAACACTGCACGTTCAATGCGCTCCTGATAGGTGGTTCCCTCCACCGGACGCACCGGCTCTTCTGTATCTGCGGGTTTTGCTTCCACCTGCGACGGGTCATTGAACGGGGCATTCTCCAACAGAATGAACTGATCGGTAAACGGAATGCGAAGCACTTTGAGGTTTGCATCGTTGATCGAGATATTTGGGAGAATGATTGCAAGGAGAATTCCTGCCAAAACGCACAAAACAGCAAGCGTGATGCTGATACGGCGTACGATATGGTTTCCGGAACGATATCCACGGCTCATTTCATACACCCTCCTTCATCAATGCTTGCTGTTAGGATTTCCCAACGGGAAACAATTATTCTTGTGCTGCTTTCTTCTGTTCACGCTCACGGAGAAGTTCTGCGTCTTCGTTTTCGTTGAGCAGATCCGCATCCGAAATCAAATGACGCGGGCACTTCTTCACGCACTCGCCACAGCTGGTGCACTTGTCATGGTCGATGCTTGCGAGGTTATCCACCACATGGATCGCATCATACTGACAAGCCTTTTCGCAAAGCTTACAGCCGATACAACCGATTTCGCAAATCTTTCTGAGTTCTGCACCACGCTCATGGCTGGAGCAGAGGACGTTGACGTCTGCGGTATACGGGACCGAAATAATGATATTGCGGGGGCAAGCCTCCAAGCAGCGCAGGCAGCCGGTACACTTTTCGTGATCGACTTTTGCAACCCCGTCTTCCACATGAATCGCATCAAACAGACAGGCACTCACGCAAGAGCCGAAGCCCAAGCAACCGTACTGGCAGGAGAGCGGGCTGCCTGCCAAAGCATTTGCGGAGACACAGTCGTGCGCACCCGCATACTCATATTTCTTCTTTGCGTGGTTTCCGCCGTTGCAGCGGACCAGTGCGGTGATACGGGTGTTCTTTCCCGGCTTGACGCCCAAAATCTCAGCGATTTTTGCGGTAAGCTGTTCGCCGCCGACCGGGCAAGCACCCGGCTTTGCAGTGCCTTCAACCAGTTTTTCCGCATAAGCGGAGCAACCCGAGTATCCGCAACCGCCGCAGTTTGCACCCGGCAGGTTTTCCAAGATCTCATCATAACGCTCGTCTTTTTCCACTGCAAAGACCTTACTTGCAACCGCAAGCACAGCCCCGAAGAAGACACCCAAAAGACCGAGGATCAAAACGGCATATAAAATATTCATCCAATTCATACAAGGATCCTCCTATCTTAAAAAATCTTCATGCCCTGGAAGCCCATGAATGCCATAGCCAGCAGGGAAGCGGAAACGAGTGCAATCGGGAAGCCTTCAAAGCACTTGGGATAATCTGCAAACTCCAAACGCTCACGGATGGAAGCAAACAGCACGATCGCCAAAGTGAAGCCGACCGCAGCAGATGCACCGTATACCAAAGATGCGATGAAGGAATCCGCATAATTCTGTGCGTTTAAGAGTGCAACACCCAAAACCGCACAGTTGGTGGTAATGAGCGGCAGGTAAATGCCGAGGGATTTGTGCAGAGCAGGCAGTGCCTTCTGCATAAAGAGTTCCACGAACTGAACGAGCGCCGCAATCACCAAAATGAATGCAACCGTCTGCATATACTCGAGTTTGAACGGACGGAGCAGGAACTTATCCACTGCAAAGGTAAAGGCAGATGCGACTGTCATAACAAAGATAACTGCAACGCCCATGCCGGCAGCGGTTTCGGTTTTCTTGGAAACACCGAGGAACGGGCAGATGCCGAGGAACTTCACCAAAACAAAGTTCTCAATCAGAATCGCACTGAGAGCGAGACCGAAAATTTCTGTAAAACTCATTGCTCTGCCTCCTTCTGTGTTTTTTTGCTCTGAATGTGGTTTTTAAGCTTGGTATATGGGGAGAATCCGTCAGCACGGAGTTTCTGGATGGCAGCAATGACAAGACCCAAAGTGAGGAAGCCGCCAACCGGAAGAACCATCAGAGTTGCAGCCGGGAAGTTCTCGCCGAAGAGGGGGAAATCAAGGAAGGTGCCGTTGCCCAGCACTTCACGGATGGTGGACATGATAAAGAGTGCACCGGTGAAACCAAGCCCCATGCCCAAACCGTCCATTGCAGAAGCGAACACTCCGTTTTTGGAAGCAAATGCTTCTGCACGGGCGAGAATGATGCAGTTTACCGTGATGAGCGGGATGAAAAGACCGAGAGAAGCGTATAAGCTGGGCAGGAATGCGTGGATAATCATTTCAACCGCAGTAACAAACCCTGCGATAACCACAATATATGCCGCAATACGAATCTGATTCGGAATCAGTTTGCGCAGAATGGAAATTACAATGTTGGAACAAATCAAAACCGCAGTTGCGGAAAGCCCCATGCCCACACCGTTTGCAACCGAAGTCGAGGTTGCAAGCAGCGGACACATTCCCAAAAGCAGGACGAACGACGGGTTATGCGTAAGCAGTCCGTCGAAAAACGGCTGAAAGAGTTTTTTAAGCATTTCCGTTTCCTCCTTTCAGGACTTGTGCAACCTGGAGTGCTGTGTTGACACCGCTTGTGACCGCCTTGGAAGAAACGGTCGCACCGGTGATTGCGGAGATTTCATTTTCACCGATGGTGGTTTTGGTGGATGCGGTGATTTCGGATGCGTGACCGCTGTACTGCGAGAGGAAGCCCTCATCGTTGGTCTTGGTACCAATGCCCGAGGTTTCGGACATGTTGACGATTGCAACCTTGGTGACCGCACCGTTCGGGTCAATGCCAACGATCATGGAAATCGGACCGCCAAAGCCGTTCGGCGCAACTTCAATGCAGTGACCGAGGACGTTCTCCCCGTTCTTTGCAACATAAGCGCCGGTCACGGTCTTATCTTCCGCAAAAGCGGAGATATCAACGGGTTCATAAGTTTCTGCAACCAAAACCGCATTGAGTGCGTCTTTGACCTTCTGCTCATTCTGTGCGGCAATGGTGTCTTTTGTTACTTCATTGATGAGTGCGAGCAGTCCGCCGGTAATGATTGCGATAGCAGCGAGGATGATGACCAGCTTTGCAAGCGGCCAAACCGAAGTTTTCTTGGTGTTTTCCATCTTACTTCGCCTCCTTCGCTTTTTTTGCAAAACGCTTCACACCGAAGCGGCGCGGACGGAAGCTCTTGTCGAGCAACCAAACCATGGTGTTCATAATCAGGATGGAGTAGCTGACGCCTTCTGCATAAGAGCCGAAGTAACGGATGAGCACAGTGATCGCACCGCAGCCGATACCGAAGACGATTTTACCCATCGGAGTGACCGGGGAGGTGGCGTAGTCGGTCGCCATAAAGACCGCACCGAGCATCAAACCGCCCGAGAACAGGTTGTATGCCATCCAGGTCAGATTGTCAATCCCGTGCATCGGGAAGAGGAAGGTGAGGACCGCAACAGTTCCCAGATAAGCAACCGGGACGTGCGGACGGATCACCTTACGGACGATGAGATAAATGGCTGCCGCAAGAATGACCACAGCGGAAACTTCACCGATACAGCCGGCGCAGTTTCCGATGAATGCATCACGCAGAGTGACCGAGAATTCGCCGGCTGCAGGAAGAATCCCTGCCTTCATCTTGGCAAGCGGAGTTGCGGTGACAATGACATCCGGAGAGGGAACCACATTCCCAAACAGCGGAAGTGCCTTTGCGGCAAGGGGTTTGACCCAAACCGTGATGAGAGCGGGCCAGGAAATCAGGAACGCTCTTGCAGCGAGGGCGGGGTTCATGAAGTTCTTGCCCAGACCGCCGTAAAGCTGCTTGACAATCACGATTGCAAAGAACGCGCCGATGACAAGAATCCACATCGGAGTGGTGACCGGAAGGTTGAATGCCAAAAGCATACCCGTGACCACAGCGGAAAGATCCCCGATGGTGGAGGATTTCTTGGTGAAACGGCGATACAGCCATTCAAATGCGATACAGGAGCACACACTCACCAAAGTCATGGTAAGTGCACGCCAGCCGAAGAAGTAGACCGCCATAACCAGCGGGAAACACAGAGCGATGATGACATCCAACATAATCGAGCGTGTTCCGTCCTCGGTTTTGAGATGCGGAGAGGGAGCGACTCTGAGTTGTTTTTGAAGTTCCATGCTCATTCTCCTTTCTTTTTCTTGCGTGCAATGAGTTCACGCTTTGCGGTTTTGAATGTTTGGGTCAGATGCAATCTGCCCGGGCAACCGTAAGAGCAAGCACCACATTCGATGCAGTCGGTGAGGTTGAGTTGATCCAAATCCTCGTAACGGTTTGCCTTTGCGTAGGAATACAGGTAATTCGGGAGCAGATTCATCGGGCAAGCCGCCACGCATTTGCCGCAGCGGATACAAATCTGTTCCTCGTCGAATTTGTTTTCATCTTTGCACAGCGCCAGGACTGCATTGGTACCCTTGATGACCGGGACGTCAATGCTGTGCTGCGCCATACCCATCATCGGACCGCCGGCAAGGATCGTGTGCGGCTCTTCCAACATTCCGCCTGCTGCATCCAAAAGGGCAGAGAACGGAGTACCGATGCGGACAAGCAGGTTTTTCGGGTTTGCAACCGCAGAACCGGAAACCGTGACCACCTTGTGGAGCAGGGGTTTTCCGGTCTCTACGTAATCCGCAATCGCAACCGCAGTTGCAATGTTGATGTTGACCACGCCGACCGCACTCGGGAGTTCTCCCGGAGGTACTTCACGACCGGTGACCGCATAGATGAGATGCTTTTCCGAGCCTTGCGGGTACTTGGTACGCAAAACATCCAGCTTGAGATTCGGATACAACTGCATGAGCTTTTTCAGATGCTCGATTGCATCACGCTTGTTGGACTCGATTGCAATGTGCGCAACCTCCAGCCCCAATGCCTTGCGGACGATTTCCACACCGGCAAGCAGCTTTTCGCCACGCTCCAGCATCAAACGGTAGTCGGAGGTGATATACGGCTCACACTCAGCACCGTTGATGATTAAGGTATCCACCTTACCGATGGCGGATTTGATCTTGATATGTACCGGGAATGCGGCACCGCCGAGACCTACCAAACCTGCCTTAAGACACAAATCACCGAGTTCTTCACCCGAGATGGTGTGCAGATTGTCGGTCGGGGTAAGTTCCACCCAGCTTTCCTGGAAGTCATTCTCAATCACAATGGACATGACATTGGTTCCGTTCGGATGGGGACGGGGCTCAATCGCCTTGACTGTACCCGAAACCGTCGCATGGATCGGAGCACAAACCGCAGCCTGCGCCTCTGCCACCACTTGACCGATTTTAACTGCGTCGCCCACCGCAACCACCGGGACAGCCGGTGCGCCGATGTGCATCGAAACGGGAAGGACTACCTCACTCGGTGCAGGCAGAACTTCGATCGCTTTGTCCCGAGTGAATTTTTTCATATCATCGGGATGGACGCCGCCTCTGAAATTTCTTGGCATATGCTTCACCTCTTTACAGAATTCATGCAAAAATTCTCACATACTATCATTATACTACAACTCCCCTGCATTTCACAAGAATAGTTAAAAAGTTAACGACAAATTATGAAAAAAAGAGCGGGAATCTCTCGATTCCTGCTCTTTTGGATTAAAATGCAATTTTTTCACGGATGTAAGCGGCGAGGTCTGCCATCGGGATACGCTGCTGCTCCATGGTGTCACGGTCACGAACAGTCACGCAGCCGTCTTCTTCGCTTTCAAAGTCATAAGTGACGCAGAACGGGGTGCCGATTTCGTCCTGACGGCGGTAACGCTTGCCGATGGAGCCTGCGTCGTCAAAGGTGACCATAAACTCTTTGGAGAGCGGAGCAAACAGCTCCATCGCCTTGTCGGACAGCTTCTTGGAAAGCGGCAGGATTGCGCACTTGTACGGAGCGAGTG
Source organism: Oscillospiraceae bacterium (assembly GCA_017421025.1). GTDB lineage: Bacteria > Bacillota > Clostridia > Oscillospirales > JAAYXM01 > SIG510. Next base: position 47,886 of record JAFQME010000015.1, read on the forward strand.
CCGGATGCAGGCGCAAAACGGTACGAACATCGTTCTTTTCCGCATCGACCACTTCTTCGTCGTATGCTTCTACCAGGAATGCAAGTGCCACACGGTCAGCACCGAGCGAGGGCTCGATGACATACGGGACATACTTTTCGTTGGTTTCTGCATCGAAGTATTCCATGCTCTCGCCCGAATGGGTCTGATGTGCCTTCAGGTCAAAGTCGGTACGGTCTGCAATGCCCCAAAGCTCGCCCCAGCCAAACGGGAACATGAATTCAATGTCGGTGGTTGCGTTGGAATAATGGGAAAGCTCTTCCTGCTCGTGATCACGCATCTTGATGTTTTCTTCACGGATGCCCAGATCCAAGAGGAACTGCTTGCAGTAGTTCTTCCAGTAGTCGAACCACTCCAGATCGGTGCCCGGCTTGCAGAAGAACTCAAGCTCCATCTGCTCAAACTCACGGGTACGGAAGGTGAAGTTGCCCGGGGTGATTTCGTTACGGAAGGATTTACCCACCTGACCCACGCCGAACGGCACCTTCTTACGGGAGGTACGCTGAATGGACTTGAAGTTGACAAAAATACCCTGAGCGGTTTCCGGACGGAGATACAATTCGTTTTTTGCATCTTCGGTAACACCCTGGAAGGTCTTGAACATCAGGTTGAACTTACGGATAGAGGTGAAGTTTCTCTCGCCACAGTTCGGGCAGCGGATGTCGTTCTCTTCAATGTATGCCGCCATCTGATCGAAATCCCAGCCTGCCGGGTTGCCGCCTGCAGCTTCGATGAGCTGGTCAGCACGGTGACGGGTCTTACAGGACTTACAGTCCATGAGTGGGTCGGAGAAGCCGCCCACGTGACCGGATGCCACCCAAACTTCCGGATTCATCAGAATTGCACTGTCAAGCCCCACGTTAAACGGACATTCCTGGATGAATTTCTTCCACCAAGCACGCTTGACGTTGTTCTTAAATTCCACACCGAGCGGACCGTAGTCCCAGGTGTTTGCCAAACCGCCGTAAATCTCACTGCCGCTGTAAACATAGCCACGGCCTTTGCACAGCGCTACGATTTGGTCCATTGTCTTTTCGGTATTCTTCATAAAAAAACCCCATTCCGTTGTTTTTTGAAATCGATTTTTTTCAATCACCCGATATTTTATCACAAATCTTTCCGAAGTTCAACGATTCTACGGATATTTTTTCTGTGAAAAGCGAAAAAATATAGTGCAGAGTCAGGGAATGTTTGGTATAATGAATGTAAGATGTCGAAAAGGCAAACGCCTTTTTGGGTCTGCATTCATTGCAACAGAAATCAAAGATTTGCCGTCGGAATTCATGAATTTCGATTTTTGATTGTCGTGATAAGAGCGATAAGCAATCAACTTGGAGTGATATCATGTTTTTTAAATACGATCATCCGTCGGTACGCACCATCGGCAGATGGGGCCGCCATGGCTGGCTGTGTGAAAATTCAATTGCCACAACCGCTTGTGGCGCAAAACTGGAAATTGCATTCACAGGCGAGATGATTACTCTGCAGTTTGACACGCTTTACAGCGCCCATCCGTATCCGCATATGTGGATTCGCCTGGACGATGGCGTATGGACTGAGAGTACCGTGGAAAAATTCGTGCGTGTACGTGCCAATACCGATGGGGAGCATCTCCTCACCGTCGTCTATAAAAGTGCGCTGGAGCAGCAGCACCGCTGGAATCCGCAGCTTGTGGGAAAACTCGCCTTGATGGGCTATGAGGCGGATGGTGCAGGCACTTTGCCTCCCGCCCCGACCCGTTATCTTGAATTCGTGGGAGATTCCATCACCGAAGGGGTCGAGGTGGATTACGATGCCTGCGTGGTCCATGACTACGATGTCTGGCAGTATAACCGACCGACCCAGGACGATGCGATGGGGACTTATGCCTACCTCACCGCACAGGCGCTGGGCTACGAGCCGCTCATCATGGGTTACGGTGCCTGCGGTGTCACCCGAATGGGCTGCGGCGGTGTGCCAAAGGCAGCGGACGCCTATCCGTTTAGTTTTGCGGGTGTTCCGATTGACTACCCCGCACCCGAGATCATTGTGATCAACCACGGTGCAAACGACCGCATTTTAACCGTAGACGTCTACCTCAAAGAATACCGCCGACTCCTCGACGTCATTCGGGAAATTCATCCGAAAGCGAACGTCATCTCGCTTTCCGCATTTTGCGGCGTGTGGCCAAGCGAACTGAAAGAAATGATTCAGGACTATAATCGGGAACACGGTTGTGAGGTCGGATTTATCGACAGCACCGGCTGGATTCCTGCAGAACCGCTCCATCCGGACCGAAACGGGCATCGGATTGTTGCGGAGCATTTGATCGAAGAACTGAAGAAAATGGGGTGTTAGTATGAAACACGGATTTTGGAAAGTAGCAGCAGCATCGCCTTGCATCTCGCTTGGAGACCCTGCGCAAAATGCGGTCGAAATCGTGCGTGCCGCCAAAGCAGCACAGTCTGAAGGCGCCGCACTTGTGGTATTCCCCGAACTTTGCCTCTCCGGGTATAGCTTGGGCGATCTCTTCCTGCAGTCCGCCCTGCGTCAGAGCGTGCTGGATGCGCTGGGGGCGCTCGTGCGTGCAAGTGAAAAACTCTCCTGTGCCATGGTAATCGGTCTGCCGCTTGCCATTGGCGGTGCGCTCTATGACTGCGCAGCGCTTCTCTGCCGTGGTGAGATTTGCGGGATCGTTCCAAAAGCACACTTGGCAGAAGACCAAAAACGTGTCTTTTCCCCGGGCGAAGCCCTTTCGGGGAGCATCTCGCTGTTTGGCGAGGAAGTCCCGGTGGGCGATCTTCTCTTCACCGTTGACGAAGCGACGGTTGCAATCGAAATCGGGTGCGATGTCCTCGCCCCCATTTCTCCGAGTGTCCTCCATACCATGGCGGGCGCAGAAGTTGTGGTCAACCCCGGCGCAAGCCCTGCGTGGGTGACCCGTGCGCAGTATCTGGAAGAAAGTGTGAAAACCCTGTCGGGTCGTTTGACTTGCGGCTATATCTACGCAGGTGCAGCGGCAGGCGAGTCCACCACCGATGTGGTCTATTCCCAGCATCTGTTTGCTTGTGAAAACGGAGAGCTTTTGGCAAAAAGCCGTGAAATCCTGCATCAGAAGCCTGCACTTCTCCTCACCGATTTGGATCTTGACCGAATCAAAAACGAGCGTATCAAACGTGGTATGGGAACCGACGAGGCAGGATACCTGCACGTTGCAACCGGTGCAACCGCAAAGGATGCGCCGCTTTCCCGTGTCATTTCCCGTTCTCCGTTTATCCCGGAAGTGGGTGCGGAAGAGCGTTTTTCTGAAATTTTCGATCTCCAGGCAGCGGCGCTGAGCGCACGTCTTTCCTGTGTAAAAACCACCCGTGCGGTGATTGCGGTCTCGGGCGGCTTGGATTCCACCCTCGCACTCCTCGTCACCGTACACGCACTGGATGCCCTCGGTGCACCGAGAGAAAACATCACCGCCATCACCATGCCGGGATTTGGCACCAGTGACCGCACCTATGATAACGCAATGACCCTGATGAATCGGCTGGGTCTCACCGTGCGGGAAATCTCGATCAAGGATGCGTGTATCCAGCATTTTTCCGATATCGGGCACGATATGAATACCCACAATGCGGTCTACGAAAACGGACAAGCACGGGAGCGCACCCAAATCGCGATGGATATCGCAAACCAAGTGGGCGGCATCCAGGTGGGCACAGGGGACCTGTCCGAATTGGCTCTGGGTTGGGCGACCTACGGTGGCGACCATATGTCCATGTACGGGGTCAACGGCTCGATTCCCAAAACCCTGATGCAGCACATGGTGACCTATGCTGCACACCTGCCGGAATTTGAATGTGTGAAAGAGTGCCTGCTCGACATCGTCGCCACCCCAATCAGCCCCGAGCTCCTGCCGCTCAAAGACGGTGAGATGCAGCAGAAAACCGAAGGCATTGTGGGTCCCTATGAGCTCCACGATTTCTTCCTCTTCTATCTCCTGCGCTACGGCTACTCCCCGAAAAAGATTTATTTTATGGCATGCCATGCCTTTGCCGGCGTGTATGAAAAAGAAGTCATCAAAACCTGGCTTGTAACCTTCCTGCGCCGTTTCTTTGCCCAACAGTTCAAACGCTCCTGCCTGCCCGACGGCCCTGCTGTCGGCTCGGTGAGCGTCTCGCCCCGCTGTGGCTGGATGGTCCCGACCGATGCACGAAGCACCGCCTGGCTCCGAGAAGCAGAGGATCTGAAATAGAAAGGGTCTGAAACAATGAAAAAAACACTGCTACGCCTCGCTCTTGGGCTTGTCGTGTTGTTTACTTTGGTTTCCATCGCATCAGCAAAGAATCAGCAAGCGGTCAGGGTGTATTTGGATCGTGAGCAATTATCGTTTGATGTTCCGGCGCAAATCATAAACAACAGAACCATGGTCCCGCTTCGGGGAATCTTCGAAAAACTTGGTGCAACGGTTGACTGGAACGGCGAAACCAAAACAGTTGTATCCAATAGAAACGATGTTACCATTCAGTTGACCATTGGCAGTCCTGTGATGTATGTAAATGGCACTGCGATCACACTTGATACACCTGCTTGTGTGGTGAACAAAAGAACTCTTGTTCCGGTTCGGGCAATCTCTGAAGCGTTCAAAATCGAAGTAGAATGGAATGGAACTACTCGCTGTGTAGATTTGTTTTCCAAATACAGAGAAAGTGATTGGGACAAATCAAGTCTTTCGCATAACGGGACATCGAAAACCCTCATATCCACAAACAAACTGGTGGATGAAGTGGTTTCTATGACGATTGAAGACGATTTTCTGGTATATCGTTACAAGAGTGATGCAAAGCAGATTTTTGGGATCGACATCAATCTGTATTATGATGTGACATATGATGATAGAGGTTGGATCGAAGATTTTGAACGCATATCCTTCAAAAATCAAAGCGAAACGCCGAAATTGGAAGCAGAACTGAAAGTTCCGCTCAGAGAAATCCCACCAAATGCAAGAATCCAACCGTATGTGGATTTTGTCAGCAATGAAACCATTCTCATCGACGGAAAAGAATATCCATTGAAAAATGACAGGAAACTCTATTTTTGTGACGGTTTGAACGATAAAAACCCCATTTATGTTGATGCCTTTGAAAAAGTATTTAGAAAAGATGCAGCCCCTGTGTGGGAGCACAACAAAACAATTCTCTCAAAGTGGAAAAATCCTGCGCATTATCTCAATTCCTGTCTCCCTGCGGAAATCGTAAGCGTTTCCAATCAAATTTGCGAAAATACAGTCGATGAATACGAAAAAATTAAGAAAATCAATCAGTGGGTCGCCACAAATATTGTTTACGATTATGAATATTATGAGGGCAAAAAAACCACAGGATATCTTGAACCGCTGGATGTTCTTCATCATAAATTAACCGTATGTGAGGGTTATGCCAATTTGACCAGAGCGTTGATCCAAGCGCAAAATATCCCTTGCCAAAAAGTTTCGGGATATGCCCTTGGCCTTGGCACAAAAGGTGTTTGGGATGAAACGAATCTCAAAATAACAGAGTCGAACCATGCTTGGAACCGTGCGTATGTCAAGAATCGTTGGGTGAATCTTGATTCCACTTGGGACGACGGCTCTGTCAGATATTTTGATATGTCGGATTACCAATTTTCAGACACCCACAAGATTATGCGTATTGAGTAGGCTGTAAACAGTAAAAAAGAGTGGACATTAGGCGGCTTCATATAGGGATGATTCGTCCCTAAGGGATGACGCCTTTGTCCACTCTTTTTTTAATCCAAAATTCCGGTTTTCGCAAATGCAAAAATGCTTTCACGCACAAGGGTCTGGAATTTTTCTTTGACCATATTTGCGGTTTCCTGCACCTCGTCGTGGGTGAGTTTGTCGGAAGAAAGTCCTGCTGCGAGGTTGGAAATGCAGCTGATGCCGCAAACCCGCATCCCCATGTGATGCGCCGCAATCGCTTCGCATACGGTACTCATCCCAACCGCATCCGCACCCAAACGAGCCATCATGCGGATTTCGGCAGAGGTCTCGAAATTCGGGCCGGTCAACTGGAAATATACCCCTTTTTGGAGCGGGATTTTCTGCTCGCTTGCGGTTTGCTCAATGAGCTCGCAAAGCTCCTTGTCATACACCCGAGTCATGTCCGGGAAACGGGTGCCGAGTTCGTCAATATTCTTGCCGAGGAGTGGCGAGGGGACAAACGAGGACACATGATCCTCAATCATCATGAGATCCCCACGGGAGAAGTTGGGATTTAAGCCGCCTGCGGCATTACTCAAAAACAGTACCTTTGCGCCGAGCAGCCCCATCAGTCGAATGGGCAGGACCACCTGCTGCATGGGATAGCCTTCATAGTAGTGGACCCGTCCCTGCATGGCGATCATGGGCACCTCGCCCAAATACCCCAAAAGGAATTGCCCGGAATGTCCGGGAACAGTGGAAATCGGAAAACCCGGAATCTCCGAATAGGGGATCCGGTCAACCACCTTGAGTTCCTCCGCAAAGCCGCCAAGCCCCGATCCCAAAACCAATGCAAGGCGAGGGGTGATTTCGGTTTTATCCCGCAGGACTTGGAGCGCTGTGTTTAACGCATGCATCATTTCGTTTCACCTACACATGGAAGAGCAGCTGGCTGTAAGTCGGATACGGCCAGTAATCTTCACCGGTTAAAGTTTCAATCTCATCCGCCGCAGCACGAACGGCTGCCATATCGGGCAGGATGACATCACGGTAATACTCGGCAAGTGCTTTGCAGTCCGAGTACAACCGCACACCACGTAAATCTTTTTCCAATCCCTCGGTCATGCGGTACATCTCGGAAGAGAGCTTGGAAAGACGGGAAATCAGCGAGGTTTCCAACTCCATCTCCACGCCGGGCAGCAGTGCTTTCTTCTGCATTGCGGTCTCGGAAAGATCGTGGATATAAGCAGAGACTGCGGGGAAGATATCCTTTCTCGCCATCTCAAGCATGGTGAGTGCTTCAATGTTGAGGGTCTTTGCATAGACCTCCATCAAAATCTCGTAACGGGAGTGTACTTCGCTTTCCGAATACACACGGTGACGGGAGAACATCGCAATGTTCTTTTCCGAAATATAGTAGGGAAGCGCATCTGCGGTGGTCTTGAGATTCAAAAGCCCACGGCGTGCAGCTTCTTCCGCCCAGTCCTCCGAGTAGTTATTGCCGTTGAAGATGATGCGCTTGTGTTCCCGATAGGTACGGCGAATCAAGCGGTTGAGCGCATGAGAAAAGTCCTCCGCCTCTTCCAACTCATCTGCAAACTGCATCAGAGTATCCGCCATAATGGTATTTAAGATGACATTCGGGCAGGAAATGGAAATCGCACTGCCCAGCATACGGAATTCAAACTTATTGCCGGTAAAGGCAAACGGAGAGGTACGGTTGCGGTCGGTGGTGTCCTGACGGAGTCTGGGCAGTACATCCACACCCAACTTCAAATCCGTGCGATCCTTCGGGTCGTAAACCTCTTTTTTCTCAAGCGACTCCAAAAGGTCGGTGAGATCATCACCAAGGAAAATAGAAATGATTGCCGGCGGAGCTTCGTTGCCGCCCAAACGGTGGTCATTTCCTGCACTTGCAACCGAAACACGGAGCAGATCCTGATGCTCATCCACTGCCTTAATCATTGCAACGAGGAAGAGCAAGAATCTTGCGTTGTTCTGCGGAGAAGTGCCGGGATTGAGGAGGTTGATGCCGGTGTCGGTGCAGAGCGACCAGTTGTCGTGTTTACCGCTGCCGTTGACACCTGCAAACGGTTTTTCATGCAACAGGCAGGACAGACCATGCCGTGCTGCCACGGTTTTCATCAGCTCCATGGTGAGCTGGTTGTGATCCGCTGCACGGTTGACATCGGTGAAGATGGGCGCCAACTCGTGCTGAGCGGGAGCCACTTCGTTGTGCTCGGTTTTGGAATACACACCAAGCTTCCAAAGCTCTTCGTTGAGCTCGTTCATAAACGCCTGCACACGGGGCTTGATTGCGCCGAAATAGTGGTCGTCCATCTCCTGACCCTTCGGCGGCTTTGCACCAAACAGGGTGCGCCCGCAGAACAATAAATCTTTTCTCTGATCGTGCAGTTCTTTGTCGATGAGGAAATACTCCTGCTCTGCGCCGCAGGACGGAATCACACGGGAAACGTCGGTGTCCCCAAAGAGTGCAAGAATACGGCGTGCCTGACGGTCGAGTGCGTCGGTCGCACGCAGAAGCGGGGTCTTTTTGTCCAAAACCGATCCGCCGTAGGAGTAGAAAATAGTGGGGATGCAAAGGGTTCCATCCTTGATAAAAGCATAGGAACTCGGGTCCCATGCGGTGTATCCGCGTGCTTCAAAGGTTGCACGCAATCCGCCCGACGGGAAACTGGATGCATCCGGCTCGCCCTTGACCAACTCTTTTCCCGAAAAGTCCATGATGACCTTTCCGTCACCCGCAGGGGAGATAAAACTGTCGTGTTTTTCTGCGGTCACGCCGGTCATCGGCTGGAACCAATGGGTATAGTGAGTCGCACCGTGCTCCACCGCCCAGTCTTTCATTGCGGTTGCCATTGCATCCGCAACATCCAAATCCAGGGTCTGACGTGCTTCCAAACATTTACGGAAGGCATTGTACACAGGCGCAGGCAAGCGCTCACGCATGGCGTCGTCACCAAAGACCATGCTGCCAAAAATTTCGGGAACGTGATTCATAGCGAATCTCCTCTCTGATAGGAGTGTTTCTGTGGAAAAGGCATTTTGCCGCCTTTACATATACAGAGTTATTGTAAGTCGAAACGCCTCGTTTTGTCAAGTGACGGATTGAAAAAGAGGGGAAACGGGTGTATAATAAGGATACTTTGAAAGTCAGGTGACGTATATGGTAACATTACTTGAAAACGGGAGTTTGGCACAGGAAGAAATCACTGTGCACTCTTACGATTGCGATAAAGAACAAAACATGCGCCCAAGCGCAATCCTGCGCTATCTGCAAGAGATTGCGGGTGCACACTGTGCGCTCTTGGGCATGGATTACGATCACTTAGCCAAAAACGATGGTGTTTTTCTCATTGTGCGGCAGAGCATGAACCTCTATCGTATTCCGAAAAAAGATGAAGTGCTCCTCCTTTCTACCTGGCATCGGGGAACCAAGGGGGTACAAAGTTATCGTGAAACACAGATTACCACCCGTGACGGGGAAGTGCTCGTTGATTCCACCGGCGTTTGGATTTTGGCGCATGTGAGCGACCATCGCATTTGGCGACCCTCAGATTTCACCGCATTTCAAATCCCGCACAGACCCGAACCCGTGCTGCCCACCCGCCCCGAGAAACTGCGTGCCCCGGCCGAGATGGAAGCAATCGGGTTCCGCCCCATCCGTTATACCGATATTGACTACAACCGCCATGTGAATAATTGTGTGTATGCGGACATTCTGTGTGACTTCATGCCCGGCGGCATGGAGGGTAAGAAACTTTCCACTTTGGACATCGCCTATATTGCAGAAGCGAAGGAGGGAGATACCCTCCGCATCCTTGCGCAAGAGTGCGAGAACGGACTCTGGATGCGTGGGGAGCATGAGCGTGGAAAATGTTTTGAAATCCACTGTACATTTTAAGCGGTGTATGATACAATGAGCCAAACGAAGGGAGAGGATTTTTTATGAAAACCTTGCGTGAAAAAATTAAGGCGGGTCAGCAGCTTCGTATTGCAGCAATTCAGTTTGAACAGACCCGTGAGGATACTTTCTCGGTCACCGATACTTTGACCGAAGCAAAGTTCGACACCGAGCAGCTGCTCCACCCGATGGCGACAGCGGTCTTTGCATCCTATGAAAAGGATAAACACGAGGAAGACCTGCGGAAGTACATCGCTGCGGCAAACGGCAGAAGCATCATTTTGTATGCAAACGTCCATTGCTTGGCTGGAGATGTGATGGCAAAAAACCCGTCTTGGGCATGCCGCACCGAAGCCGGTGAGGATTATGTGATTTACAGCACCTATAAACGTCAGTGCATCAACTCGCCGTGGCGAGATTCCTTTCTGCACGATGTAAGCGATATGACCGCACAGAATATTCAGGGCATTTTCCTGGACGGTCCGTCCATGCCCCAGCAGGGCTGCTTCTGTGAAAGCTGCCGTGCGCTCTTTGAAAAAACCTACGGTCATCCCATCGGTGATGCAACTCCGGCTGAGATGAACGAGTTCAAAATTAAGAGTAACCAGCGGTTCCTCAAGGATGTCGGAGACGCCATCCGTGCTTCCGGAAAAGACATTCTGCTCTATAACAACTGTGCTCTGCCTGACAGCATCGTGGACTGCTCGCTGGACGATGTCTATGATTATGTGGATATTCTGGGCACCGAGGGCGGCTTTAACTTCTACGTCAACCCGAACAACATCTCGCTTTGGAAGGGCAGCCGCTGTGCGAAGTACCTGGAAGCCAAAGCATACGGAAAACCCACCGTCCTCTTCTGCGCAGGCAACCACCAGCCGTGGGCACGTGCGATGCACACGGCGGCAGAAAACGAACTGCTTTATGCCTATACCATCGCAAACGGTGCCTCCATTTGGTACGGCATCCATGGCCCGATCGAGCAGTACAACACCCCGGGCGGAAAAGCAGCACTGAAATGGAATCGCTTCATGGCGGAAAACGAAGAATGGTATACCGCAACAAAGCGTGTCGCCACCTCGGCACTCGTTTGGTCGAAACCCACCTACCGCCATTTCCCGGAAGCGGTCGCAAAGACCGACTTCACCTCGGATGTGGACGGCGGCGGAAACACCACTTACGGTTCGTTCCAGAAAGAGTTCTACGGGCTCTATGACATTATGAGCCGTGCACACTCCCAGTTTACCATGATCGACGAAATCAATCTGGAAAAAGACGACCTCTCTTCTTATACACAGCTCGTTCTCCCGAATCTGATTTGCCTGTCTGATGCGCATGCAAACATCCTCCGCAACTTTGTCGCACAGGGCGGTAATTTGATTTTCACCGGCGCAACCGGTATTTGTGACGAAAACGGCAAGGTCCGTGACATCCCGGTGCTCGCAGACCTCGTCGGCATGAAAGGGAAACCCGAAATTAAGAATTTCCAGGACGGCTGCGGTTACCTCACCCTGCATGACAAGTCCTTTGGTGCGGATTGTAACCATGACTTGCTCGAGGGCTTTATCGGTACCGTGCTGAAAGCCGAGTACGATGCGGACATCATCGCAAGCATCAACGAGCCGATGGCAGGCAGATACTCGTACTACAACGAGGACCTCTTCCCGGCAATCGTCACCAAGACCTATGGCAAGGGTCGTGTGGTCTATTTCGCAGGTAACATCGGTTACTCTTGGAATGACTTCGGTCCGGCAGACTTAAAGCACCTCTTCTCGAACATCGCAATCGCACATGATGCCGATGCAGTCACAGTTGAGGGCGCTTATGAATCTGTGGAAGTCCTGCTTCGTGAGAAAGGCGATGCAAAACTTCTCCACCTGGTGAACTACACCGGCGCAATGCAGCGTCCGATTGAAAACATCATTCCGAATACCGGCATCAAAGTCAAAGTGAAGAAAGACAAAGCAACCTCGGTCAAAACCTTGGTCGGCGGCCGTGAGCTTCCGTTTGTGGTGTCTGACGGTTACGTCACCTTCACCGCAGACGTTTCCGGTGCATACGAAGTTGTTGTAATTGAATAAGCTCCCCTGTTATTTCACAAAAAATCCTGCAAGTTTCCTTGCAGGATTTTTTCTTATTTGTGATCAACCAGTGCAACTTTACAGGTGATTTCCCATTTTGCGGTGTTGCCTCGATACCGCCCTTTGTTTTCGGTAATGGTAATTGTGGTGGATGTTGTAAAACCATCCACCAAATCTACAGACAATGAACCAAAACCAACGTCAGACCACTTGTCGGCTTCGGTGATGGTTGCATTTATCACCACCGTTTTGACGGCACCAAGGGGAACCTCCAACCGTTTGCCACTTGAAAAGGGTGAACCATCGCAGGTATAAACCTTTCGCCAATCATTCCCAACGGAGTTGTTATATTGGAGCGATGCAGAAATACTGATCTCATATACATCACGTGTGTATACCGGGGGAGTGATCTGCTTTGTTTGCTTAATGCATCCCGTCAAGGGGAACGCTAGAACCATACACAGAAATAAAAGGCATTTCCGCACATCTACCACCCCAATAAAAAAGCACACCCCCGAAGGAGTGCGCCGAAAAAGTGTTTCCCTCGGTTTCGTTACCACACTACACCGACAATCTAGATCCGCAAGGGAATAAGAGAAAACACCTTTTACCAAGGTAGTTTTCCTCTTGCGGATAAAAAAATGTCATATTAAAATGTAGTGTGGTATGGTGTTATTTTACCACATCGGAAGCAAAATGTAAAGCCAAGAAAAAAGGCTTGAAGGATTTCCTTCAAGCCTTTTCTTTTTTTACATTCCAAATCCGCCGCCGACGATGAGTGTCTCGCCTGTGACAAACTCGGCTTCTGCGAAAAAGAGAGCGGCGTGCGCCACATCTGCGGGAGTGCCGATTCTTCCGAGTGGTGTTTCGTCGACAAGTGCGGCTTTGTCTGCCGCAGACAGCCGTGCATTCATCTCGGTTTCAATCACACCCGGGGCAATACAATTGACCGTGATGCCGGACGGACCGAGCTCTTTTGCAAGGGCACGGGTGAATCCGATCATGCCTGCTTTCGAGGCGGAGTAATGGGTTTCGCATGAGCCGCCCACCACACCCCAAACTGAGGAAATGTTGATGATACGCCCGAATTTTTTTGCAATCATCCCACGGGACGCCGCTTTCGAGCATAAAAAGACGGATTTTAAGTTGGTGTTAAGCATTTGATCCCAATCGGCTTCCGAGAGGTCGGAAAGGGTTCCGAATTGGGAAATCCCTGCATTGTTGATCAGGATATCCACATCCCCAATCTGTGAAAAGAGAGCGTCTACCGACTCGGCATCCGAAACATCGCAGTAGACCGGGGTGACAGGAAGCTGCGACAAGGTATCGGTTGTGTTGCGATAGGTTGCAAACACAGTGTATCCACGATTGGCAAAGGCTTCTGCAATTGCATATCCGATGCCACGGGATGCCCCTGTGACCAGCACTTTTTTACTCACCCTGCGGCACCTCCTCTGCCTGCGGGGCAAGAGATGGATCAAAACGGACCCGCAGGGAGTCCACAAACACTACCATGGTGGTATGGTAATACGGCAGGAAGAACAGATTCCCGACCAGCCCGGAAAGGGAAACAAAGAAACGCCAGAGGATAAAGCTCAACTCCATCAGGAAGAACTCGACCAAATGCCCACGAGTGATGGCAACCGAGTGCCTTACCGCACCGAATACCCCGATGGATGGATTGTCTGCAAACAGGTAGGTGGCAGGGGTGTAAGCAAGGGATTTCCCTGCATACAGAATCAAAGCGATTGGATAAAGGAAGGCGCTGATTTCCGCCAAAACCAAAGACTGCATCGTGTATGCCGCATACAGCAAACAAACAGGAAGCAGGAGGAATAAAACCAACCACAAAAGCTTCAAAAACCCAACCAAAAAGGAGAGTCCCATACTGCGAAGTACCAAGCCAAGGTCACAGAAGATGGAAAGTGCGACCGGTGCCTTCGGTTTCTGCAAACGTGCCACTCCGATGAAGAAACGGGAAAGCCCCACGGAAAGCGGTGAGACCACCAGCCAATACAGCAGAAGCATCACACCGACCAAAAGCAGATAGTTCCTGCTGATCGGGTTGGGGAACAGAATTGCAAGGAGCTCTGCATAGGTAGCAGGCGGCTCTTTGAGCATCGCCGGATCAATTGGCGGGAGAATCACTTGGAGCGTAAATGTGGTTGCAAGCACATAGAACAGGACAAGGAAAATCGAACGAAACCAATTTCCCGGAAGTGCCCGCTTTGCATGGAATTTCATGCGGATGCGCCGCAAAGTCATGGTTGATAAGGATTCTTTCGGCATGAAGTTTGCCTCCTTGTATGGAAAACTGATATTAGTATACCAAACTTTTCCTCTGATGTAAAACCTTTCTTTGAAAAAGAGACATCTTCGTTGACAGATGGAGCGAATTATAGTAGGATGAACGTAAGAAGGAGGGATGTTGGATGGCGCTCAATCCCAAATGCCCGAACTGCGGTAGCGGTCGGGTGCAACTGTCCAACGAAACAAGCAAACACGGATGTTTTTGGATGCTTGTGTTTGGAATCTATTATTTCATGTGGATCATAATAAAATGGACGATTGGACTGATGATCCTGGTCTACTATGATTGGTGGATGGCAATCATAAAAGCCTGTTTGGGAAAAGGGTACGTATGGCAATCCGGCAGATGGTTTTCCGCTCGGAAACGAGTGTTCTACTGCCATGACTGCGGCTATAATTTCCGAGGATAACAAAAAAACACCGTGGCCTTGAGGCGGTTGGTCTAAGGGATCAACCGCCTTGCGCCACGGTGTTTTCGTTTACTCAGATTACTTGGAGAGACGATCCTTCAAAGCATTGAGCTGATTGGTCATCTCAGCCGGCATTCTGTCGCCAAAGTCTGCATAGAACTCTTCCAGACCCTTGACATCTTCCATCCAGAGAGCCGGATCAACGGTCAAGATGCTCTTCAAGGTTTCGATATCGAAGTCCTTGATGCCCTCGAGGTTGATGTCTTCAGCATTCGGGACATAACCGATTGCGGTTTCCTGAGCGCCAACCTTGCCTTCGCAACGGTTGATGATCCACTCGAGAACACGCATGTTGTCGCCGAAGCCCGGCCATACGAAGTGACCTTCGTCGTCCTGACGGAACCAGTTGGTGTGGAAGATCTTCGGCTGCTTGCCGATCTTGCCGCCCATTTCGACCCAATGTCCGAAATAGTCAGCCATGTTGTAACCGCAGAACGGCTTCATTGCCATCGGGTCACGACGGACAACGCCGACTGCACCGGTAGCTGCTGCGGTGGTTTCACTTGCCATAGCGGAGCCAACGAAGACACCGTGGTTCCAATCGAAGGACTGGTAAACCAGCGGAGCGGTCTTTGCACGGCGGCCGCCGAAGATGATTGCGGAAATCGGAACACCCTGATCAGCTTCGAACTGATCGGAAATGCACGGGCACTGTGCTGCCGGAGCGGTGAAGCGGCTGTTCGGATGAGCGCCCTTCTCGCCCTTGGAAGCATCCCACGGCTCGCCCTTCCAGTTGAGAGCCTCTGCCGGCGGGTTCTTATCCAGGCCTTCCCACCACACGGTGTTGTCAGCGAGGTTGTGAACCACGTTGGTGAAGATGGTGTTCTTCTGGCAGGTGAGGAGTGCATTCGGGTTGGACTTCATGTTGGTACCCGGAGCAACGCCGAAGAAGCCTGCTTCCGGATTGACTGCCCACAGACGGCCGTCGGAACCGATGCGGAGCCAAGCAATGTCGTCACCGACACACTCAACTTCGTAACCGTTCTTGCGATAGCCTTCCGGCGGAATCAGCATAGCGAGGTTGGTCTTGCCGCAAGCGGACGGGAATGCAGCGGTGACATAGAACTTCTCACCGTTCGGCTTCTTGATGCCGAGGATGAGCATATGCTCTGCCATCCAGCCTTCCTTCTTTGCCTGATAAGAAGCGATACGCAGAGCGAAGCACTTCTTGCCGAGCAGAACGTTTCCGCCGTAACCGGAGTTGATGGACCAAATGGTGTTGTCCTGCGGGAACTGGACAATGTAACGCTTCTCTTCGTCCAACTCTGCACGAGCATGCAGGCCGTGTACGAAATCCTCGCTGTCGCCCAGAACGTCAAGAACCTTCTGGCCGATGCGGGTCATGATTGCCATGTTGAGAACAACATAGATCGAGTCGGTGAGTTCGATACCGACCTTTGCAAACGGGGAGGTCGGGACACCCATGCTGAACGGAAGGACGTACATGGTGCGGCCCTTGTAAGAACCGTCGTACAGCTTGCCGAGCATATCATATGCTTCAGCCGGATCCATCCAGTTATTGGTCGGACCTGCTTCTTCCTTGGTCGGGGTGCAGATGAAGGTACGATGCTCAACACGAGCAACGTCGTTTACTGCAGTTCTGTGGAGATAGCAGCCCGGGAGTTTTTCTTCGTTCAACTTGATCATTTCGCCGGTCTTAACTGCTTCTGCGCGCAGTTCGTCCAGCTGTGCTTCGCTACCGTCAATCCAAACCACGTTTTCCGGCTTGGTGAGAGCGATCATTTCGTCAACCCATTTGTTGACAGCTTTGTTAGTAGTTAAGCTCATTGGTGTGAACTCCTTTCCAAATTAGGTCAGTATATATTATATTGTAGTTTTTACAAGATTGCAAGAATTTATTTGCCAAAAAAAGAAATATTTTCTGCTTTTTTTGTACATCTTTGCTAGTTTTCCTGCCAGGCACGGTAAAATCCACGTTTTTGCGGCGTGCCGACCACCGAAATTGAAGCACGGGAGAAATCGAAAATCCGCTTTGCAAGGGATCGTACTTGCTCCAAAGTGACAGCGCCCAACGCCTCCACAACCTCCTCGGGAGTCACAAGACGTTTTTCCCGAATGATCCCGTTTGCTAAAGTATTCATATGCGCCACCGTGCTTTCCAAACCCATGTAAATGTTGGAGATTGCCTGCTCACGGACACGGCAGAGCTTTTCCTCGGTGATACTCTCGCTCAAACGGCAGAGCTCCTCACGGATAAGGGAGAGTGCTGCACACTCGGCACCCGGATGCGTTGCGGTGTAAATACAGAAAGAACCGAGGTCCTCATACGTGCTGACAAACGAGGAAATCGCATAGCAGAGACCTGCTTCTTCCCGGACAGACTGGAAGAGCAGTGAGGACATTCCACCGCCCACCAAGGAATTAAGCAGACGCATGGCGTGCCGCTCGGGAGAGCCGTAGGGCAAAGCAGGAAAAGCGATGCACAGGTGATTTTGCTCGGTCTCCTTTTTGCAAAGGGTGATGGACGGGGTGTATTCGGCAGGAGTGACGGCCGGCGCAGGGGCGCTCGGGAGAGAAGAAAAACGCTCCGAAAGTTCTGCAAGAAGCGCCTCGTCAAAACTTCCCGCAACCGAGACCACCACCGCCGAGCCCACATAGTGACTGTCACGGTAAGTGCGCAGGGTTTCTCCGGTCATGGCACGCAGCGCCTTCTTAGTGCCCAAAATGGGTCGCCCCAAAGCACTGCCCCGGTAAATTGCGGCATTCAAGCGGTCTGCCGCAAGGTCCTCGGGCGAGTCTTGGTACATCCCGATCTCCTCAAATACCACACCACGCTCCAATTTGAGATCGGAGTCTGAGAGGCGAGCGTGGAACACCATGTCACAAAGCAAATCCGCCGCTTTCTGCGCATGGGTGTCCAACACACGTGCATAAAAACAGGTGCAATCCATTGCGGTAAAGGCATTGATTTGACCGCCGATTGCATCCATTTCCTCGGCAAGTGCCCGTGCGGTACGGTTCTCGGTGCCTTTGAACACCATGTGTTCCAGCAAATGCGAGATGCCGCAAAGCTCTTCCGGCTCATGCCGTGCACCCGACTGCACCCAAATCCCAAGTGCGGTGGTGCGGGCGCCCGGAATCCGCTCATAAGCAAGGGTCACTCCATTTGGTAACATTCGAAATTCTTGCATGGTAACTCTCCTGTGTGAAAAGGCGGACAGCCGATGCTGCCCGCCTTTTGGATTTATTTCTGTTCCTGCTTTGCGAGTTCGTTGTAAGCGTCCTTACGGGACAGGTTGATTCTGCCCTTTTCGTCAATCTCGGTGACCTTGACCCAAGTCATGTCGCCAACATTGAGGACATCTTCCACCTTTTCAACACGCTTGTTCTCGAGCTTCGAGATATGGACCAAGCCGTCCTTGCCCGGAGCGATTTCGACGAATGCGCCGAACTGCATCAGGCGGACAACCTTACCGTAGTACATTGCACCGACTTCCGGATCCAAAACGATGGCTTCGATGGTCTTTTTCGCCTTTTCGCAAGCTTCCTGCTCAATGCCGGAGATGTAGACACTGCCGTCATCTTCGATGTCGATCTTTGCACCGGTATCAGCAACGATCTTCTGAATCACGCTGCCACCCTTACCGATAACGTCACGGATCTTTTCCGGATCGATGGTCATGTGGATCATCTTCGGAGCGTACTTGGAAAGTTCCCCTCTCGGCTGAGCGATGCACGGGAGCATGATCTCGTCGAGAATCTTGTAACGTGCGTCACGGCAGGTGGTGAGTGCGCTGCGGATGATTTCCGGAGTCAGACCGTCAATCTTAAGGTCCATCTGGATTGCGGTGATACCTGCTTTGGTACCGCCAACCTTAAAGTCCATATCGCCGTAGAAGTCTTCTACGCCCTGGATGTCAACAAACGTGAGCCACTCATCGTCACGGGTGACCAAACCGCAGGAGATACCTGCAACCGGAGCCTTGATCGGAACGCCTGCATCCATCAGCGCCAAAGTGGAACCGCAGATGGAGCCCTGAGAAGTGGAGCCGTTGGAGCTGAGCACTTCGGAAACCAGGCGGATGCAGTACGGGAACTCATCCTCACTCGGAATGACCGGAACCAGTGCACGTTCAGCGAGCGCACCGTGACCGATTTCACGGCGACCCGGGCTGCGGCTCGGACGAGCTTCACCGACCGAGTAGGACGGGAAGTTGTAATGGTGCATATAACGCTTGAATTCCTGCTCATAGATGGTGTCGAGCTTCTGCTGGTCAGCGATGGTGCCCAGAGTTGCGACGGTGAGGACCTGAGTCTGACCACGGGTGAACATGCCCGAACCATGGGTACGGGGCAGAATGCCGACTTCTGCAGCCAGCGGACGGATTTCGTCGAGTGCACGACCGTCAACACGCTTGCCCTGGAGGAGCCAATCACGAACGACCAGCTTCTGCAGCTTGTAGAGCACTTCGCCGAGGTTTGCCTCGATTTCCGGGAACTGCTCGGAGAACTTTTCGATCAATTCGTTTGAGAGCTCAAGCAGGCGAGCGTCACGGATGAGCTTGTCATCGGTGTCCATGCAGTAGCGAACCTTGTCGGTTGCATCTGCCTTTACAGCCTCAAAGAGTTCCATATCAAACGGATTCTTTGCATAATCAAATTTCTCAAGACCGATTTCCGCCTTGATGTTGGAAATGAAGACAACGAGTTTCTTGATTTCTTCATGTGCGAGCATGATCGCATCAAACATGGTGTCTTCCGGGATTTCGTTTGCACCTGCTTCGATCATGACCACCTTCTGAGCGGTACCGGCAACGGTGAGCGCCAAGGTGCTCTTTTCACGCTGAGCGGAGGTCGGGTTGACCACAAATTCGCCGTCAACCATGCCGATGTTCACACCTGCAATCGGGCCTGCCCACGGAATGTCCGAAATGGACAGCGCAATGGAAGTACCCAGCATTGCAACGATTTCCGGAGCACAATCATTGTCAACCGAGAGAACGGTTGCAGCAATTGCAACGTCGTTTCTCATGTCGCTCGGGAAGAGCGGACGAATCGGACGGTCGATCAAACGGGAAGAGAGGATTGCACGCTCGCCCGGACGACCCTCACGGCGCATAAAGCTGCCCGGGATACGACCAACCGAGTACAAACGCTCTTCAAAATCAACCGAAAGCGGGAAGAAGTCGATTCCTGCACGCGGCTTTTCAGAAGCGGTAGCGGTGACCAAAACAACGGTGTCACCGTAGCTGACCAGGCAGGAGCCGTTTGCAAGACCTGCCATTTTGCCGCTCTCAACAATGAGAGGACGGCCCGCAAGCTGAGTTTCATACTTGCGATACTTGGTAAATTGCATTTTTTTCATGTGTCTTTCTCCTTTTTCTTTTTATTTCCTGAGAAAGACCGCTGTGGGTTTAGCATTTGAACATACAGCCGACCTTTTCGGCAGCACATTCAACTGCTAAACGGTACCACGTGCGGCTTCCTCGTTAAGACAACAAAAGGGTAAGAAGCGCGGAAGGTCTCCTGCTTCTTACCCGTTTCGCTACTTACTTTCTGAGTCCGAGCTTTGCAACGATTGCACGGTAACGCTCAATGTCCTTCTTCTGGAGGTAGTTGAGCAGGCTACGGCGGTTACCAACCATCTTCAGCAGGCCACGACGGGAGTGGTTGTCCTTCTTGTGGACCTTCAGATGCTCGGTGAGCTGAGCAATACGCTCGGTCAGGATTGCGATCTGCACTTCAGGAGAACCGGTATCGGTCTCATGCAGGCGGTTGTTTGCGATGACTGCAGTCTTCTGTTCTTTCTGGATCATGGTACATTCACCTTTCAAAATAAATTTCCCAAAAGCAGAGTATGAGGCGGGTGAAACCCTCGGATCAAACCGAGCAGATGTCCTCAAACTGTGACAATGGGTTTCGTGCATGAATAGTATCCACTATCACACGCTCTGCTATTCTATCATGCTTTGTGAGAAAAGTAAAGAACTTTTTTGCATAAATTTTATCTTTTTTGGAAAGATTGAACGGAAAAAGGAGGTGACGGTATGAAAGCGATTGTGGATCAGGACGGGTGCATCGCCTGCGGTTTGTGCGTGAGTATGTGTCCGGATGTCTTTTCCTGGAATGACGACGGCAAAGCGGACGGGGGTGAAGTCCCGGCGGAATTTGCAGAGCGTGCAAAGGACGCCCGGGATGGTTGTCCGGTCAGTGTCATCGACATCAAGTAGGGACAAGAAAGGCAGACTATGAGAAAAACACTCGCCATATACTAAACCATCACAGAAAAGGCGGTGTTTTTCTTGTACATAACCGTTCATAAACGCACAGTGCTCACCTTGTTTGTTTGTCTCGTTGCCATCCTGCTCATCCCGTTTGGCTCGGAAACTCTGGGCACAACCTCGGAAACCGTACCCGCATCCGCAAGCGACTGGGGTCTCAGCTTCCAAAAAGAAGGGGAAGCCCCGATTGCAAACGCAAGCCGTGACTATCTCGGTAACTTCAACGCCTATTATATGGGAGACCCTGCGGAGAAGAAACTTTATCTCACGTTTGATGCCGGGTACGAAAACGGCTTTACCGCAAAGATTCTGGATGTTTTGAAACAACACGAAGTCCCTGCTGCGTTTTTCCTTGTGGGAAACTATCTGGAAACACAGCCGGACTTGGTGAAGCGGATGTGTGAAGAAGGACATATCGTGGGAAACCACACGTACAGCCACCCGGATATGTCGAAAATCTCAGAAGAGGCGGCATTCCGGGAAGAAATTGAGCGATTTGAACAGGGATTCCGAATGTTGACCAATCGGGAACTTCCACGGTTTTACCGCCCGCCGCAGGGGAAATTCAGCGAGGAAAATTTAAAACAGGCAAAGGATTTGGGGTATCAGACGGTCTTTTGGAGTCTTGCCTATGTGGATTGGTACAATGACAACCAACCCAAAGCCGAGGATGCAATGAAAACGTTGACCTCCCGCATCCATCCGGGTGCAATCGTTTTGCTGCACAGCACCTCTGAGACCAATGCACAGATTTTAGATGAACTGCTCTGTAAGTGGAAAGAGATGGGCTATACCTTCGCACCACTGACCGAGTTGACAAATTGAAAATTTGGGATATAATAGGTGTAGCATTGCATCCCTGTGGGAGCAGTAGCTGTTTTGTGAAATGGAAAACGGAAATTCTCTTGCACTTTATCACTTTGTGAAAGGTAGCGGGAAAGAAGTGCCGTTTTAATTTGTTGTATCGTTTTTCACGGGCAGTGCTGCATGCATTGCCCGTTTTTTCTGTTTGAAAGGAGGACTGTCTATGGTTATGACGGTGAGCATCAAAAACCAATCGGTGCGGTTCGGGTTTTATCGCAATCATGCTTGCGTTGCAACCTTTGATCTTGCGTCCGACATCGCAAGAACTGCTGATGAATATGCGGTCCTGTTGGCAGGCGGCATGAGCCTGCAATCGCTTGATCCGAGAGCGTGCGAGGGTGCCATCATTGCATCCGTGCAACCTCCGCTTACCGAGCGAGTCGCAAGCGCAATCAACCGTGTTTGCGGAGTGATTCCGTGTGAGGTGGGCCCCGGGCTGAAGACCGGACTCAATATCAAAATCGAAAACCCTGCGCAGCTGGGAAGTGATTTGGTGGCGATGAGCGTGGGCGCCTTGGCGCAATACAAAGCCCCGCTTCTGCTGGTAGACTTTGAGGTGGCGACCACGGTGAGCGCCATTGATGAGAACGGCGCATTCTGTGGCGTGGTGATTGCACCGGGTGTGACCGAGTCCCTTTCCTCACTGTCAAAACATGCGGCAAAACTTCCGGAAATCTCGCTCTCCGCTCCAAAATGCGTGATTGGGAAAAACACGGTGGAAGCCATGCGGTCAGGTGCGGTGTATGGTGCAGCGTCCATGGTGGATGGGCTGGTTGAGCGCATGAGTGCGGAATTAAAGGCACCTGTAACCGTGCTTGCGTCCGGGAAACACTGCGGTCTCATTTTGGAGAAATGCAAGACCGATATCCGGGAAGACCAAATGTTGGTTTTGGACGGGTTGTACGAAATTTATCGAAAAAATCTCAAAGGAGGAAGAAAAAAATGAAACGAAATCAGATTCAGAAAATGGTAGGAATTGCACTTCTCATGGCACTGGTACTTGTCATGCAGACGATTGGCGGCATGATTCCGCCCATCGGCGGGGTCTCTATTTCCCTGGTGCTCATTCCGATTGTCATCGGTGCTGCCGTTTACGGCATTGGTGCAGGGGCACTCCTCGGCGCCACCTTCGGTGTGATTGTATACATCAACTGTGTGACCGGCGCTGACCCGGGCGGTGCCATGGTATTCCACGCAAACCCGGTGCTGTGTTTTCTTGTAGTCATGGCAAAGGGCATCCTCGCAGGCGTTGTATCCGGTGTGGTCTACCGTGCGCTGAGTGGCAAAAACGCATACCTTGCCATGTTTGTTGCGGCCCTCGTTTGTCCGCTTGTCAACACCGGCGTGTTCGTGGTTTGTATGCTCACATTCTTTGTTGATGTTTTAGCGGCATGGGCAGGCGGCGGTGCAATCCTCGGGTATGTACTGACCGGACTCATTTTGGCCAATATGCTTCCGGAAGTTTTAATCAACATCGTCTTCAGTCCGGCAAGCGCAAGAATTGCCAAAGCAGTGAAGAAGTAAAAAAACAACTCCTCGGTCATCCCGACCGAGGAGTTCTTCTGTCCAAAAAGAAATCCCCTGCGGAGAATTCCGCAGGGGATTTTGTTGGTTTAGACTTACTTGTCGCCGTAGAGGGTGACGAGTTTGACCAGGTGCTCGTAGCGCTCCATCGCAGCAGCTTCGTTGCGTGCGAAGAGTTCTGCAGCAGCATCCGGGAACTCACGGGTCAAACGGCTGTAACGAGCTTCGTTCATCAGGAATTCCTGATAGCCACCCTTCGGTTCCTTGCTATCCAGCTGGAACTTGCCGGTTTCCTTGGTCGGGTCGAAGCGGAAGAGGTTCCAGTAACCACATTCCACAGCCTTCTTCATTTCAGCCTGGCAGTTGCTCATGCCACCCTTGATGGAGTGCATTTCACACGGAGCGTAGCCGATGATGAGGGACGGGCCGTTGTATGCTTCTGCTTCAGCGATCGCCTTGATGGTCTGAGCCGGGTTTGCACCCATAGCAATCTGAGCAACATAGACATAGCCGTAGCTCATTGCGATCTCAGCCAAGGATTTCTTCTTGGTTTCCTTACCGGAAGCTGCAAACTGTGCAACCTGACCGATGTTGGAAGCCTTGGAAGCCTGACCGCCGGTGTTGGAGTAAACTTCGGTGTCAAAGACGAAGATGTTGACGTCTTCGCCGGAAGCGAGGACATGGTCCAAGCCGCCGAAGCCGATGTCATATGCCCAACCGTCGCCGCCGAAGATCCAAACGGACTTCTTGGAGAGGTATTCCTTCTTGGAGAGGATTTCCGAAACAAGGTCGCAGCAAACGTCTGCTTCGAGGTTTGCGATGAGAGCCTTGGTAGCAGCCTTGTTTGCTTCGCCGTCATTGTAGGAATCCAGCCATGCCTGGCAAGCAGCCTTGCGAGCATCGCAGGAGGTCTTTTCTGCTACGAGAGCAACCTTCTCAGCCAGGGACTTACGGATGACTTCCTGACCGGTTGCCATACCGAGACCGTGCTCAGCGTTGTCTTCAAACAGGGAGTTTGCCCATGCCGGACCGAAGCCGTCTTCGTTCATGCAGTACGGGCTGGTTGCAGCCGGGCCGCCCCAGATGGAGGAACAACCGGTTGCGTTGGAGATGTACATACGATCGCCGAAGAGCTGGGTAACCAGGCGAGCGTAAGAGGTTTCAGCACAACCTGCGCAAGAGCCGGAGAACTCAAGCAGCGGCTTGCGGAACTGGCTGCCCTTGACAGTGTTGTCTTCCATGTCTGCCTTGCGGGAGACGTTTGCAACCATATGGTTGAAGACTGCCTGCTCTGCGAGCTCCTGTTCCTGCGGAACCATGGTGATAGCAGAGGTCGGGCAAACGCCAACACAAACTGCACAACCCATACAATCCAGCGGAGAAACAGCGAGGGTGTAAGAGTAGACGCCCTTGCCCTTGCCGGCCTTGACCGGAACAGCACGGGTGTTTGCCGGTGCTGCAGCAACTTCTTCCTCGGTCAGAGCGAACGGACGGATGGTAGCGTGCGGACAGACGTAAGAACAGTTGTTACACTGGATACACTTGGTTTCATCCCAATGCGGAACGGTAACCGCAACACCGCGCTTCTCGTATGCAGCAGCGCCGAGCGGGAACTGACCGTCTTCCAGGCCTTCGAATGCGGAAACAGGCAGGCTGTAACCGTCCATCTTACCGACCGGGTTCATGATTTCCTTAACAACCTTAACGGTTGCAGCCGGGCCTTCCAAAGCCATGTCGGAAGCGGTGTCAGCAATGGACTTCCAGGAAGCCGGAACTTCGACCTTAACATAAGCGATAGCACCTGCGTCGATTGCCTTCCAGTTGCATTCAACAACTTCACGGCCCTTCTTCAGGTAGGACTTTTCAGCAGCATCCTTCATGTAGCCGATCGCTTCGTCGGACGGCATAACCTGTGCCAGCGAGAAGAATGCGGACTGGAGGATGGTGTTGGTGCGCTTGCCCATGCCGACTTCGATTGCGAGGTCGATTGCGTTGATGGTGTAAAGCTGAATGTTGTTTTCAGCGATGTAGCGCTTGGAAGCGGAGTCGAGATGATGCTCGAGTTCTTCCGGAGACCACTGGCAGTTG
>JAFQME010000016.1 GCA_017421025.1 Oscillospiraceae bacterium
CTCCCCCGGGGCCCCCCGAAGGTGTCGCTGGCGTTTGTTTGTCTTCTACGTTGTTTAATTTACAAGGTACAACTCTCGCTCTCTCTTTGGACTCTCTCAAGCCCCTCTCGTTTGAGCGCTCAATTAGTTTACCAAATCTCTTCCCGCTTGTCAACCCTTTTTTTCATCTTTTTTCAAAAAGTTTTTGGCGAGACGATTTGTTAACCTCTGCCGCACACGGAAATGTGTTTCAACATATACTGTGGACGACGGGTATTTATTATATCTTCACATTCCTAAATTGTCAACCCCTTTTTTGAGATTTTTTTATTTTATGATTATTTTGGTTTTTCATACAGCTTTCCGCTCATTCGAACGCTATCTTCTCGAGCCGTTTGAACAAATGCCTTATACCTCACACAACGCACTGAAAGTATCCGAATTCTGCTCTCAATCCCGTTCATCCCTCTTGTGGACAACCAAAGACGCAATGGATTGTTATATGAATCACTATCACAAAAATCCTTCTACGAGAGTAACACATGCGTTTCGTCGGATTTGGGAGGGCGGCCACACGATCTTCTCTTCTCATTATATAGGAGAAGGATTTGATCTTTCTGACGGTCATCATTTATCCCCTTATTCTCCCTTACCTTATCCGGATCTTCAGTATGGTGCCGTTGGTGTTCCTGTCTTGGTGCTACAAGATGCACTGTTTACTCTCGGATTTGACTGTATGGCGTTGGACGGGTACTGGGGTGTGCATACCGAACATGCACTCAAGGAGTTCGCTGCATCTTTTTTTGTACCTTATCATGGTATAGTGGATGAATTTTTTTGGAGACAACTGTTGTTTTTCGCTTGCGGTTCTGACAAAAACATTTTAAGAAAGAAAAATAAAGATTGATTCCACCGATTGTGTTTGTTATAATAGAAAAGACAATCACAGTGAAACATCCACAGGAGGTGGACATCATGCCAATTAAAATTCCGAATATGCTCCCAGCCCGTGCCGTACTGGAAAGTGAAAACATTTTTGTAATGACCGAGGAACGAGCAACGAGTCAGGATATTCGTCCGCTGAAGATTCTGCTTTTGAATCTGATGCCAACTAAAATCGCAACAGAAACGCAATTGATGCGTTCCCTTTCCAACACACCGTTGCAAATAGAAATTGATCTGTTGCAAACTTCGACCTACTTGCCCAAGCACACTTCTGCGCAACACCTGATTTCCTTCTATCATACCTTTGATGAAATCAAACACAAAAAGTATGACGGCATGATTATCACAGGTGCCCCTGTGGAGAATTTGGAGTTTGAAGACGTCAACTACTGGGCAGAGCTCTGCGAGATCATGGAATGGTCGAAGTCCAATGTTTTTTCAACATTTCACATCTGCTGGGGAGCACAGGCAGGTCTGTATTATCACTACGGTGTTCCAAAATATCCTCTGAACGGCAAAATGTTCGGAGTATTTTCTCACACTCCGTGCCGTCCCGGTTGTCCGCTTCTTCGCGGTTTTGACGATGTATTTTACGCACCCCACTCCCGACATTCCGAGATCACAGTTCAAGATGTGCTTCGTGTTTCGGATTTGGAACTCCTTGCAGTTTCGGAAGATGCAGGAGCCTATATCATTGCCAGCCGTGACGGCAGACATATCTTTGTCACCGGTCATCCCGAATATGATCCGGATACTTTGGCCAATGAATATTTCCGTGATTTGGGAAAAGGACTTGAAATTGAACTTCCGAAGAATTATTTCACTGATAACGACCCGTCAAAACGGCCCTTGGATACCTGGCGTGCCCATGCACATTTACTCTACTCCAACTGGCTTAATTATTATGTATATCAAAGTACGCCGTACGATTTGGAAAATGTTTCGAAAAAGTAGCAAAAAGCTTCGATATGGGAAACCGTATCGAAGCTTTTTAATTTCCGAATATTTCCATTAAATTCGTTGACAAAAAACGACCAATCTATGTTATAATGGAAACAAGAACTTTTACAACCCAAAGGAGGACTCTTTTATGGTTCGTAACACAAAAAAATTCTTCTGTCTGCTTTTGGTAATTGCCATGCTTTTCAGTTTGACAATACCGGCTTTTGCAGAAGGCGATGCAGGTGATACAGGCGAAGATGCAGGTACCCCGCCCGTTCTCCCGACCGCATATCTTGAATGTGGCGACGGTTACCCGGGTGACGTGGTTGACTGTTCGCTTCTGAGTGACGACTCGTTCTCGTTCGCCACAATGAGTGTAACCATCACTTATGATGCTGAAAAGTTGATTCCCGGCGAAGTTTCCGGTTCACTCCAAATGAATGATTCTTTGGTAAATGTCGACACCTCACTTCCGGGCATCATGACCATTACATACAACGGGACTGATGATATTGCTTTTAACGGCGGTACACTGTTTGACATCTCATTTTCCATTGTCGATACATTGCAGGTTTTAGCATATGTTCCGATCGAAGCGGATATCCTCGCAGCACAAGCGGGTCAGGATGAGTTTAACATCGAGACATCCGGCGACACCGTGAGTATTTGGGAAGTGGACGACGGACTTTATGATATCGTTGTTACTTCAGAAAACCGGGAGATGGGACATGCATCTGCTTCCGTCAAGAATGCTTCCGAAGGGGACGTTGTCACACTGACTGCCGACCCGAACAAAGGATACCGTTTCGCCGGTTGGGATACCCAGAGTAAGAATGTCAGATTTGCAGAGATTGGTAATCGTCAAACAACGTTTACAATGCCGAAAGAAGACGTTACCATCACAGCTAAGTTTGTAAAAACTACCGCATCTACCCGTTATAACATTGCAAGCGGCGATTTGGTCGGCGGTACTTTTTCTACTCGGATCGTAGAAGGCAATAACATTCGTGTTCTTTCCAATGCAACCGAAAGCACCAAAGTTCTCCTCTTTGCTACTCCTGAAGCAGGATATTACCTAGCAGGATGGGAAGTAAAGACCTATC
The DNA here is from genome assembly GCA_017421025.1 of Oscillospiraceae bacterium. Taxonomy (GTDB): domain Bacteria; phylum Bacillota; class Clostridia; order Oscillospirales; family JAAYXM01; genus SIG510. The sequence continues at coordinate 2,970 of JAFQME010000016.1, forward strand.
GTGAGGAATCTGTTGACGTATACGATGAGAATTCTACCGTTGCCTCGATTATTATGCCGGATGACGACGTAATCGTAACCCCGATTTTCAAAAGATGCGACACAGATGCATACTCCCTCACGATTCATACCGACGGTTTCGGAAGCGCTTCTGTTGAATCTTATCAATACTATCCGGGCGACTTGGTTGAAATTGAAGCGTTTGCAGATGATGAATTCCAGTTTGGCGGTTGGTCCGCAAACACCGAGGCGGTGGAGTTTGACCGAGCAGCTTCCGCACACACAACATTCGTTATGCCATCAGAAAACGTGATCTTGACTGCAACATTCATTGCAGGTGAAGAAAAGTTCCAGATTTCTTTCCAAAACATCGGCGGCGGTAATGCTGCAACCAAAAACGGAAAAACCGAATTCTACGAAGGCGACAAAGTCACCATTGTTGGCACACCAAAAACCGGTTACCGATTCTTCGGTTGGTCCACAGGAAATCTGAGCGGTGTAAAATTCAACAACGAATATAGTTCTACCACCACCTTTACCATGCCGGCTAAGGATATTGTCATCACCGCAACCTTCGTTGAATACGGCGGAGCCGGAAGCGGTACCGGTACAGGTACCGGCGGAACTACCGGTGGGTTCGGTGGCGGCACCGGTACAACCACCGGGTCGCAGTATCAAGTCATTTTCAATTCCACCGGCGGAAGCAAGGTAACCACCGTTCGAGTCAATGCAAACGCTGTTTTGGCGCAGCCCACGCCCCCGACTCGTGACGGTTACTTCTTCTCCGGTTGGTATATCGATTCCGCATGCGAAGTGAAATATGATTTTACCAAGCCGGTTACACATCACCTCACCTTGTATGCAAAATGGACCACCAGTCTTTCTTTCACTGATGTTGATAAAAACACATGGTACTATCAGCCGATCATTCATCTTGCCCAAAATGGTGTAATCAACGGGATTTCATCCACTAAATTTGCACCGAATGAAACCATTACCCGTGCGCAGGTTGCTCAGATCCTCGCAAACCTTTCCGGAGCAAACCTCTCTCGCTACACTTACGTTCCGTTTGAGGATGTCTTGTTGGATGCCTGGTATTACAATGCAATTGCATGGGCAATCGATGCCGGTGTGATCCAAGGAAAAAGCGCAACAACCTTTGCACCGAACGAACCTGTCACAAGACAGGACCTTGCGGTTTTGATCCATCGTTACATCACAAATGTTTCCGGATCGGTCCTCCCGTTCACACAGCCGGAAAAATCATTCTCCGATCAATCTCAGATTGCGGATTATGCAAAAAATGCAGTTGTTACAATGCAAAGAGCTGAAATCATCAACGGCAAAAGCAATAACTGTTTTGATCCCCGTGGCAATGCGACACGTGCAGAGGCTTCCAAAATGATCTATCAGCTTATGCTTCTGATCGACTAATTTTCGAAACGTCAAATTAGGTGGCGTCCTTATTGGATCAGTTTTCTTATCCTTTGTAGTTTCAAGGTAGACATCTGAACAAAAACTCGGTCATGCTAACGTATGACCGAGTTTTTTGATGCATTGATTTTTGTATAGTTTTTATCTATCTATCGCAAACTAACCGTGACTACAGAATAAGGAGTCTGATCTTATGTCAGCCCCAATGTTTTTCACCGGTGATCTTTCCCGTGATATTGAAACAGTGCGAGAAAAGTTTCAATTTGACGATACGGTAAAGTTTCGAAAATTTGAGAATCATCACAACCCCAATGTTTGCGGATATATTATTTTTACTGAGGTTTTGGTCAACAATGCGGTCATCGACGAAAACGTCGTGCGCCCGCTGCTGCGTTTTGTTTTTCCAAAAGAATGGCAAGGCGCAAAACTCGCCGAGCTCACAAAACACCGAGTTGTCCAGGCAGATGAGACCGACTATGTCAAAGATTTGGACGACCTTGCTCTACATGTTTTAATTGGAGATACCATTGTTTTACTCAATGGTTGTCAATGTGCAATTTATGCCAACTCCAAGCGTTATTCCGTGCGAGGGATCAGTTTGCCGGAGACAGAAAACACGGTCAATGGTCCAAAGGAGAGTTTTAACGAACTGATTGTCAACAACATCAGTTTGGTGCGGAGAAAAGTACTCAACCCAAAGTTAAAATTTCAATTCGTAACTCTCGGGCGTGTCAGTAAGACACGTATTTGCATTTCCTATATCGAAGGACTGGCAAACGAAGCAACACTTAATGAACTCAAACGGCGGCTTTCTTCCTTTGAGATTGATTCGCTTTTGGATGTAACCTATCTTTCTGAACTCATCAAAGATGCGCCACACTCCCCTTTTAAAACGATTGGGTCAACAGAACGTCCCGATGTGGTTGCCGCAAAACTGTTAGAAGGTCGTATTGCAATTCTATGCGACGGCACTCCGTTTGTACTCACAGTTCCTTTTTTGTTTTTAGAAAACTTTCAAGCAAGTGAGGATTATTATTCCCACTATTTTTATGCATCCTTCACTCGAGCGCTTCGTTTCGTCGCATTCTTCTTGACCGTCAGTTTACCCGCACTCTATATTGCTTTGATTTGTTACCACAAAGAAATGATTCCCAAGAATCTCTTGCTCAGCATTGCAAAATCACGTTCAGGAGTTCCTTTCCCGGCGGTTGTTGAAATGCTCCTTCTGCTTTTACTCTTTGACTTGATTCGGGAAGCAGGAATCCGTCTGCCAAAACCCATCGGCTTCACCATCAGCATGGTTGGCGCCGTAGTGTTGGGTCAAAGTATCGTGAGTGCCCGCATTGTGAGTGCGGAAATGATTATTTTGGTTGCTTTGTGCGGCATCACATCATTTCTTACACCAAAGCTGGATCAAGAAATCATAATATTCCGCTTAATCTTTCTTTTGTTTGGGGCAACGTTGGGAATCTATGGATATGCCATTGCTGTCCTGATTTTTCTTCTGCACATTTCCTCATTACACTCGTTTGGAATCGAATACCTCTCCTATCTCACCGCAGATAAAAAACAACAGGCAAAAGATGTTTTCGTCCGTGCACCGTGGTGGATGATGCGCACACGTCCATGGGTGTTCCAAAAGACAAATATTACACGTTTGAAACGTCGGGAGGATTCAAAATGAAATGGTTTTCCCTATTACTTCCCATATTCTTCTTATGTGGGTGTTGGGACTACAACGAAGCTGCCATGCAAGAATATGTGCTCGGGATTGGGGTTGATCTTAACAAGGACGAATCCTATCTCGTGACAATTGAAACCGCAGATCTTTCCGGCTCACCCGAAAGCCAAAGCAAATCAAAACTCCTCACTGCCGAAGGAAAAAACTTATTCGACGCAATCCGAAACGCCATTTCGCACGCAGGGAAAAAACTATACTGGGGACATTGCGAACTAATTGTAATTGACGATTCAATCAAAAATGAAAAACTCCACGAAGTCCTGGATGTGTTTCTGCGTGCGCAGGATGTATACCAAACAGTTACACTTACAGTCGCTCAGGGTGCAAGTGCTGCAGAAGTGTTTTCAACCGACTATTCCGGTTCGGATTCGGTCACCGCACATTGCCTTCACATTTTTCAAAACCAAGCTTCCTCCCGCAGGTTCCAACAGTGCGAATTGTGGGAATATGTACAATCCAGCGGAGACCTCGGTTGTGTCATTCTTCCAACCATTTCAATTTCAAACGGAATGGCACAAATCAGCGGTGGCGCAGTTTACCGTGATGAGTCCTTACTCGGAGTTTTGAGCGGCGAGGAAATCCTCTTTCTTTCACTGTTGACAGAAGATGTTTCCGGCGGATGGTTGCCAAGCATCCAAGTCTTACCTCAAACATCCATTTCTACCGAAATTCTTGCCGGAACTCTTTCAACAACCAAAACACCAACACTTATCTTAAGTGTTGCAATCAGCAGCAGTGACACGTCGTTTGATGTCTCCGACCAAACAATCCGACAAAAAGTTGAGCAGAAAATCGAACAATATGTAAATCAAGGTGTAAACGCATTGATTGAGCGTGCGAAACATGAAGAGTTTTCGGAATTACTGCCTTCAGATTTCCAACAAATTAAAGTGACCGTACGGCTGCGCAATTCCGGGATGCGAACTTCGAAGGGGGCAATATGAAATATGGACTGATGCTCCTGATCTATGGAGCAGTATTATTCTTTGATTGTCGTTCTTTTCACTTGACCGTGGAGAAAAAAGAGTGGAGAATTTATCTTGTTTTGGGTTTACTTGCAGTGCTGAGTGCAATTCCGGCAGTATACTGGACACATTTGGATCACGCAGGCGCTTCTTTAAGTGGAATGTTTTCCCAATTCATCTCCTGAGAAGGTGGGACATTATGAAATTAGAGCGAATCACCAATAAACAAGGTTGCTTTTTGACCTTGCTGTTTTTCAGTTCCAACTGCTACTCACTTTTGTTCGCAGCAAAGTACGGTGCGTCTGTTTGGTTCTGTTATCTGATTGCATCCCTAATTTCGATTGCGGTTGTTTTCCTGATTAATACCCTTATGAAATACGCAGAAAACAGAACGTTTTTCGAATTCCTCGATTTTTTACTGCCATGCCCGTTTGGGCGAATGATCACCGCACTTCTTATGCTCTATGCATTTCTTTCAACTTGCACTTCGCTCTCCATTTTCGGACAATTCAATCAATTGACCGCACTTTCCAAAACTCCTACCATCATCATCCCGCTCGCAGTGATTCTGCTCGGAGTTTGGGCTTGCCGTTCAGGGATTCAAACAATCGGAAGAATGGCATCGCTTACCATACTCTTTGCTGTTGCAGTATTTTTACTGTTCTCCCTTTTGGCTCTTGACGGATTAAATCCCGATCTGTTACGGATTCCGAAAGAAAACGAGTCCGGATCGTTTTTACGAGGCGGACTGATTGTCTTCTGCAATCAGTTGGGGGATATAATTCTTCTCACTGTGTTATATCCACATTTTGCACGTCGAAGCACCCGTGGTCGAGCAACGATGCTTGGAGTTGTTTTTGCCGGTGGAATTCTTTTCATAATTTCCATCATTACCGTTATGACGCTCGGCGGAAGCGGTATTTCCGGAGATGCCTATCCGGTTTTCACCGTACTTTCCGTACGCACAATCGGAGGATTTATACAACATTTGGAGCTCGCCTCTTCAGTCGCAATGACTCTGTTTGCTTTTTTTCGGGTGTCTCTTTCTTTGTATTTTATCACGCAGGCATTCCGTCATCTCTTCTCACTGGATGACGGTCGGGCTCCAATTCTGCCTATCGGTCTTCTCCTCGCATCCATGACACAACTCCTGTATCACGGAATGCCCATGCTGATGGTACGGTTGGAATCCAATCTTTCCCTTTGGATTTTACTCTCAATCCAAATTATTTGCCCGTTTCTTCTTTTCGTCCTGGCATTGATTAAAACAAAAAAAATCAAAACGCTTGGCTGTAAATAACGCTTTTTTTCACAGAAATACCGATTGTGCATAGAATGTCATTGAAGGTGATCTTCAAACTATGTTACAGGAGGTATTGCAATGCCCGATAAAGTATCGCCCGGCCCGATTTGCGGAAGTGTTCCTCCCATCCGTGAAGCCGTGTGTATCCACACCAAACGCATCTACGATTCCTGCCGAGACAAGGAATGTATCGAAGATTTGCGTGTTTTTCCCACCGCATCGTCTCAGGAAATCATTGACAATGCCACAAATGTGAAATGCAGAAAATCTGAACTTCTTTGGACTCAAATCGATGTACAAGAGGTTACGTTTAACCGTGGATTCTACTCCGTCGATATTCGCTTTTTCTACCGCATCACAGCAGAAGCAACCAATTGCAATGGCCGACCGCAAGAAGTAACCGGTCTTGCGGTTTACGAGAAGCGAGTGATTCTCTTCGGTAGTGACGGAAGCGTACGTACATTTGACTCAAAAACCCCGTGCTGTGCAGCAGATATTTGTTCCGGAAACTCCAACATGCCTACCGCTGTTGTTGAAGCGCTCGACCCGATTTGTCTGCACATCAAGCTGCTTGACCCGTGTGCGTGTCCTTGCCCGTGTGAAACGCTCTGTGATGTCCCAAACTGCGTAACCGACTGTTTCTGTGAGTCACTCGTGGTTGGCGGCGATTGCAAGCGGCTTTATGTCACCTTGGGTCAATTCTCGATTGTTCGCTTAGAGCGTGAAACCCAGTTACTGATGCCCAGTTTTGATTTCTGCATTCCGGACAAAGAATGTGTTGGAAGTGCGGCAGATGATTTATCCTCGCCGTGTGACCTGTTCCGCAAAATCAAATTCCCGCTCGACCAATTCTTCCCGCCGAATCTCTGCGACATTGACGGAGACTCCGCCGGTGGAAAATGCTGCTGCAAATAAGAACTCAACCCGTCACGATCCCTTGTTACTCTATAATAGCACAAAAGGACATCACTCTTGTGATGTCCTTTTGATTTCATTCTCGTCCACAGTTCCTGTAATCACACGGATATTCTGACCGAATTCCTCTTTTAATCGGATGAGATTCTTTTTCTTTTGACCGATCATACATGACAGACGGCTCGGATGCACCATTAGGATTTGTTCTCGTTCCGTCTTTTCCAAAATCGTCCGTGCTTTGCGGTAAAAACACTCGGAACGAACCAATTCTCCAAACGCAGGATGGTACACACCCGCACACACTGCATGGTCAAGTTCCAATGTTGGGTGAAGTCCCATACGAATCACTGCTATGCCGTGTTCGGAAAAGAGTTCTAATAGATCGGCGCAGATGCTCACACCTTGCTCCAACGTAAGAGGCTGATACTGTCCTTCACGCCACAAAAGTTCCAGCGGAGTCCCCTTCACCACTGCCACCGGATAAATTCGTACTGCATCCGGTGCAAGAGAGATGATTTCATGCGCAGTCGTTTTTGAAGAAGTCTCACCCGGTAGTCCCACCATCATTTGCAACACCAAGCGAAACCCGAACTTCTTTATGATGCGGGACGCAATGCGTGTATCCTCTGCGGTATGTCCACGTCCGGAAGCAAGCAGCACCGGATTCTCCATCGACTGTGCACCCAGTTCAATTTCACGCACACCGGCTGCAAAAAGACGTGCGGCACAAGCCTCATCAATTGCATCCGGACGTGTAGAAAGACGAATCTCTCGTACACTTCCGTTTTTGAGAAACGGCTGTACCGCATCTAAGTATGCAGTTTGCGCCTCATCGGAAAGCGCAGTAAAACTACCGCCATAGAACGCCACTTGCGGAATGGCAGGGGCGCACTTTTGGAGTCCGATTCTGATTTGCTCGGTCACTTCCTCTAGCGAAACCGGGCGACCCGCAATTGCATTTTGATTGCAAAACACACATTGATGAGGACATCCCATATGGGATATAAAGATGGGGATAATGGAATTTCTCAATGGTCGATCCCCATAAGTGCGAGCGCTTTTTTTGCAGCCATTTGCTCGGCTTCTTTTTTACTGTGTCCCTCGCCTTGACCGATCACATTGCTGTTAAGCAGGACTTCCACCTGGAATTTTTTATCATGATCGGGTCCGCAAGCACCAAGCATCCGATAAGACAGAATCTCACCCGGATTCTTCTGCACGATTTCTTGCAGGGCTGTTTTATAGTCACGAATTGCGTTCTGGTCAACCGCATCCGCTCCACGGATTACAAATTTATGGACAAACTTACGAGCAGGTTCTTCGCCGCCATCTAAGTAAATTGCGCCAATCACAGCTTCAAATGCATCCGCCAAAATCGAATCACGTTTTCTTCCGCCACCGCTTTCTTCTCCACGACCCAAACGCAAATGATCTCCCAATGAGATTGTGCGTGCGCACGCACACAGTGACCCCTCACAGACCAATGCCGAGCGCATTTTGGTAAGTTCCCCTTCCATCACATCCGGGTAGGTGGAATAAAGAAATGTGGCAGTAATTACCCCTAACACTGAATCTCCCAAAAACTCCAATCGTTCATTACTAACGCAGTTTTTTTCTTTACATTCATTGACAAACGAACTATGGGACAATGCGGTCAGGAGCAAATGTTTGTTTTTAAAATGATATCCAATGATTTTTTCGAGTTCTTTCATGGTACCATCCCCTTAATCTTCTGCATCAATCGAAAGACTTGCAATATCACGTGTGATATCGTCGATGATTCCGGTATTCACATATTCCGCAGCAACACGGATTGCATTTTTCATCGCAGTTGCTTTTGCTGAACCATGCGCCTTGATGACTGCACCACGCAGCCCCATAATGGGAGTTCCACCGGTTTCGTTATAATCCATTTTTGATTTTAAGGTACGAATCCCATCTTTCAGCACAAGTGCAGAAAGCTTCGTAAACAAATTCTTTTTGAGCATTCCTTTGATCATGCCACCAAAGAACAAGCCGGCACCCTCGACGGTTTTAAGAAGTACATTTCCGGTAAACCCGTCTGTAACAATAACATCGCAGCCGCCCAAAACGACTTCACGGGCTTCCATATTTCCGACATAGTTTTTCACGGCAGTCTTCAAAAGTGCGTTGGTTTCCTTTTCCAGGGTCCGTCCCTTATGTTCCTCTGTACCGTTATTCAAAAGTGCTACACGTGGGTTTTCAATTTTCAAAACACGTTCAGCATAGTACGCACCCATCAAAGCAAATTGTTGAAGATAAGCAGGTGTGCACTCGACATTAGCGCCGCAATCCACCAACATACATTTTCCTGTTGCGGTGGGCATGGGAAGTGCAAGTGCTGCACGACGGATGCCTTTGATGCGTTTGACCAACATGGTTGCGCCAACCAAAAGCGCACCTGTATTTCCTGCCGAAACAACTGCATCCCCCTCACCTTGTGCAAGCATACGAAGTGCAACGTACATGGATGCGTCTTTTTTTGCACGCAGTGTGGTGGTAGGATCATCTTCCATGGTCACAGCTTCTGCGGTATGCACAACTGTGACTTCTTCATCCAAAACCAGCGGGCGAATCTTTTCCTCATCGCCGACCAGAATAATCTCAAATCCGTATTCTTTTTTTGCCAACAGAGCGCCACGCACAATTTCATCCGGTGCATGATCTCCGCCCATTGCATCTACGATGATTCTCAAATGATTCACCTCTCTGTGTGTTCCAATGCCTCGAGCGCACGTTTGGAAAGCTCAGCATTTTTATTTCGTTTTCCTTTTACACGGTATCCCAACGGCGGGAGCAAACCAAAATTGATATTCATTGGTTGGAATTTTTCAATTGCTTCGTCACTGATATATGCAGCAAGTGCACCGATGGCGGTTTCCCGAGGATATTCTACCGCTTCTTTTCCAAGCAATTTACGTGCCAATGCACGACCTGCCGTCATTCCGGATGCAGTTGATTCGATGTATCCTTCCACACCGGTCATTTGCCCGGCAAAAAATACATTTCGATCCTTTTGCGCAGAGTAATCCGAGCACAAAAGTTTCGGAGAGTTCAAAAATGTATTGCGGTGCATGACACCATAACGGACAAACTCCGCATTCTTGAGCGCAGGGATCATGGAAAAAACTCGTTTCTGTTCCGGAAATTTTAAGTGTGTTTGGAATCCGACCAGATTATACAAACTACCAGCGCTGTTATCACGGCGCAACTGCACCACAGCAAACGGGTCTTTCCCGGTTTTCGGATCAGGCAGCCCTACCGGTTTGAGCGGTCCGAACAGCAAGGTTTCCTCACCTCGGCGTGCCATAACTTCGACCGGCATACACCCCTCAAACACATTCCGGTCTTCAAACCCGTGAACCTCTGCTTCTTCCGCAGTGGTGAGTGCCTGCCAAAACGCACGGTACTCCGCTTCGTCCATTGGGCAGTTGATATAATCCGGGGTCCCTCGTCCATATCGGGACGCAAAATAGGCATGCTCCATGTCAATGCTCTCGGCACTTACAATCGGGGCTGCAGCATCATAAAAACTAAGGTATTCAGTCTCGCCGAAAAACTCTGCGATTGCATCAGCCATCGCATCACTGGTCAATGGACCTGTTGCGATGATAACAGGTCTCTCTTTGGGGAACTCGGTCACTTCTCCGGTTACAACCGTGATATTCTCATGTTCTGTGATTCTTTTTGTGACAAGCGCAGAGAACGCTTCACGGTCCACCGCAAGCGCACCGCCTGCAGCCACACGGGTCTCATCAGCACAGGCCATAATGAGAGAGTCCAATCGACGCAATTCTTCTTTTAGCAGACCAACCGCATTTTCCAGTTGGTCGCTCCGAAGGGAATTAGAACAAACCAACTCTGCCATGCCGACACTGTGATGTGCCGGAGTCATTTTTTCAGGCTTCATCTCAAATAATGTTACCTGTATACCGGCATTCGCAAGCTGCCAAGCCGCTTCACAGCCTGCCAATCCTGCACCGATCACACTTGCTTTCAGCATGGGTTACGACTCCTTTTTCTTTGCAGTCTTTTTTGCCGCAGTCTTTTTTGCGGTCGTTTTTTTCTCACGAACTTCCTGCGGGACAAAGTTTGCACAAGCTTCGTTATTGCAGACCAAGCGTTTTGCGCCTTTTCCTTTGCCCGAGCGTTTGAACAGGGTTTTGCCGCACAAATCACAGCGTTCTTTCTGCGGAACATCCCAGGTCATAAAGGTACAAGTCGGGAATGTTTCACAGCCGTAATAGGTATATCCGTTTTTGGATTTCTTCTTTAAAATCTTACCGCCGCAAATCGGACACTCGCCCGGAGTCTCCTCAACAATCGGCTTGGTGTTTTTACACTCCGGGTAGCCCGGGCAAGCCAGGAATTTCCCAAATCGCCCGCTCTTGACTACCATTTTTTTACCGCACAATTCGCAGACAACGTCAGTCTCCTCGACCGGGAGTTGGATTCGTTCGTCTTTGAGTGCTTCTTCTGCTTTTTCCAAGCTTGCAGCAAAATCGACGTAGAATTCTTCCAATGTTTGTTTCCAATTCACCTTACCGGATTCGATGAGGTCCAGGTTTTCTTCCATGTGTGCGGTGAATTCCACATCAATGATACTGGGGAAGCGTTCCATCATCAAAGTGTTGACCACTTCTCCAAGCGGAGTTGGCTGCAAAGTCCGCTCCACTTTGACCACATATTCTCGGTCTAAAATAGTAGAAATGGTAGGCGCATAGGTACTCGGACGTCCCACGCCTTTTTCTTCCATTGCACGAATCAGGCTTGCCTCGGTATAACGTGAGGGCGGCTGAGTGAAGTGCTGCTGAGGAGTGAGTTCTTCCAGATTCAACGGCTCCCCTTCCACAAGGTCGGGCAAAGAATCGGTTTTTTCCTCTTCTTCCTCATCTTTTCCTTCCACGTACACTGCGGTAAAGCCTTTGAATTTCAACTTCTGACTGGTTGCACGGAAGATATATTCATCTGCGGAAATATCCACAGCGATGGTATCATAAACCGCATTTGTCATTTGACACGCAACAAAGCGAGACCAAATCATTTTATACAGCTTATACTGTTCATTGGTCAAATTTCCACGAATGCTTTCCGGATCAAGTGCCACAGAAGTGGGACGAATCGCTTCGTGCGCATCCTGGGCGTTGCCTTTGCTTTTATAAACACGGAAGGAAGTCGGACAAAAAGACTCCCCGTAATGCTCTTTGATATAGTCACGTGCAGACATGACCGCCTCGGTTGAAAGACGGAGTGAGTCGGTACGCATATAGGTAATGAGACCGGTTGCGCCCATTCCCTCGATATCCACACCTTCATACAACTGCTGAGCAATTGCCATGGTTCGGCGAGGTGGCATATTGAGTTTTCGTGATGCCTCCTGCTGGAGGGTGGAGGTAATAAACGGCGCAGCAGGCGATTTTTGTTTTTCTGATCGCTTAATGGTTTTGACAAACAGGTCTGCCTGCGCAACAGCATTCAAAATCTGCTCGGTTTCTTCTTGCGATGCCGGCTCAATTTTCCCCTCTTCAGTCCCATAGAAATGGGCGTTGAAATATCCGCTTTTCGGTGCAACACGGGAGAGCAGAGCATCAATCGACCAATACTCTCTCGGAATAAACGCACGAATTTCATTTTCACGATCTACCACCAAACGGGTAGCAACCGATTGCACACGACCCGCAGAAAGACCGCGACGAATCTTCCTCCACAAAAGCGGAGAAAGCTTGTAACCCACGATACGGTCCAAAATGCGGCGTGCTTGCTGAGCATCCACCAAATTTACATCAATCTCACGGGGATTTTTGATACTCTCCTGGACCACCTTTTTGGTGATTTCATTAAACGTCACACGCTTGGTGGTTTCCGGATCAAGTTTCAAGAGTTCCTTGAGATGCCAAGAAATTGCCTCACCTTCACGGTCCGGGTCGGTTGCAAGGAATACGCCATCACTTGCCGCAGCAAGTTTGCGCAATTCCTTAATCAAATCACCTTTTCCTTTGATTGGCAAATATTTGGGTTCAAACCCTGCCTCGATATCCACACCAAGCTGGCTCTTGGGTAAATCACGCAGATGTCCCATAGATGCCTTAACCTTATAATTACGCCCCAAATATTTTCCGATTGTTTTTGCCTTTGCCGGCGATTCTACAATAACAAGATATGACATACTGTTTACTCTCCTCAAAAGCCTTGCACCAATTGAAAGCGGCGACCTGCATTCTGACTGATGATGCCTTGTAGTTCTAACATGGTAAGTGCGGACAGCACCACTTGTGCCTCCAACTCGGATTTCTGAACGATTTCATCCGCTGTAAGTTCTCCATACCCAATGGTATGAAGAACTTGTTTTTCGTCGTCGGAAAGTTCACTCCAAGGAATACGATTCGACTGGCGCTCCTCTGCTTGCATAAGTTCCGGATAGCGTGTGCGATATTCTTCCAAAATATCCTCTACTCCAAGCACCAATTTGGCGCCGTCCTTAAGCAGCCGATTGCTTCCTCGGTAGAGATAAGAATCGATATTTCCCGGTACAACAAAGAGATCACGATTTTGTTGATGCGCAAACCCTGCGGTTATCTGTGCACCACTTTTCTCCGGTGCTTCTACCACTAAGATTCCTCTGGAAAGACCACTGATCATGCGGTTTCGCACCGGGAAATTCCCCGGAAGCGGCGGTGTCCCCGGCGGGAACTCACTGACCACTGCACCATGTTCAACGATTTGTGCCATCAAGCGTTCATGAAATACCGGATAACAAACATCCACACCGCATCCCAATACCGCAAGGGTTTCGCCTCCGGCATCCAGTGCACCGGTATTTGCCGCCCCATCAATCCCCTCTGCCATACCTGAAATGATATAGGCACCGGATCGTGTCAGTTCTCCTGCCATACGGTAAGCAATTTCAATCCCGGATTGATCCGCTTTCCTGGTTCCAACCACACCAAAAGTGAAACGATTGTCGATATCAGGGAAAGTCCCTCGTACATATAAAACATACGGAGGATTTGCAATCTCACGTAAAAGCTGCGGATAAATCGGATCATCAATGGTGATGATCTGGATTTTCTCTCTTGCACAGATTTTGAGGATCCGCTCCACATCTCGCAAACTCTTTTTCCCAAGTTCTCTTCGTTCCCGATCGGACAAGCCGACCGCTTGATAATCAGAGTCATGTGCGTCGTAGATGGCTCTGGCATCCCGAAACTTTGCAACCAAACGCAGTTTGCTGGACGGGGAGACCTCTTGCAGATTCGAGAACCAAATCCAATACTGATTCACACAACTCACCTCAACTCATTTGCCAAATCAAAATACTTGCCGCAACCGCAGCATTGAGCGACTCCGCCTGTCCGCTCATGGGGATAATCAGATTCTTGCAACGCTCTGCAAGTTCATTCCGTACACCGGCGCCTTCGTTTCCGATAATGACTGCGGCATTTTTCAGATTGATTTCTCGCACATCCTTTGCACGATCACTCAACACCGCTGCATAAGTCGGGATTTCAGCGGCTTCCAGTGCATTGATTGCATCCATCAAATCCGCTTCCATCACCGGGACCCGAAAAATCGATCCCATGGCGGCACGCACAGTTTTCGGATTATACGGATCTGCACACCCGTCCAAAACAACGCCGGAAACCGAGAAAGCATCCGCAGTACGGATAATCGTACCGATGTTTCCTACATCCTGCAAATGGTCAAGCAAAACCATCCGAGGTGCACAAAGAAAGGGGTGCAAATTCATTTCACATTCAAACAATACCGCTTGCGGACTATCCAGCGAACTCATCGACGAGAACACGCTCTCCGGAACAGCAAACACCGGATATGACTGTAGCCATTCACGTTCTGCCAAAAGTGTATCCAATTTGGATTCTTCCACAAATACTTGACGAATGACTGCGTTTGAACGATATGCTTCATCCAGCAGTTTCATACCGTCACACAAAAAGGTTTTACATGCATAACGATAGGAGCGGCTTGTCCCAAGTTTGCGCAGATGCTTGACTTTTGCATTGGTGCGACTTTCCACTCTTCCGACCATGCACACTCCTCCTCACCGTTACGGCTCCATGCAAAGTTGAATCACTTTGACCGCTTCCATGTATTTTTTCTGGATTTCTTCATCGTTAGCACGAACGTCATTGACTATTTTAAGCGCCATATACCAGCCGTCCCCTGCAGGGATACCGCACTCCCGAAATACACGATTTTGGTCGACTCGGACAAAGAATCGGTTTTCTGATTCGATTCCAAAATCCGCAAGTGGTGCAAACGCACCGTCTGATGCATAAATCTCCATCAGTTCCAAATCCATGATATAGAGCACGATGTTATCATCTGCAAATGTAACACCGAGTTTCTGCCCGTTCATATAGGCATTATCGGAGTATTCATCTTCTAACGTACAAAGCATTTGCTGACCGACAGTGAGTGTTCCATCGCCATCCACATCATCCATTTGTGCCTTAATCTGCTCATTGAGCACTTCTAGCTGCTCGGTCAAAACCAATTGTTCACCTGCAACCACATAGTCCAAATCACGGCAATTCGGTGCAATAAGATCGCAAACAAGCCATACAAGCATGATTGTTGCAACCAGCACAAACAGGGCATGGTAACGGAAGTGGCACCAAAATACTGCCTTAAACCAATACTTGAATTTCTCAAAAAAGGTCCCTTCCATATATCCCGGCTTGAACACTTCAAACAGCCCGTATTGATCTTTTCCTTTCATACGTTCTCCTCGCTTTGCCCTATCAACTATCCTTTACCGAAACCCAATTACCTATAAGCATATCACACTTGAAAACAATTTTCAAACCTCTTTTTGAAAAAAAGAAAAAGAGCAGTTCAAAAAACCACTCTTTTTTATACTATCCAAGCAGAAAATCGACAGTGAGCATCAGGCAAAATCCAACAAAAAGCGCATAAGTTGCACCACGATGCGAACCGTGGGCATGGGTTTCCGGAATCATCTCATCGCTGATGACATAGAGCATGGTTCCTCCCGCAAACGCAAGCGCAAACGGAAGCACGACACTTGCAATATGAACTGCAAAGTAACCGATCAAAGTTCCGACCACTTCAACAAGCCCGGTCAGCATTGCACAGACAAATGTCTTACGTGGCGAAACACCGGCTGCCAACATAGGACCGATGATGACCATCCCTTCCGGAATGTTTTGAAGTGCGATACCACCTGCGATGATGAGCGCACGGGAATTGTCCCCCGAGCCGAACCCGACACCGGCAGCAATCCCTTCCGGCAGGTTATGTATCGCAATCGCAGCGACAAACAGCAATACCTTGCTCAAGTTTGCATTATGATGAGATTCAATTTCCGGACCAACCAACTTATGCAAATGCGGGACAAGTTTATCAATCAAGTTCAAGCAGAGTGCGCCCACAAATATGCCACCGACCGTGACGAGAAGCCCAAACCTCCCACCATATTCCAGCGACGGCAGAATAAGCCCAAGCACTGCGGCGGCAAGCATGACCCCCGCCGCAAATGAGAGCATAATATCCGAGAATTTGTGAGAGATGTTTCGAAATACAAACCCGACCAATGCGCCAATAACGGTTGCACCGCCAACGCCAAGTGCGGTCATCCAAACAAGTTGCATTAGAATTCAACCTTCCATAAACTGTGGAGATTGCAATAAGCATACACTGCAAGAGGCGTTTCATCACAGAGGCTGAAACGGACTTTGGGTGTTTCACCCGGCTTTAAGCATTTGCGTTGCCCACCTCGATCGGTTTGGAGGTAAACCCACGGAATGAAATGCTCCTCTGTCATGGGATGCTCTACTGCGCCGACAATCACCTCGACGGTATCGCCGTTGACAGTTGCCACCGGGACATGTTTTTCTACGCTTGCGTCGGTAGTCCCCGGTTCCAACTTGGTCATTTTCTGACCGCAACACATCATGGGAACGCCCGCATCGTGAATCATTCCGATCAAGTTTCCGCAATGCTCACAAATAAAGAATCTGGTTTCGCACATAATTGTATCCTCCTTTTTTTCTTAGTATCTGCTGTTTTAATCCAAAAATTCATACAGATCTTTGGTACGTTCTTTGAACAGATGATAAACCGCATCTGCAGTTGCATCGTCGTCCACAAACAGATAACTGGACTTTTCCTCATCTTCGGATTCAATTTGCAAAACTAAAACCGAGTCCGCCGCATCTTCTACCGGGAGTAAGACAACATAGTCCTTCCCCTGATACTCCACACGGTCTAAATACTCGAATTCAATTTTGTTTCCGTCTTCGTCTTGCATAACCAAAATGTGATCGTTTTTCACAGAAGTTCCCTCTCTTTCATTTTTCAAATCCGTCTTTTCCATAGCGGATGAATGATACAATCGCAGAAATCATATTAAAACTTTCGCACAGAATTCCGCCAATCGTGAAATTTACAATGTTATACACAAGCCACGCGGGTGAAACAAAGAACAACTGGACGTACCGAATGTTCTTTCCGCTTCCTGTCCACATGACATAAGTACCTGTCGCAAGTGCTGCATAAGTCAAAAGAGAAAGTGTGATTTGAAGTGCGCCCTCGGTATAAAACACAAGCGAAACTGTAATACACACCAAGAACAGTATTTCCACCACAAACAGTTTCCATAACTTACGGTCACTGTTTTGAAACAAAACCCCACGTGCAATGCCCGCCAGATTAAAGAGAGTTCCCGAAACTGCGCCGATGAGACCATAATTCACCGCAAACATCACTGCGCAAAGCGCTTGCAAAATGAAAAACCAGGAATTTTTCTTTGCCTGAAACGAGACGAATGCAAATAACATTCCCACGATTCCAAATGTTTGTGCTATGATTTCAATCGGTTCCATTCTATTTCATCTCCATTTTCATCTTGTTTCATTATAGCAGATTCTGTTCTTTCTTACAAGTAGCGATTGTATGTATCAGTTCCTGCGCAGTTCAATCAAAACGACTTCCGGTCTGTTGTTGATTCGAAACGGAACAATACTGTTCCCGATTCCTCGGCTGACAATCATCGTGGTGTCATCTTTCTCAAACTGTCCCGCATCATACTGGGGAAAGATTCCTTGGTTTGGAGCCACAACGCCCCCAATCCACGGTAAACGGAATTGTCCGCCGTGTGCGTGTCCTGCCAGAATCAGGTCAACAGAATGTTTCACATAACAATCAAACAGTTCCGGACGATGCGACAGCAGCAGAGTAAACATATTCTTTTTTACTGCGAGTTCCGTTAATCTCGTTTGCATCACTGCCTATGCATCTCCACACAGATAATCTGTTTGAAAACTCGGATCATCAACACCAACGAGCAGTATCTTCTCATCTTTTTTCTTTAGTTCCACAGATTCATTGTCAAGCACAACAACGCCTAACTCAAGCAGTGCTTGTTTCATTCTTGGATATTCTTGGATTCTTGCTTCATGATTGCCGGTTACATAGTAACACGGTGCAATTTGTATCGCCTTTTCTACAAACTGTAATGCGACATCGATTTTTGTCTTACGGGAGTCAATCAAATCACCGGTAATGGCGATGAGATCCGGTTTTGCCTCCTCAACCAACTTCAAAAGTGTTTCATTTTCGACTCCAAACTGCGCATTATGGAGATCAGAAACCTGTACAATTCGGAAACCATGAAAACTCTCGGGGAGTTTTTGTGTCTCAACCGTGTAGGAATGAAGCTCCAATGCACGATTTCCCCAAAAGACCCATCCCACAACCAGCGCAAGCGCCAATAAAAGAATCACTATGACTCGTTTTTTTCTCATAACTCCCCTCCTTTGGATTCTATAAAACAGCCCAAGATATCTAAGGATATCTTGGGCTATTAAAGCTTCTTACTTTTCCGGCTTCATTGTGGGGAACAAGAGCACGTCACGGATGGACGGACTGTTGGTGAGAAGCATGACCAAACGGTCGATACCAATGCCCAGACCACCTGTTGGCGGCATACCGTATTCAAGTGCGTTGAGGAAGTCTTCGTCCACTTCCGCATTGACACCCTGTGCACGGCGCTCTTCCACCTGCTTAACAAAACGCTGACGCTGGTCAATCGGGTCGTTGAGTTCAGAGAACGCATTACCCATTTCACGGGCATAGATAAAGAACTCAAAACGCTCGGTGAAGAGCGGATTGTCTGCACGGCGCTTTGCAAGCGGAGAGATTTCCACCGGATAATCATAAATAAAGGTAGGCTGAATGAGCTGATCTTCTACGAATGCTTCAAAGAAAGCAACCAGGACTTCTCCACGGGTTGCATTCTTTTCCACGTGGACATCACGGGCGTCTGCTTCTGCACGTGCAGCTTCATCATCTGCCCAAGAATTGTAGTCCACACCCGCATACTTTTGAACCGCTTCCACCATGGTAAGGCGCTGCCACGGAGATGCCATGTTGATCATCTGATCCTGATACGGGATCACATCGCTCTTACAGATGGTACGGGTCAAATGAGTATAAAGATCCTCAACCAGATCCATCATATCGTGGAAATCTGCATATGCCTGATAGACTTCCATGGAAGTAAACTCAGGATTGTGTTTGACACTCATACCCTCGTTACGGAAGATGCGGCCCATTTCATAGACACGCTCCAAACCGCCAACGATAAGGCGTTTGAGATAAAGCTCGGTCTCAATACGCAAGTACATCGGGATATCCAGGGTATTGTGATGGGTGACAAACGGACGTGCTGCCGCACCGATTTCCAGAGTATGAAGCACCGGGGTATCGACTTCCAAGAAGCCTTTGGAATCCATGTAATTGCGGATCTCACGGAAGATTTGAGAACGGACCATAAAGGTATCTTTCACTTCCGGATTGACAATGATATCCACATAACGCTGACGGTAACGCAAATCCTGGTCCTTAAGACCGTGATACTTCTCCGGCAGCGGCTTTAAGGACTTGGAGAGCATTTCTACATGAGTACAATGAATTGAAATCTCGCCACGGCGGGTACGGAACACGGTACCACGAACACCAATGATATCACCGATATCAAATTTCTTAAAACGTGCAAACTCCTCTTCGCCAACATCATTGATGCGGACATAGAGCTGGATTTTTCCATCACGGTCAAGCAGATCGCAGAAGAATGCCTTACCCATGTCACGGCGGCTCATCATACGGCCTGCAAGGCTGACTTCCTGACCCTCAAGTTCATCGAATCCGTCAAGGATTTCTTTGGAATGATGGGTCTGGTCATATGTAACAACTTCGTAGGGATTTCTCCCCTCTTCGACCATTGCATTTAATTTTTCACGACGGATTCGCAGAATTTCATTTAATTCTTCTGCAGTTTGCTCCTGAACTTCAGGCAGATTGGTGTTTTCGGACATCCGGAGTTCCTCCTTTTTTGATACAACAAAACAGACAGGGGCATTCCGCCCCCACTGTCACATTAATTTACTTTCAGCACTTTATACTTGATTTCGCCGCCCGGTGCATTGACCGAAACGACATCGCCTGCCTTGGCCCCCTGAAGAGCTTTTCCAAGCGGAGACTCATCAGAGATACGCTGCTGATACGGATCTGCTTCCTGAGAACCGACCAGATGATATTCTTCTTCGGTGTTATCATCCAAATCCAGCACGACATAACGGGTGCCGCCTTCGATGATCTCGCAATTGGCAAGAATGTTTTCCACTTCCGCAATTCGGGAGTACAAACGTCCCTGCTCGTTCATTGCTTCATCGTATTCGCTGTTTTCAGAAAGGTCGCCAAAAGAGCGTGCTTCTTCGATTTGGTCCGCAACTTCTTTTTTGCGAACAGTTTTCATATGCTCCAGTTCTGCGCTGAGTTCATCAAATCGTGCTTTGGACAACTTATACACTTTTTGCATGACAAATACTCCTATTCCTTTAAAATATCCTCATTTATAGAGAATATATGAATTTTTTTGCAAGCCAATAACATTTATTATATTGAAAGAAGCCTTTGATGTCAAGCCCCTATCGTGTTTGCAAAAATCGAGAAGCCCGGAGAATCTCCGTGCTTCCCGTTTTTTACTGTTTTACTTGTTCGAGTGCCGCCAAGACCTGTCGATCTTCGGTCAACGGTTTGAGATAATTCCCACGAATCTCTTCTACAGTGAGTTCCACCTGGACATCCGGTTTGATTCCACCGTTACTTGCAAGATCCACACCCTTCGAGGTGTAATACTTATTCACTGAGAGTACAATCGCAGAACCGTCTGACAACTCAATTGGCATCTGAGAACAACTCTTGCCGGTGGTCGGCATTCCCACAACGGTTGCCTTTCCATGTTCCTGCAAAGATGCCGCAAAGAATTCCGCCGCACTGATACTGTTCTCGTTGACCAAAACCACCATGGGGAGTTCCAGTGAATTTGCGTCCGACTCATACACTTCTGCATTTCCGGCTTTATCCACTTGACGGAACATCACACATTCCGGGAGCAGGAAATCCAACATATTCATCAGAGTCGGTAAAGACCCGCCCGGATTGTCACGCACATCAAAAATGATACCTGCCACATTGGCTTTTTGCAAATCTTTTACTGCTGTAAGGAATGCTTGATCTACATTCAAATCAAAGTTTTCAATCGCAACATAACCGATATTTCCATCTAAAATTTGCGAGGAAATCGCTTGAATCTCCAACATTCTACGTGTAAACACGGCAGTTTTTTCCACGCCATCGCTAAGGAATGTGAGTGTAACTGCGGTTCCCTCTTCCCCGCGCACCGCATTGACTGCACTTTCATAACCAAGCTCGGTAACAGGAGTTCCGTCCACTTTTATAACAATATCACGGACACGGAGACCGCCTTCTTCTGCCGGGGAATTCTTGTGAACATTTACGACCAAAATTCCGCCGGTTTCCAAGTCCTCAATCACGTTTACCCCGATCCCGACCATTTGGTTATTCAGACCGTTTTGGAATGCTTTGTACTGTTCCGGATTGAGATAGTATGACCAACGATCGCCCAAATATGCAACCATTCCCACTGCGGCGCCTTCCGTTACCTGTGCACGGTCATATTCATTGACATAGTAACGGTCAATTGCAGATTGGACCTCTGCTACTTTTTCATACTCGCTGACCAATTCTTCCAAATCACCCAGCTTTTGATTGAAATTCTGATTACATACAGTTAATGTAATGCTGAAACTCACGGTCGCTGCAAGGAGCATCAATGCGATCGTGGTGGTGACAGAGCGTTTTTTCATGAGTATTTATCCCTTTCTGTAGTACTGCATGGGGTTTACATCGTCGCCATTGATTAAGACCTCATAATGCAGGTGTGCACCGGTGGAATAACCGGTAGAGCCAACCTTACCAATGGTATCACCCTTGCTGACTTTCTGGCCTTTCTGGCAAAGAATCTTACTCATGTGTGCATAGAGTGTACTAAACGTATCATCATGCTGAATGACAACATAATTGCCGTATCCTCGTGAAGACCAGCCCGCAACAACGACAGTACCGCTTGCACCCGCCACAATGGTTGCGCCCATCGGTGCGCCGATATCTACACCGGTGTGCATTTTACGGGTTTTGAAAATCGGATCAAAACGAGTTCCGTAAGGCGAGGTAATCAAAGAATACCCCGGAGTCGGCCAGGCAAATTTGATACTGGTGTACACATTCTTTGCGGAACTGCCGCTTGTGTTCTTTTTCTTACTGCTGTTGAGCAGTTTTTTCAGCTCTGCTTTGGTGCTGTTCATTGCCTGTTCTGCTTCGTTATAAGCTTTCTTATACTCGGATTCTTTGGTCGAGAGCGAAGAGATCAACTGATTCGCCTCACTACTCTGTCCTTTCAAAGACGCTTTTTTACTGCTCAACTTCTTCTTTGCAGCAACCTGGGCCTGTTTGTCCGCCTCAATTTTTGCCTTACGCTTTTCAATCTCGGCCTTTGATGCTTTCACATCGTCAATCAAGCGCTTGTCGTGGTTGATGATGCTGTTGATGACCTCTGCACGCGAGAGCATGCTGGCAAAACTCCCGGCAGACAACACAACGCTGAGATAAGAGACATTCCCTTCTTCTTCCATGA
This sequence comes from Oscillospiraceae bacterium, assembly GCA_017421025.1. Taxonomy (GTDB): domain Bacteria; phylum Bacillota; class Clostridia; order Oscillospirales; family JAAYXM01; genus SIG510. The sequence goes on from JAFQME010000016.1 coordinate 25,387, forward strand.
CACGAATGCGTTTTTTGAACAAGTCGTATTTGGCATCGATATCCGTCTGTAACGTATCAATTTCCGCCTGAGTTTGTGAAATTTCAGAATTCAAAGAAGAAATCAAACTGTTGATTGTTGAGATTTCGTCGTTGGTAAGTGCGATTTTTTTGTCTAACAGTTCTTTTTGATCCTGTGCACTTTTCTTCTGCGTTTGAACGTTGTTGATTTTCTTTTGCAGGTCGGACTGCTGTTTTTCCAAACTATCCAGTTTATTGTTCAAACTACTGACCGAACTTGCAGCAGATGCACCACTCATCAAAGCAATGTCCAATACAAACGGCAGGATCATGAGCAGTGCCAGTACAATGGCAATAATCGCTGCAACTGTTCTGATGTGTTTCTGTTTCATCTGTTAACACCTCCACACAAAGAGATTCTACCAAGTGTTTTCGTGAGATTTTGCAAAATCGTGTCATTTACACACGCAAATATTTGCGCATTGTGATACCGCTTCCGATGCTACCGACCAAGATGCCGACCGCAGCGAAAATAATTGCAAGCATGTGCCATACATCGCCAAAACCGGTCAACTGGAAGATGGCAAAGTCTGCAAGCACCACACGGACTAAGTACTCATAAATTCCCCACTGGAGCAACAATGCAATCGCTGCACCTGCTGTACCAAGCAGCATGCCCTCCAACATGAACGGAGCACGGACAAACCCGTTTTGCGCACCAATCATTTTCATGATTGCAATTTCTTCTTTACGGTTGAAAATGGTCAAGTTAACAGTATTGGAAATGATAAACACGGACACAATCACCAACATAAGGATGAGCACAAGACATACAATTGTGACAATATGGCGCAACTGCACGATTTTGTCTGAAATGTCGGTACGTGCCTGAACATCTGCAACACCTTCAATCCCACGGAGACGTTCTGCAGTTTCCTGAGTCAGCTCCTGATCTGCCATGGTGATGACATAACGGTTGCGGAGCGGATTATCTTCGCCGAGACCTTCAAGCAAGCTGCTGTCTTCTCCGAGTTCAACCCGGAATTCCTCAAGTGCTTGTTCACGGGAAATATACTGCGCATCCACAACGTTTTCAACCGCTTTGATATTCGGAGCAATCGCCTGTGCCTGCTCAGCTGTATATGTTTCATTAACAAAGACAACTACTTGGTTTTTTTCTTCCACCTCTTGAAGAATTTGGTCTACATTTGTGGTAAGCAGAATGAAACTACCCATCATCAAAAGACATGCCATGATGATGCCTGTTGCAGCCATACTCATCAGGCGGTGGGTAAAGATGCTGGAAAATGCTTCACGAAAGAAGTACGAAATATTATAAAGTTTCATTTTGATAATACCCGCCTGTCTTGTCACTGATGATGCGTCCGTCTTCAATTGCGACGACACGCTTTGAGAACATATCCACCAATTCACGGGCATGGGTGACAACCAAGACCGTGGTTCCAAGTTCGTTGATTTGTTCCAATAACTGCATAATATCAAGAGACATTCTCGGATCAAGATTGCCGGTCGGCTCGTCCGCAATAATCATGCTGGGATTATTGACCAGCGCACGTGCGATCGCAACACGCTGCTGCTCGCCGCCGGAAAGCTGAGTGGGCAAACAATCTGCCTTATGGTCCAACCCAACTAAATTCAACACATATGGAACACGTTTTTTGATGATGCGGGGCGGCGCACCGACTGCACGCATCGCAAACGCAACGTTTTCGTAAACAGTTTTTTTCTCAATCAGGCGGAAATCCTGAAACACGATGCCAATGGTACGGCGGAGTTTCGGGATGTCACGCTCCTTAATTTTATTTAAGTTATAGCCGTTGACAATGCCTCTGCCGGAGGTCATTTTCACTTCACTGGTAAGAGTTTTTACAATGGTGGATTTGCCGGATGCGGAAGTACCGACCAGAAAAACAAATTCACCGTTATCAATTCTCAGGTTGATGCCCTGCAATGCAGGAGTACCGTTTTCATACACCTTGCACACGTCAAGCAAGCGAACCATAAAAAACGCTCATCCTTTCTATAAACACTTAAAAGAAAGCTGCCTCATTATTGGATAAATACTTTTTGACCATGAGTGCGACTTTAAAAACAATCGCATGGTCAAACTCTCGCAAGTCCAAACCGGTAATCTTTTTGATTTTTTCCAAACGGTAGACTAAGGTATTTCGATGGACAAATAATTTTCGAGACGTTTCCGACACGTTCAAGTTGTTCTCAAAGAATTTTTGGATGGTAAAGAGGGTTTCCTGATCCAGTGCATCAATGGAATTCTTTTTGAATACTTCGGAAAGGAACATTTCGCACAGTGTGGTCGGCAGCTGATAAATCAAACGGCCAATCCCAAGGTTCTCATAGCTGATAATGCTCTTTTCGGTATCAAACACCTTGCCGACTTCCAAAGCACTTTCCGCTTCTTTATAGGAAACCGCAAGATCCTTCAAGCTCTCTGCAACAGTTCCGATACCAATCACGGTTTTGATCAAAAGCTCGGAATTGATGGTTTCTTCAATGGTTTTCGCAATCCGGATAAATTCTTTTGCATCGGAATGCGCCCGGACTTCTTTTACAAGCACGAGGTCCTGCTCACTGACACTTAAGACAAAATCTCGTTGTTTATCCGGGAACATATTCTGAAGGACATCCACCGCAGCAATATCAGTTTTATCAATTTGGCGAATCAAAAACACCACACGGGGAACATCAATCGGGAAATTCAATTCATGGGATCGAACATAAATATCACCGGACAAAATATTATCCAAAATGATGTTTTTTACAAATGTCGCCTTATCATGCTTTTCGTCATAGAACTTTTTGGCGTTACTGAGCGTAATCGCCGCCAACTGACAAATGCTTTCTGCCAATGCATCCTCGCCATCCACAAAAACCGCATAGTCAAAACGCAAGCCGGAAGTGACGAGTGCTTTGTATGTATAGCCGCCAATCTTCAGCGGGTTATCCCCTGCATCGTAAATCTGAGATGCGATATCTTCGTACGCTGCACCCATTTTGGTCAAATCAGAGCAAGCTACAACAACTCCGGCAGAATCGATTACTCCGATCATGCGGTTTGTTGCATCTTTCATCTGCAAAACGGTGCTTTGCATCATTCTTCCCGACATCCATATCACCCCATGTTAATTTTAATCATACCATAATTTATAATAACAAACTTTTGTCGAAAAATCAATGAAAAGAATGTAAACATTTCACAAAAAAAGCATCCCGAGGCATTCGCCTCGGGATGCAACAAAAACAGATTAGTTGGTGATTGTCTTTTCGGTTTCTTTGTCGAAGAGATGAATCTTGTTGGTATCGAAAGCAATCTTGATGGTGTCACCCGGCTTGGTATGAGCACGCGGAGAAACACGAGCAACAAAGTTCTTGCCTTCGCAGATCAAATGCAGGTGGGTTTCAGCGCCCATCATTTCGGAGACTTCAACCTTTGCATCTGCCAAAGCATCCTGGAACTGGCTGACGAAGATTTCTTCGTCATGCAAGGATTCCGGACGGATACCGACCAAAACTTCCTTGCCGATGTAAGCCAGTACTTCCGGCTTTCTGCCCTTGCCTTCCGGCAAAGCAAGCTTGGTGTTGCCAAGGGTGATATAGGTAACGCCGTTTTCTTCGATCAACTTTGCTTCGAAGATGTTCATCTGCGGGGAACCCATGAAGGTTGCAACGAAGAGGTTTGCCGGAGTATTGTAAAGGACGTCCGGAGCAGCGATCTGCTGAACGAAACCGTCTTTCATAACAACGATACGGGTACCCATGGTCATTGCTTCAACCTGGTCATGGGTAACATAGATGAAGGTAGTAGCCAGTCTCTGATGCAATTTGGAGAGCTCGGAACGCATGGAAGCACGGAGCTTAGCATCCAAGTTGGAGAGCGGCTCGTCGAGCAAGAAGACCTTCGGGTTACGGACAATTGCACGACCGAGCGCAACACGCTGACGCTGACCACCGGACAGAGCCTTCGGCTTACGATCAAGCAGATGCTCAATTTCGAGGATGCGTGCAGCTTCTTCAACACGGCGACGGATTTCATCCTTCGGGGTCTTACGAAGCTTCAGACCGAATGCCATGTTTTCGTAAACGGTCATATGCGGATACAGAGCGTAGTTCTGGAACACCATTGCGATGTCACGATCCTTCGGTGCGATATCGTTGACCAGAACATCATCAATGTAGAGTTCGCCTTCGGAGATTTCTTCCAAGCCAGCGATCATACGCAGGGTGGTGGACTTACCGCAACCGGACGGACCGACCAGGATGACAAATTCCTTATCTTCGATCTCGATGCTAAAATCGGAAACCGCAGTAACGCCACCGGCGAAACGCTTATAAAGATTTTTCAGGGATAAACTAGACATGTAAAATGACCTCCAATTATTTTTGGGCATAACAAACCCAAACCATTTGAATCTATTGTAGCACTTTTTTCTTGATCCGTATAGTAACGGAATTCACAAAACTTTTGTGCTCGATTTGTACAATCTGCCTTATCGGGCGTTTCGTCACATCCCGGCTTCCCGCTTAAGTTGCGCCTCTTCTTCCTCTGTCAGCGAGCGGAATTCTCCGGTTTGTAAGGAAGGATCCAGTCGTACGCCTGCAATTGACAGACGTTTCAAGTAAACCACACGGCAGCCGCAAGCAAGACACATTTTCTTCACTTGATGAAAGCGTCCCTCTTGCACGGTGATTTCTGCTTCGGATGCCGAATCCAGTATCTGCAGCTTCGCAGGCATTGTTTTATAATCTCCGTCAATAATCACGCCCTCTTGGAGTGTGATCTTGTCCTTTTCACAAAACTCCCCTTCCACACGGACATAATACACTTTATCCACATGACGGCGTGGGCTCATTAGTCCGTGCGCAAGCTGACCGTCGTTGGTGAGCAAAAGAAAGCCTTCCGCATCTTTGTCCAGTCTCCCCGCCGGAAACAGCTTGAGTTTTTGAAACTGTGCCGGCAAAAGATCCAAAGCAACCGTATCTTTCCGATCTTCTGTTGCAGATAATACCCCAGCGGGTTTGTTGAGCATAATGTAATGAAACTCTCGAAAGTTCAGAGCTTCACCATTTACTGTGATCATTGCACTCTCTTCGCACTTGACTTCCGGTTTTGTCATACAGACGCCATCAACACTGACACGTCCGGAGCGAATCAAATCCTTCGCCTGACTTCTGGTATATTTCCCGCTTGCACTTAGCATGCGGTCCAAACGTGACAATGCCATTTTGCGCCTCCTTTGTGTTTTTTGTTAGTGTAGCATATTTTTCTCCTCTTGTAAACTTTGTTTTAATAATTATATAATTTGCTTGACAAATTATTAGCATATGATATACTAAAATCAGAAAGGAAGTGAGCATTGTGAGCAAGAGTGTATACAGTTTGGTTTTAATGGATCGCTTGGTAGAGGAAGTAGACCGACTTGCATACGCACGAGGCACCAGCCGCAGCAATCTCATCAATCAGATTTTAGCGGAAGCATTGTCTTTTGTGACCCCGGAAAAAAGAATCTCGGACATTTTTGCACGATTGGAAACCGCCATGGGTGCAGCAGACGGATTTAAGTTGAGTTTGCAGAGTGGAGATTCCATGCTCTCACTACAGAGTTCTCTCCGCTACAAATATAACCCTACCATTCGTTATCAGCTTGCACTTTATCGAAATCCCACAGACGCATTTGGAGAATTGCGTGTATATTTCCGCACCAAAAGTCCTGCCCTGCTGGAGCATTTGACCCGCTTCTTTGTTTTCTGGGCAAAACTTGAATGTGCAGTCACCGGCCACGAAATCAAATATGAGATCTCGCCGGGAAAATTGGTGCGGAAACTGTCCGCATCAGGATCCGACCCTGAGCGTCTTGCTGACGCTTGTGCAAAATATATCACGTTATTCGACACTTCGTTAAAACTTTATTTCGACAATCCCGCTCGGTGCGACGAGATTCATGCCATGTATCTCGACTACCATCGAAAAGGGAACGCAATTTCTTAGGAGGTGTTCAGATGAACGCACAGAATTTGACTCAAAAATCACTTGAGGTGTTACAGAATGCGCAGCGATGCGCAACAGAATACGGCAACCCACAAGTCGAACAGTTGCATCTGCTTTTCGCACTCATCACACAAGATCACGGCTTGATTCCCCAACTGTTTTCCGCAATGGGTGCAGACCCCCTCTCTGATGTCACACGGGCAATCGAACTTCTGCCGAAGCTTTCCAGCCAAACCAACGTCTATCTTTCCCAATCCCTTGACCGTGCACTCGGTGAAGCAGAGGCGCAGGCAAAGCGAATGAAGGATGAATACATTTCGGTTGAACATCTGATGTTGGGGCTGTTGGAATATCCATCGGATGCTGTGACCAAAATTTTCAAAGAGAATAAGATTACAAAAGACGGGTTTTTGCAGGCACTTTCCTCGATCCGAGGGAATGCACGAGTCACAAGTGACAGTCCCGAAGACACCTATGATGCATTAGGAAAATATGCAACCGATTTGGTTGCACTTGCCAGAAATAAAAAACTGGATCCGGTCATCGGGCGAGACCAAGAGATTCGCAATGTGATTCGCATTCTTTCCAGAAAAACTAAAAATAACCCGGTCCTCATCGGTGAGCCGGGTGTTGGTAAAACCGCAATTGCAGAAGGACTTGCCATCCGCATTGTTCGAGGCGACGTCCCCGCCTCTCTCAAAGACCGCTCGATTTATTCTTTGGATATGGGTGCATTGATTGCAGGTGCAAAATTCCGTGGCGAATTCGAAGAACGTCTCAAAGCGGTATTGGAAGAAGTCAAAAAGAGCGAAGGAAAAATCATTCTCTTTATTGATGAACTCCACACCATTGTCGGTGCAGGAAAGACAGACGGCGCCATGGATGCAGGAAATCTCCTCAAGCCTTTACTGGCACGAGGTGAACTCCATTGTATCGGTGCAACCACCCTCAATGAATACCGTCTCTATATTGAAAAGGACGCCGCACTTGAGCGTAGATTCCAGCCTGTTCTTGTGGATGAACCAACGGTTGAGGACACCATCTCCATCTTACGTGGACTAAAAGAACGTTACGAAGTGTTCCACGGCGTACAGATTCACGACCAGGCCCTGATCGCAGCGGCAACCCTTTCCAATCGCTATATCGCCGACCGTTTTCTGCCCGATAAGGCAATTGACTTGGTTGATGAAGCCTGCGCCATGATCCGCACCGAGATGGACTCCATGCCGCAGGAACTTGACGAGATTTCTCGCAAGATTATGCAGTTTGAAATCGAAGAAGCAGCACTCAAAAAGGAGACTGACGCCCTTTCCCAAGAGCATTTGGCTGAAATCCAAAAAGAGCTTGCCGAATTACGTGATACGTTTTCTGCCATGAAAGCACGCTGGGAAAATGAGAAGAATGCGATTTCCAAGGTCCAGAAGCTGAGGGAAGAACTCGAACAGATAAACGCCGAAATCGAACAAGCGGAAATGAAATACGACTTAAACCGTGCAGCAGAACTCAAATACGGTCGTCTCCCCGCTCTCAAACAAGAACTGGAACAGGAAGAAGCGCTTGCGGAATCTGCACAAGTGGATTCCCTGCTGCGTGACAAAGTAACCGAAGAAGAAATCGCAAAGATCGTAGGCCGCTGGACCGGGATTCCGGTAACAAAGCTCATGGAAGGTGAACGGGAAAAGCTCCTGCATTTAGATGAGATTCTACACCGTCGTGTCATCGGTCAGGACGAAGCTGTTGTGAGTGTTTCCGAAGCAATTATCCGCTCCCGAGCAGGAATCGGCGACCCCAAACGCCCCATCGGTTCTTTCCTATTCTTGGGTCCGACCGGTGTGGGTAAAACCGAACTTGCAAAAGCGCTTGCCGAAGCACTGTTCGACGATGAGCGCAGTCTGATTCGAATTGACATGAGCGAATATATGGAAAAACACGCAGTTTCCCGTCTTGTCGGTGCGCCCCCGGGATATGTGGGTTACGAAGAAGGCGGTCAACTGACCGAAGCGGTACGCAAACGTCCGTACTCGGTCATCCTGTTTGACGAAGTAGAGAAAGCACACCCGGATGTATTCCACATTCTGCTTCAGGTCCTCGACGACGGACGTATTACCGACTCACAGGGACGAACAGTGGATTTCAAAAACACAATTTTAATTTTGACCTCCAACTTGGGTTCTGCTGATATTCTGGAAGGCATCAACGAAAGCGGAGAATTGACCGAAGAAGCAAAGAGTCGGGTACACAATCTGCTCAAACTGCAATTCCGTCCGGAATTCCTCAACCGGTTGGATGCGACTGTGTTCTATAAGCCGCTGACACGCAGTGAGATTGTACAAATTGTAGATCTGCTCCTGTCTGATCTGCAAAAACGCCTTGCGGCCAAGCAACTGCGTTTGCAGCTCACTGACGCTGCCAAGGAGTTCGTCATCGAGTCCGCTTTCGATCCGATCTACGGTGCTCGTCCCCTCAAACGTTTCCTGCAGAGCCGTGTCGAAACTCTGATCGGGAAGAAACTTCTTTCCTCCGATCTTGCGCCACACACCGAACTTTGTGTGGACTTTGACGGAAACGATTTGATAATTCGATAAAAAAACCTTGTCAAAGCCTTCTGACAGGTGTATAATAATTTCAACGAGGGCAGAGTAGGTCTCTGTGGGTAAAGTGCTGTGCAGACGGGGAGTTGTTGCACAGACGAAAGTGCGTTGCACTGCCGTACAGAAACCGCATCCCGCTGCCACATAGAAGGCTTGATCCCCCCTCTTTGTGGTGACTATTTACCAAAGGAGGGGGTTTTATGTTTCTTTCATCGCTTCGTGAATTGAAGCGAACAAGAGGTATCACCTTGTGCGCATTGCTCATTGCGATCTATGTTGTTGTGGACTTTTTTGAAATCGACCTTCAATTTCTTCAGATTTCCATCAAGTTCCTCCCGCTTGCCGCAATGGGGATGTTGCTTGGTCCGTCTGCCGCATTTTTAGGCGGCGGTGTTTCGGATGTACTGGCATATCTGATTCATCCAAATGCGCAATCCTTCCACCCCGGCTTTACCCTTTCTACCATGTTGACCGGGATGGTATTCGGCATTTTCCTTTATCGCAAGGAACTCAAGGTTTGGCGCTTGATCGCAGCAGTATCAATTGTCAATGTATGTATCAATCTCATACTCAATACATATTGGATTTCAAACCTGATGGGAAAAGGCTATCTCGCAATGCTTCCCGGTCGTTTTTGGAAGAACATCATCTTGCTGCCGATTGAGGTCCTCATCTCATTTGTGGTTTTGAAAGCGGTTCAAAATTTTCAGCACAAATAAAAAAGAACGTGGTACATTAGTACAGTACCACGTTCTTTTTTATTCATAAAGTTTCCAGATATGACGGAGCACGTTGTCGTAACTCCAAGCATCGTAGATGCCTTGGAACTCGTCTTCAATCTCCCATACATACTGTTTGAGCGTTTCCACATCCGCAGGCTTGCCCGCATAACGATTTGCAAGGAACTTTGCAAATCTCATACAGTATTCAGCATGAGCCGCAAGTGCACGATCGGAGAAATCTTGTTTGGAAATGAAATGATAAATCTCTTCCGCAACCGCAGCTTTTTCCGCATCCGGTGCAAAGTCTTTTTCATTTTGCAAATCGAGCGGCGCAAAGCGTTTGGAAAGCTCGCTTAAATATGCAAGCACATCGCTCCCCGCTTCTCCGTAGAGGGCATCAAAATAGTCTTTTGCAATCAAATCAAAAGATGCATCACGATTCCAAAGCATTTCGCCCATGGTAACCATGTTGAATCCATTCGGGAACATGACACGTCCAATCTGGCAGCTGATAAAACCATCAAGCCCAAGATCTTTCAGATTGCGGATATCCTCGGAGAGAACACGGGCAAGTTTGATACTACCCGGATCATACATAAACGCCCACATATAGTGATAATCATAAATGAAAGAATCACCGGAAAACACCTTCTGCCACGCACGCAGATAAGACACATTCTGATTCGGGTCTTTCGGAAGCTCAACTTTGTTATATACAAACGGAGCCATTTCCGGAAGTTCTCCACTCACACCAAAGCTTGTGTTATACGAACGACTAATGGGCGCAAACATAAGAATAAAACGATCCGGATTGTTAAGTGTCTGTTCCATCGGCGGCCAAAGCAAATCGAGATAAAGCAAGAAGACGATTTTGGCATCGCTTCCCTGGGCTGTGAGTGCGGCATCCAGGTCATTGAGCAGTGTAATATACATATCGGACGGACGCATAACTTTGCAGCCATCACATTCGCAAACACCGTTCACACCGTCTGCCAGCCAAAAATGCAAGACATCCAAAGTGGGATGATCCTTGATGTAATTGCACACATCGTCGATGATTGCTTTTCGAACTTTTGGATTGGAATAGCAAGCGTGGGTATTGAGGGTGATCCCTTCTGCAAGGCCACGCACTCCATTGACGAGCGCAAAGTTCTCCAATACCTCAGGCGCAATTTCTTCTGTCCACGGTTCCCAACCAAGCCCCGGAACACCAAACGGCTCACAAGTCCAGCCGTGCCCCACAGCCTGATAAAGGATCCCACGCTCACTCATTTCTTTTTCCACCTCACGGACACACGCTTGTGCATCCTCACGGGTGAATTCCGGATGAGCCTTCAGCGGGTTGTTTCGATGTCCGTACCAGCGTTCAAAAAATGTGTGTGCCTCACGGAACTGAATAAAATATGTATTCATGCCGACTTTCGGCAAGAAATCCACCATTTCAATAACATTTTCCGTGCTGACGGCACCTTCGATACACACGCCACGGTGGCGGTAGGACGGGATCTCGTGCACAAAAACAGAATGCTCTGTTTCTGTGAGTTTCGGTAAAATTTCCCCGGCTTTGCCCACATTGACAAATCGTGCACCAAGTTCTTTCGCATAACGGTAAGCCGCAATCAGCACGCTGCGAGGATTACAGCCTGCAATGATGCCGGAAAAATTCCGAACCGAAATGTAGATTTCGTCATCCAGTGCATCTCTCGCCGTCCGCTTCGGCTCGATTTCAGGGAAAGCATCAAAACAACCGATTTGAAGTCCACTGACATCTGCATCGGTCATTGCTGCCAGAATCCGCTTTAACTCTTTTTCAGCAAAGAGAACCGGAGCTGCGCTTCCAAATACTTTCATAACAGAATCTCCTTTAAAAATGACGCCGCATTTTTAATGCGGCGTTGTTTTTATTCTTCTTCGAAATCCTCTTTGCCAACACCGCAGAGCGGGCAAACGTAATCTTCCGGGACATCCTCCCAAAGAGTGCCTGCCTCAATCCCTGCATCCATGTCGCCAAGGTCTTCGTCATACACATATCCACAAATAGTGCATACGTATTTTGCCATAGTCTTTCATCCTTTCTTTTGGGTTTTGTAAACATAATTTATCATACGAACAAGAAGCTTGTCAACCATTGTTCTTCGACAAAAGTTTTTGCAAATACTGCCCGGTGTAAGATTCTGCAGTCTGTGCAACGGTTTCCGGCGTACCGGAGCAAACCACACGACCACCTCCGTCGCCGCCTTCCGGTCCCAGGTCAATGATGTGGTCAGCGGTTTTGATCACATCCAGATTGTGTTCAATGACCACCACAGTGTTCCCCGCTTCCACCAATTTATCCAACAGTTCGATCAAGCGGTGTACATCTGCGGTATGAAGCCCGGTGGTAGGTTCATCTAAGATATAGATGGTTTTTCCCGTGCTTCGTTTGGAGAGTTCGGTTGCAAGTTTGACACGTTGTGCCTCACCGCCCGAGAGGGTTGTCGACGATTGTCCCAGTTTGACATAGCCGAGACCAACGTCATTGAGGGTTTTTAACCAACGCTCCAGTTTCGGCAGATTCTTAAAGAATTCATATGCCTCTTCACAGGTCATATCCAACACTTCATAGATATTCTTACCTTTGTAACGAACCTCAAGGGTTTCACGGTTATAGCGTTTTCCGCCACACACATCACACGGGACATAGATATCCGGCAAAAAGTGCATTTCAATTTTGACCAAGCCATCACCGGCGCAAGCTTCACAACGACCGCCACGCACGTTAAACGAGAAACGTCCGCTGTTATAGCCACGCATTTTTGCATCCGCAGTAGAGGCAAAAAGATTTCGAATTTCGCCAAACAGTCCGGTATAAGTGGCGGGGTTGGACCGTGGTGTTCTCCCGATGGGAGACTGGTCAATTGCAATGACTTTATCCAAATGCTCCAAGCCTTCCATTTTCTTAAACTTCCCCGGACGGTCTTTGGAACGATTGAGTTTTGATGCAAGATTCTTATACAGAATCTCATTGACCAAAGAAGATTTGCCCGACCCGGATACACCTGTGATACAAGTAAATGTACCAAGCGGGATCTCCACATCCACGCACTTGAGGTTATTTTCCTCCGCACCGATGATTTTAAGGAATTTTCCATTTCCCGAGCGACGGGATTTGGGGACAGGGATCATGCGCACTCCGCTCAGATACTGTCCGGTAATCGAGTCTTGACATGCCATGATCTCTTCAGCAGTGCCGCTTGCAACAATTTTTCCGCCATGCACTCCCGCTCCCGGACCGACATCAATAATATGATCTGCCGCACGCATGGTATCCTCGTCATGTTCTACCACAAGAAGCGTGTTTCCCAAATCACGCAGACGTTTCAGGGTTGCAAGCAGTTTATCGTTATCCCGCTGATGCAAACCGATTGACGGTTCATCCAAAATATACAGCACACCCATCAGTGCTGAACCAATTTGGGTTGCAAGGCGGATTCGCTGACTCTCACCGCCCGAAAGAGTGCCTGCACTGCGAGCAAGGGTGAGATATTCAAGACCGACGTTCTTCAGAAACCCAAGTCTTGTTTTTGCTTCTTTGATTACACGCTCTGCAATTTGGTTTTCACGGGGAGTAAGTTTTCCCGGTAGTTCTTCAATAAATTTCAATGCATTGCTCACTGACATTTCGGTAAGTTCAATGATATTGATCCCACCGACCGTGACCGCAAGCGCTTCTTTCCTCAACCGTTTTCCATGGCAAGCCGAGCATTCCACATTCGACATGGATTCTTCGATTTCCGCACGCATGGCTTCACTGGAAGTGTCACGGTAACGTCGTTCCAAATTCGGAATGACGCCTTCAAAACGCTGTGTATAAGTTCCGCTCCCATATGCTTTATCATAGGTAAGTTCAATTTTTTCATTCCCGGTACCGTATAAAATGGCGTCCACAATCTCTTGTGACAGCTGCTCAATCGGAGTGGCAAGATCAAATCCGTATTTCTTGACCAAGCCGTCATAATACATCCGTGCCATAGAACCTTCGTCTGCTTTACGCCAACCGTTTGCATTGATCCCCCCCTCCAGAATAGAGAGTTTCGGATTTGGAATAATGCTGTCCGGATTGAGTTTCATCCATGTGCCGAGACCGGTACATTCCGGGCACGCACCGTAGGGATTGTTAAACGAGAACATTCGTGGGGTGAGTTCTTCAATACTGACGCCGCAATCATCGCAGGCATAGTTTTGAGAAAACAGGAGTTCTTCTCCCCCAATCACATCAACAATGACAATTCCGCCCGAGAGTTGGGCTGCCATTTCCACCGAATCTGTGATACGGGCACGTGCATCTTCTTTTACCACCACACGGTCTACCACAATTTCGATATGATGCTTTTTGTTTTTTTCCAAAACGATTTGTTCCGAGAGATCATATAAATTTCCATCTACACGCACACGAACATAGCCGGATTTTTTTGCATCTTCAAAGATTTTCTGATGCTCGCCTTTCCTGCCTCGGACCATTGGAGCCAAGATTTGCAGTTTGCTTCCTTCCGGCATCGCCATGATCTTGTCCATGATCTGGTCAATGGTTTGTTGGCGGATCTCTTTGCCGCAAACAGGGCAATGTGGAATCCCGACACGTGCCCACAAAAGGCGCAGATAGTCATAAATCTCGGTGACAGTACCGACGGTGGAACGGGGGTTTTTCGATGTGGTTTTCTGGTCAATCGCAATAGCAGGCGACAGCCCATCGATTTGGTCTACATCCGGCTTTTCCATCCGTCCCAAGAACATACGGGCATAGGACGACAGTGATTCCACATAACGGCGCTGTCCTTCGGCATAGATGGTATCAAATGCCAAACTGGACTTCCCTGAGCCGGAAAGCCCGGTAATCACCACCAGTTGATCTCGTGGGATTGTGACATCAATATTTTTCAAGTTGTGCTCTCTTGCACCTTTAATCGAGATGTTTTGATTCATTTTGCTTTCTCCATATCGCCGCGCAGCTGAATCATCTGATCACGCAGCACAGCAGCATATTCGAAGTCGAGCATTTTCGCCGCTTCTTTCATTTGTTTTTCAAGTTCTTGGATTTTCGCTTCAGCGTCTTTGATACTCAGACGTTTTTTCTTTCCGCCCTTTGCCTCCTGGGAAATCACAATGATATCATGCACCTGTTTTTTGATGGTTTTCGGAACAATCCCGTGTTCCTCATTAAATTTTTGCTGAAGTGCCCGACGACGGTTGGTTTCATCGATGGCACGGCGCATGGAATCAGTTTCACTGTCTGCATATAATATGACCAAACCGTGGTCGTTTCTTGCAGCACGTCCAATGGTCTGAATAAGTGAAGTCTCGCTGCGCAAGAACCCTTCCTTATCCGCATCCAGAATTGCAACCAGAGAAACCTCAGGGATATCCAAGCCTTCACGGAGCAAGTTAATCCCAATCAACACATCAAACACACCCATACGCAAATCACGAATGAGTTCCATTCGTTCAATGGTTTCAACATCGTGGTGCAGATAACGCACTTTGATCTCCATCCCCTCAAGATAGGAGGTGAGATCTTCCGCCATTTTCTTTGTGAGTGTGGTAATCAAAACACGCTCGTCTTTTTTTACACGGGCATTGATTTCGCCCACCAAATCGTCAATTTGTCCTTCCACAGGACGCACCGAGATTTCCGGATCCAACAGACCGGTTGGACGAATCAACTGTTCCACTACTTGGGCACTGCGTTCTCGCTCATAGGTTCCCGGAGTCGCAGAAACATAAACCACTTGATTGATATGCTGCTCAAACTCCTCGAAATTGAGGGGTCGATTGTCATACGCAGATGGCAAGCGAAATCCGAATTTGACCAGGGTATCCTTGCGGGAACGATCTCCCGCATACATTCCTCGCACTTGCGGGAGTGTCACATGGGATTCATCCACCACCAAAAGAAAATCCTCGGGGAAATAGTCCATCAGGGTAAATGGCGGACTTCCCGCTTTGCGTCCGCTGATGACACGGGAATAGTTTTCAATTCCGTTGCAATAGCCGATTTCTTGCATCATTTCCACGTCATACAACGTCCGTTGACGGATGCGTTGTGCTTCAATCAGCTGTCCGTTTTTCTCAAAGAACTTCACACGTTCTTCCATTTCTTCCATAATTTCATCAATTGCACGTGCCATTTTCTCCGGCGTTGCAACATAATGCGATGCAGGATAGACCGCAACGTGCATGAGTTCCCGCAACGGTGTTCCCGTGAGGACATTGATTTCCGAGATTCGATCCACTTCATCGCCAAACAATTCAATCCGAACAGCACGATCAGACGAATAGACAGGGAAAATCTCGATCACATCACCACGAACACGGAATTTGTTTCGTTCAAACGCCACATCGTTGCGTTCATAACGGATATCCACCAACCGCTTCAGAATCTTCTCTCGTGAGATTTCCTGCCCTTTACGCAGAGAAAGCACCATGCTTTGATAGTCGATTGGGTCTCCCAAGCCGTAAATACAGGAAACGCTTGCAACGATGATAACATCCCGTCGTTCCGAAAGTGAAGAAGTCGCACTATGACGCAACCGGTCAATCTCCTGATTGGTCGCAGAATCCTTTTCGATATAGGTATCGGTATGCGGAATATAGGCTTCCGGCTGATAGTAGTCAAAATAGGATACGAAGTATTCCACTGCATTTTCCGGAAAAAACTCACGGAATTCCGAGCAAAGTTGTGCCGCAAGTGTTTTATTATGAGCGAGCACCAAAGTCGGCTTTTGCACACGTTCGATCAGATTTGCAATGGTAAATGTTTTTCCGGAGCCGGTCACACCAAGCAAAGTCTGCTCATTAAGCCCGAGTTCGATCCCCTGCGCAAGCGCATCGATCGCCTCGGGCTGGTCACCACTTGGCCGATATTGAGAAACAACCTTGAATTCTCCCATTTTCTACTCTCCGATCTGCTGAACACTTACCAAATGGAGACGACTCCTCCGGTATCTCGGATGGAAACAAAATCATCGCCGTCCATAATCAAATGGTCCAACAGAATAATTTCAGAATCTTGCAGGATGTTCTTGATTCGTCTTGTGATTGCAATATCTTCCTGTGAAGGAATTGCAACACCACACGGGTGGTTATGTGCAAGCACCACTTTGGTTGCATTATACTTGGTCGCAACCGTGAGCAAATTTCGCAGAGTGAACGAAACCGCAGCAACGCCGCCCTCACCCAAGAAATCACAACCAAGCACTTTATGCGAAGCGTTCATGCACAAAAGATATACCAATTCATTCCGTTCACCCAAGAAGTACGGTTTCAGATACTCACCGAAATCTTCTGTGGTGTACAATACGTTATCCACCTTATTTTTCGAATGGAGATAGCCCCGCAAATACACCTGAAGTAATTTGATTTTTTGTGCAATCGTCTGACCGACACCATCCACTGCCATTAAAGACTCTAACGGTGCATCCACCACTTGAGCGAATGTTCCGAATTCATCAATCAAACGATTTGCAAGCGCATGCATATCCTTTCGAGGGACAATGCCATGCAAATACGATTCTAAAACAACATACTCGGGAACATCTTGTACCCGTTGACTCAAGAGGCGGTCTCGAACTCTTTGGCGATGTCCTTCTGCCATGTTGAAACCTCCCTTTCTCTATCATATTTTGATCCAAAACGATTAAAATCATTGTAACAAAAAACGAACAATTGGTCAAGCATCGCCTCATGCTCAGACTTCTTGTTTTTTAGGCTTGTTTTCTTGTCATTTTGTGATATAATAAATTGATGTATTATAATAGAAATGGATGATGAAGATGTTGAAAAAGCAATTTACTTCCGAATCTGTCACCGAAGGACATCCGGATAAGGTTTGCGACCAAATCTCGGATGCGGTGCTGGATGCGATTTTAAAAGATGACCCCAATGCTCGTGTTGCTTGTGAAACCGTGGTCACAACCGGTATGACAATGGTCATGGGCGAGATTACAACTGAATGCTATGTCGATATCCCCGCCATTGCTCGTAAGACCATCGAAGAAATCGGTTATTGCGGTGCAGATTCCGGATTTGACTATAAGACCTGCGCTGTCCTCACCTCAATTGACGAGCAATCCCCCGACATTGCAATGGGTGTCAACAACTCCGATGAATACAAGACCGAATCCAGCGACGAGGCAAACCTGATCGGCGCCGGTGACCAAGGCATGATGTTTGGCTTTGCCTGTGATGAGACCGACACTCTCATGCCGGCTCCCATCACCTATGCGCACCGTCTTTCCCGCCGTCTTGCGGAAGTCCGCAAGTCCGGCGAAGTGGATTTCCTTTTCCCGGACGGAAAGAGCCAGGTCACATTCTCCTATAACGAAGATGGTTCTATCGCTCGTTGCGATACTGTGGTCCTCTCCGCTCAGCACCATGCAGACGTTTCACTCTCAACCTTGCGTGACGCATTGACCGAAACGGTCATTAAACCCATCATGCCCGAGCAGTACATGGATGCAGATACCAAAATTTTCATTAACCCGACCGGACGTTTTGTCATTGGCGGTCCGCAGGGTGATTCCGGTTTGACCGGGCGCAAAATCATCGTTGATACATATGGCGGCTATGCAAGCCACGGCGGCGGTGCTTTTTCCGGAAAGGATCCGACCAAAGTAGACCGTTCCGCAGCTTATATGGCACGCTATATTGCAAAGAATATCGTTGGCGCAGGCTTGGCTCGCCGCTGCGAGGTTCAGCTTGCTTACGCAATCGGCGTTGCACATCCGGTCTCTGTTTTTGTAGACACCCGTGGCACCGGTGTGATTTCAGACGAAGCGCTCGCCGATTTGATTCGTGAACAGTTTGATATGCGCCCCTCGAAGATCATTTCCTTCTTCGATTTGCGCCGTCCGCTTTACCGTCAGGTTGCGGCATACGGTCATTTCGGTCGTTCGGATCTTGATCTGCCGTGGGAGCGTTTGGATGCTGTACCTGCACTTCGTGCAGCAGCTCGATAAATAAGGAGGAAGTCACTTATGAAAACAATCACAGTTGTCGGCATGGGTTACATTGGTCTCCCCACTGCGATCACACTCGCTCGTGGCGGATTCGACGTTTGCGGTTTTGATGTCAACACCGCAGTGCTCGATTCCCTCCGTGCAGGAAAACTCCACATTGTGGAACCCGGTTTGCAAGAGGCTCTCACCGAGACCATCAACTCCGGGCGTCTCACCTTCTCTGACACTTGCCCGACTTCAGATGCATATATCATTTGTGTTCCCACCCCGTTCTCGGTGGAAAACGGAAAGCGCCGTGCAGATCTCAAGTATGTTGATTCCGCTGCTGCAACCGTCGGTCGTGCAATCAAGCCGGGCGCTTTGGTCATTTTGGAATCCACCGTTCCCCCTCGCACAACCGAGCGCATGGCAAAGGTTTTGGAAGAGTCCAGCGGACTCACCCGTGACCAGTTCTATACTGCACACTGCCCCGAGCGTATCATTCCGGGCCAGATGCTCCGTGAACTTCGTGAAAACGACCGCATCATTGGCGCATCCTCTCCTGAAGCAGCCGAGCTTGTGGTTGAAATTTATTCCAAGGTGGTACAGGGCGGTAAGCTCCATGTCACCAACGATGTCACCGCTGAAATGTGCAAGCTTTGCGAAAACACTTTCCGTGATATCAACATTGCATTTGCAAACGAACTCTCTATGATCTGTGATCCGTTGGGCGTAGATGTCTTTGAGTTGATCGAGCTTGCAAACTGCCATCCCCGTGTCAACATTCTCACTCCGGGTGCTGGTGTTGGCGGACACTGTATCGCTGTCGACCCGTGGTTCATCCACGAGCAGTTTGAAGACACCACTCCGTTGATTCTGGCAGCACGTCAGGAAAACGATTTCAAACCGTTCTACGTTGCAAAGAAAGTGCACGAGCTTGCTCCCGATGCAACCATTGCAGTCCTCGGCATGGCATACAAGCCGAATGTTGACGACCTCCGTGAGAGCCCGTCCATCACCATGGCACACGAGTTTGAGAAACTGGGGCACAAAGTCATTTGCTGCGAGCCGAATGCATCGGTAGAGGCCATTGAAGGCATCCCGAACTTCTCGCTTGCTGAAGCAATTGAAAAAGCTGATTTCTCAATCATCACCTTGGCACATGATGAATTCAAAGCTGACAAGCAGACGATTGCGAAGAAGCCGTTCTTCGATTGCATCGGACTTATGAGATAATACAACAAAACACACGGTCGAGCGAAACGCTCGACCGTGTGTTTTTTATTTGTCATCGTCTGTTTTGTTATTATTGTCACGACTAAGCTCTTTGAAGAGTTTGTGACCAATTGCAAATGCGAGCATGACTGCAAGGAGCAACATGATGGCACGAATCTCACCGCTTGAGGTGAGCACCACTGCGCTAAGCCCCAAAAGACCGCTCATCATATACAGAATTGCGACAGACTGTTTTTGGTTAAAGCCCATATCAATCAGTTTGTGATGCACATGACCACGGTCCGGTGCCATGGGGTTTTTGCCATGAATGACTCGACGGCCGATGGCAACCATGGTATCAAAGAGAGGCAGACCCAAAATGAGGAATGGGACCGCAAAAGACACCACAGCATAGAATTTGAAAAGTCCCGAGATTGACATGGAAGCGAGAATGAATCCAAGGAAAGTGGACCCGGTATCGCCCATGAAGATTTTTGCCGGGTTGATGTTGTAAGGCAAGAAACCAATACATGCACCTGCGAGTGCTGCCATAATGATAGCGACATTCTGCTCAGAAACAATGATTGCGATAACCAAAAGCGAGATGGACGCAATCGAGGAAACGCCGACTGCAAGGCCATCCAAGCCGTCAATCAGATTGACTGCATTGGTGATTGCAACAATCCAAATCACAGTAACCGGAATGCTCCAGATACCAAGGTGCAAATGCGGGTCCGCACTCAACAGATTCGGATTTGTGATGGCTTCAATGACAGTTCCGTGCCAAACTACCACAAGGGCAGCCAAAATCTGCACCACAAGTTTAAGGAGTGCGGGAAGCGGCATAATATCATCCACGATACCAAGAATCACGATGATGACTGCGCCCAGCAGGATTCCCTGCATTTGACGATCAATCGGAACAAAAAGCAGCACCGAGAGCAAGAATCCAAGGAAGATTGCAAGGCCGCCCATGCGAGGAATTGGAGTGGTATGCATACGACGAGCGTCTTTCGGAACATCAATTGCACCAACTTTATGTGCAAGGTTTTTGACAATAGGTGTTGCGGCAAATGCAATCACACCCGCAAGCGCAAATGCAGCAAAGGCCCACAACACAATTTTCAAATCTATTCCTAACATTTCCAAAAACTCCTTTTACTTTTGAACAAAACCTACTTTTTTACGAACTTTTCTCATGGTGCGTTCCGCAAGTGCTGCAGCACGCTCTGCATTTTCAGAACAAATGCCCATGAGGTAATCTTTTTCTTTCAAAAGCTCATTTGTTTTTTCACGGATAGGACGAAGCATTTCAACCACTGCTTCACCAACAGCAGGTTTGAAATCTCCGTATCCTTTCCCTTCGAATTCCGCTTCGATTTCAGAAAATGTCTTTCCGGTTGCAATGGAGTAAATGGTCATCAGGTTATTGATGCCGTGTTTTCCTTCTCGGTATGCTACTTGCGCCTCGCTGTCTGTGACCGCACGCTTGAATTTCTTCATAATGACATCCGGCTCATCCAGCATCAGGATGCGGGCATTCGGGTTGGGGTCGGACTTGGACATTTTCTTTTCCGGCTCGGCAAGGCTCATGATGCGGCCGCCAACTTTGGGAATATAGCCATCCGGAACCACAAAAGTATTGCCGTAAATCCCGTTAAAGCGCTCTGCAATATTACGTGCAAGCTCCAGATGCTGTTTCTGATCGCTTCCGATCGGAACAAGATCTGCTTGATAAAGCAGGATATCTGCCGCCATAAGGACCGGATAATCAAACAACCCTGCATTAACATTGTCCGCATGTTTTTGACTCTTGTCTTTAAACTGAGTCATACGGGAAAGCTCCCCGAACATGGTGTAGCAATTGAGCACCCAAGCAAGCTCCGCATGATGCGGCACCACGCTTTGGATATACATGATATTCTCTTTCGGATCAAGTCCGCAAGCGATGAGCAATGCCAAAACCGCAAGGGACTGCTCACGCAGTTTTTTCGGATCCTGGCGAACGGTAATTGCGTGCATATCCACTGCGCAATACAAACAATGGTAGTCGTGCTGAATCTCCACCCAGTTTTTGAGTGCGCCGATGTAATTTCCCAGCGAGATATCACCGGACGGCTGGATTCCGGAAAATACGATTTTCTTATCCATGAGAAACGCTCCTCTTATTTGACGTAATCTTTGAGCACATCTGCCATGAGATCAATTCCGGTACGAATTTGATCTTCAGAAGGCAGGGAATAATTCATGCGGAAGGTAGGTGTTACCTCATGCTCATCCACAGAGAATGAGGACCCCGGAACCGCAACTACTTTTTTCTCGCCGGTCTTGCGGCAGAAATCCATTGCGTCGTAACCGTCCGGAAGAGAACACCACAGGAAGAGACCGCCGGTCGGGCGGACATAACGGACTTTTCCGTCAAATTTTTCATCGATCAAATCGCACATGAGCTGCGCACGGCTACCATAGAGCGTGCAAATCTTTGCAATATGCGCATCCAAATCATGACGTTCCAAGAAGCGAGCTGCGATCATCTGGAAGAACAGATTGGTATGAACGTCGCTCACCTGCTTTGCAACAGTGAGTTTTGCAACCAAGTCTTTATGTGCAATACAGAAGCCGATACGCATACCCGGAGAAAGGACTTTGGAATAGGAACCGGAGAAGATGACACGACCGGTTTCATCCAAACTTTTAATCGGCGGCACGTACTCACCTGCAAAACGCAGTTCGAAATACGGGCTGTCTTCCAAGATCAGAACATTGTATGTTTCCGCAAGTTCTAAGAGTTTCTTTCTGCGTGCAAGACTCATTACATGTCCGGACGGATTTTGGAAGGTTGGAATGGTGTAAATGAATTTGACGTTTTTGGTGGTTTGGAGTGTTCTCTCCAACACCTCGAGATCCATTCCGTCATCATCCATCGGGATTCCGATGAGTTTTGCGTTATAAGAACGGAATGCATTGAGCGCACCGATGAAGCTGGGCATCTCACAAAGGATGACATCCCCTTCGTTGACCAATACTTTGGTTAACATTTCGATGACCTGCTGACCACCGCTTGTGATGAGAGTATCATCAAAGGTACGTCCAACGTTGTATTTTTCTTTCATGCGCTTTGCGGTAAGCGTGCGAAGCGGGTTATACCCTTCGCTTACACCGTACTGCAGTGCAGACGCTGCGTCATTTGCAAAAATCTCCGCCGCAATCTCTGCCATTTCCGCCGCAGGGAAACTTTCCGGTGCCGGATTTCCCGCAGCAAAGGAAATCACGGTTGGGTCCTGCGTGACTTTCAAAATCTCTCGGATTGCAGAGGGCTGAAGAGTTGAAATTCGTTCTGAAAACTTGAAATTCAAGTGAATCGCCTCCTTAAATATCAAACTATATTTTACCACAGTTGTCTTCTCTTGGCAAGCAGAAAAGCCACTGCGTGAGCAGTGGCTTTTTGTTTGATTTATACCGCCATCATCTTGGAGGTCAAATACATTTCATTCGGGAGATCCTTATGCATTTCGAGCGCTTCATTGATGTCCATATCAATGAGTTTATCATTGACCACGCAGACAACACGGTTGCTTTTGCCGTTCAAGATACCGGTAACTGCATACTCGCCCATACGAGTCGCCCATACACGGTCCTCCGCAGAAGGACTGCCACCACGCTGAATATGACCCAAAATAGTGACTCGTGCGTCAATTCCGGTTTCTTCCTTGATCTTCTCGGCAACCTTCATTGCACTTCCAACGCCTTCTGCCACAATGATGATGAAGTGGGAACGCTTATTGATACGGCCCAAACGGATTTTTTCGATGACATCCTGCTCCATATCAAGTTCTTTTTCCGGGACCAGGATTGCGGTTGCGCCGGTAGCGATGCCGACATGGAGTGCGAGATGCCCTGCATTACGGCCCATGACCTCAACGACCGAACAACGTTCATGAGACTGCATGGTGTCACGCAGTTTGTCAATCGCATCCTGCGCAGTATTGCAAGCGGTATCAAACCCGATGCTGTACTGGGTGGATGCAATATCATTATCAATGGTAGCCGGGATTCCGATGGTGGGGACACCGTGTGCCGCAAGGTCACGTGCGCCACGGAAAGTACCGTCACCGCCAATTGCGATGATCCCGTCAATCCCGAGATATTTGCAGGTTCCAATCGCCTTTTTCACGCCCTCTTCGGTCATAAACTCCGGGCAACGAGCGGTGTAAAGCATGGTGCCACCACGGGAAATCACACCGTTAACACTTCTCGCATCCATGGTGACAATATCACCATTGATGAGTCCGTTATAACCTCTATGGATTCCAAGACAGGTAATCCCGTAATAAGAGCAAGAGCGGACAACCGCACGGATTGCGGCATTCATGCCTGGTGCGTCACCGCCGCTGGTGAGAACGCCGATTCGATTGATCTTAGCCATAATTCTTTCTCCTTAGAACAGCAAATCTAAATAGCTGTTGATTTCAAACACAAGCTTGCGCACGGTACGTGCGTCCATACGCTCGACTTCCGGATGGTTCTTGCAGTATTCGTCGCACTGATCCGCACGGAAGAATTCGAGTTTCACTTCCGCAGGAAGTTGGACTTTATACGGACGAATGTCTTTGACTCGTTTCAGCCCTTCGCAAGCTGCGGCGCGGATTTTTTCTTCCGCTTCTTTGAGGTCGATGCATCTCGCACTCGCCCAACCGATACCTTCTTTCACGATTGCGGTTGCGATGTCACCGAGGAACGCACGACCTTCCACACAAGCTGCGAGGTCGCCCGAGACCATGACCATCGGGACCCCGAATGCGCCGACAAACTGAGCACCCTGCCCGATTTCACCGGTCTTCTTGCCGTTGACATAGTAGTTATACCAACTTTTTGAGCTTTGGGTATGGTCGAAAAAGCCGTTCATTGTGCCTGCCATCGCATGGCAGCCGACTTCCATATATGCATCAATCTCGCCACTACGAATGAGTTCCCGCCATTCGGCAAACGAAACCTGCTTTGCCTTGGGATGCAGTTTTTCTTTGATGAAGTTCTTTCCGCTATGGTGACCGTCAACCACATAGACTTCGGTTGCACCGCCGTCAAGTGCGCCTTCCACCGCAGCGTAGAGGTCAGCCATCAAACGTCCGACCGCATACTGATACATCTCACTCGGCTCACTGTAAATATGGTCCGGATGATTGACACCGCTGACGCCTTCCAAATCCGTCATAATAACAACCTTCATAGGAAAACAATCCTTTCAGACAAAATAATCTATTATACAGTATACACGCAAAAACGGAAAAGTAAAGAGAAACTTTACTTCAAAACTGCATTTTCCTCACCCATTAAAACGGTGATGCGGTGATGTAACCGTGCATCAGCTTCCACGTTGCCTTTCAGGCGTTTTCCACTGTCTGCAAAATACAGAATCACAGTCCGCTCTCCCGGGAATGCACGGAGCAAATCACTCATTGCGGTGTATTTCGGATCGTCTTGGCTTGCAAACCGCAGATACAGTTTTTCTCCGCTTTCTTTCGGTTTCACAGGTTCTTGGTTAATTGTTAGTTCTTCCACCGAGTCGCACAGAATTTGAGGCGCACCTTCATCACGGATGCTGATGCGTCCACGCACCACGAGGAGCGCATCTTCTCTCAGGAGCGTGCGATGGTCGGCAAGGATTTTGGGGAACACGATAATCTCCGCTGTACCCGAAATATCCTCCAAGGTGAGATATGCCATCATTTGATTGCTTCGAGTGGTTTTGGTTTTGATTTCACTCACCGCACCCGCAATCAGCACCACCTGTCCGTCTCGGAATTGAGGAGATCCCTCTGCATCATCTGAAGTCAGTTGCGAAATCTGCATAATAGAGCGACGCTTGAGTTCATCGGTATACGCTTCCATCGGATGCCCTGAGAGATACAATCCTGCCGTTTCACGTTCCAACGTAAGCAACGTTTTCTTATCAAATTCCGGAATGTTCGGTAATGCGACAGTTTTGAACGTTTCGGTTTCTTCCCCACCCATGCTGAACAGATCCATCTGGCCTGCCACATTCTTACTGCGATTGATCGAGATATCATCCAAAACCTTCTCATACACCTGTAAATGCTGACTGCGTGCACCAAACTTGTCAAACGCACCGCATTTGATGAGATTTTCCACTGCACGACGATTGAGTTCCCTCTCGCTCATGCGTTCACAGAAATCCTGCAATGATGTAAACGGTCCGTTTTCTTCTCGCTCGCTTACCACAATCTTTACCATGCCACGACCGATATTTTTGATTGCTGCAAGCCCAAAGCGAATTGCATCTCCGCTGACCGTAAAATCGTCAAATGATTCATTGATATCCGGAGGAAGCAGATGCACTCCCATTTCACGGCACAAGGCGATATACTCTGTGATCTTCGCACTGTTGTCTAAAACCGAGGTGAGAAGTGCTGCCATATACTGTCGTGGATAATGATACTTCATATATGCGGTTTGGTATGACACCATGGCATATGCCGCTGCATGGGCTTTGTTGAACGCATAGTTTGCAAATGCAACGATTTCGTCAAAAATCTCGTTTGCAATCTGCTCCGAGATACCATTTCCTGCAGCACCCGGGATTCCCTCTTCGGGATTTCCCCGGACAAAGTTCTCCCGCTCACGCAAGATTTCTTTTTCCTTTTTCTTGGAAATCGCACGACGAACCATATCCGCACGTCCAAGGGAATATCCTGCGATTTTACGGAAGATATCCATGACCTGTTCCTGATAAACAATACAACCGTAAGTAACTTCCAGGATTTCTTTCAGCCACGGGTGTTTATAAGTAATTTTTTCCGGATGATATTTGCAGTCGATATAATGCGGAATCGAGTCCATTGGACCCGGGCGGAACAATGCCACAATTGCAGTGATTTCTTCAATCGAGTGTGGTTTCATTCCCATGACCACATTGGTCATACCGCCACTTTCCAACTGAAATACACCTGCGGTTTTCCCCTGTGCCAACATGGCAAACGTTCCCTCGTCATGATCGTCGATATCATCGAGTGAAAACGCAGGCTCAGTTTTTTGAATCATTGCTTCCGCATCACGCAAAACCGTCAAATTGCGAAGTCCCAAAAAGTCCATCTTCAAAAGTCCCAACCGTTCCAAGGTAGTCATTGGGAACTGGGTGACGATGGATTCGTCGTTTTTGGAAAGCGGAACATAACTGTCTACCGGATTCTTTGTGATAACCACACCCGCAGCATGGGTGGAGGCATGGCGAGGCATTCCCTCCAGCGCCTTTGCGGTGTCAATCAATTTGCGAATCCGTGCATCGTTTTCATACATTTCCTTTAAGGGTTTGGAAACGGCGAGTGCTTTTTCAATGGTCATCTTGAGTTCAAAGGGGATTTGCTTTGCAACCGCATCTACTTCCCCGTACGGAATGTTCAGCACACGTCCGACATCACGAACCGCACCACGAGCCGCCATGGTACCAAACGTAACAATCTGCGCAACACGGTCGGCGCCATACTTGTCCACCACATAGTCAATGACCTCTTGACGGCGGACATAGCAGAAGTCAATATCAATATCCGGCATACTGACACGCTCCGGATTCAAGAAGCGTTCAAAATACAAATTGTACTTCATCGGATCAATGCTGGTGATATTCAGGCAATACGAAACCAAACTTCCCGCTGCACTTCCACGTCCCGGTCCGACCGGAATTCCGCTTTCTTTTGCAAAACGGATGAAATCCCAGACAATGATGAAGTAATCCACATATCCCATCTGCTCGATCATATTCATCTCATAGGTAAGACGTGTGCGATATTCCTCCGGCGGATTTGGGAATCGCTCTTCAAACCCACGATTTACCAAATATCGGAAGTATTCCGCAGAAGACGCAAACTCACTCGGGACATCATAGTGCGGCAAATGGTATTTCCCAAATGTGAACTCCATTTGACAAACTTCAGCGATTTTGACTGTGTTTTCAATTGCCTCGGGATGATTCGGGAAGAGTTTCCGCATTTCCGCTTCGCTCTTAAGATAGAATTCCTCGGTTGCAAATTTCATGCGGTCCGGATCATCCAATGTTTTATTCATCTGCACGCACATGAGGACGTCCTGCACATAGGCATCCTCACGGGTGAGATAGTGCGCATCATTGGTTGCAACCAACGGCAAGGAGAGTTCTTCCGCAAGACGGTATAACCCTTGATTGATTGCACGTTGTTCCGGGATGCCATGGTCCTGTATTTCCAAATAGAAATTCCCTTCTCCGTAAATCTCGGACAAGGTTTTTGCGTACTCTTTTGCGCCCGTATAGTCGCCACGCTCCAAATAGCGCGGAATCGCCCCGGCAAGGCAGGCAGAAAGACAAATGAGTCCCTCGGAATGCTCACGCAAGAGCTCCAAATCCACTCGGGGACGATTATAAAACCCCTCGGTAAAGCCTTGACTCACCATGCGAATCAAGTTTTGATAGCCAATTTCGTTTTTACAAAGCAAGACAAGATGCGCCGCCTCCGAATCCAGTCCGTGCACCTTATCAAAACGGGTGCGGGGCGCAACATAAACTTCGCAGCCGATGATGGGATGGATTCCCTCACGCTTCGCTTCCTCATAGAAATCAATGACACCGTACATCACGCCGTGATCTGTGATGGCAACCGCAGATTGCCCCAGTTCTTTTGCACGTGCAATCAGACCCTTGATTCTGCAAGCGCCGTCGAGCAAACTGTATTCACTATGTACATGCAAATGAACAAATCCGCTCATTTTTCTTTCTCCTTCTCGGCAAGTTCCATCAACTTACGGAATCGATGATTGAGTCCCGATTTGGTCACATCCCCTAAGATTTCGCAAAGCTCTGCCATGGTCTTTTCCGGATTCTCGATTCGTACACGAGCTGCCTCACGAAGTTTTTCCGGAAGTGAATCCAAATCCAACGTTTCAAATGCTTTTACTTGACGTGCTGCCGTGTCCAGCATTTTTTCATAGTTTGCATTTTCAAAATTACTTTTGCGATTGACTCTGTTTTTGAGTTCTTTATACATTTTGGTTTCCATCACATGCATCGCAGCAATTGGTGCTCCGATCAAAGTAAGCACATCCTCAACCATGCTGCTTTCTTTGAAGTAAATGACAAAATTTCCTTTGCGCTCTGTGCACTTGGCACGCAGATTCAATTCCGGAAGCATCGCAAGAACCTCTCGGCTCAGTCGAAAATGCGAGGTGGTGAGTTCCAAATGATATGTGGTCTGCGGGTCAAAAACCGAGCCGGAAGCCAAAAACACCCCTCTCAAAAAGGCTGCACGGGTTCTGTCGTCCTCCACCAAAGCGGCATTGAGACGGATGACGTTTGTGCTTCCGAGTTCAAACCCAAACGCATCAAACAGGACACCGAGTTTTTCTTGCGATTGAATCACCAAACTGTATTTTTTCAGCGCAGCCGTCGGAATGATTTTTTTATCAAAATCAAACCCAAAAAGGAGTTTTAACAACCGAGAAACTCGTCCGACCAGTTCTGCATTTCCTGTAACAATCCGCAAAGACCGTGCATCAAAAGACTGCGCAAACAATACAATTCCGCACAGCTCCGCCAGAGCACATTTTTCATGCTCAATGGGGACTTTGCATAATTCTGCTTTCACCTGTGCGGAAAATGTCATTTGTTACTCCTCCATCAGTTTCATCAGAGCCTCTGCCAAAAGCTCCGGGTCATGACGTGCATAGCGTTTATCATCAGAAGCGAGCGGTGCATAATGAAGGGTCACTCCTGCGGCATCAAACCGCTCGGAATCCACCACGATGGCCTCGGCTGCTTCTTTTTCGTATTTTTCCAAAAGTTCTTTCCCAATAGGAGTTTCGTTGACCAAACAATGGTCAAACAGTTTACAGCCCGCATGATCGAACAGCGCTTTCACATGATCAAATGCGGTGTATCCCTCGGTTTCACCTTCCTGGGTCATAATATTACAGACATAAATCTTTTTGGCGTTGGAACGGTTGATTGCGCCCACTACACCGCTCACCAAAAGATTCGGGAGAATACTGGTGTACAAGCTTCCCGGACCAAGCACCAAAAGATCGGCGTTTTCGATTGCATCCAAACTTTCTTCCAGTGCACACGGATACTCCGGAATCAATCGCACCCGTTTAATTGGGCTGTCTTGCTCTTTTTTCGCTTCAAAAATGCGTGATTCGCCCAATACACAGACGCCGTTTTCAAATTCAGCTTCCAAACGGATGTCTTCCACCGTTACAGGCAGTACCCGACCGGTAATATTGAGAATATTGCTTAAATAACGGACTGCTTGATAAAACGAACCGGTGACCTCATTGAGCGCAGCAAGAAATAAGTTTCCAAAGCTTTGTCCTGCAAGGCCTCCTTCAGAAAAGCGATAACCTAAAAGGTCTCTCATCATCGGTTCTGCATTGGAGAGTGCAGTGATACAGTTCCGAATATCTCCGGGCGGAAGCATCCCCATTTCTTGGCGAAGAATTCCGGAGCCGCCGCCATCATCCGCAACCGTGACTATTGCGGTAATTCGGTCGGTATGGCGTTTCAGTCCTCGCAGCATGGTAGAAAGGCCTGTTCCTCCTCCGATTGCTACGATTTGACTGTGATCCTTCATAAAATCCTCCTATTCGCGTCCAATATCACGATGAAGTGTGGTGCTTCGGAATCCGTTTTCATTGATGTGGCGACACAACTCCTCACTCAGTACCACTGAGCGATGCTTTCCGCCGGTACATCCGATTCCGATGACCAACGTGGTTTTCCCTTCTTCAATATATTGTGGAACCAGGTAGTCTATCATAGAATAAAGATGCCCCAAAAACTCCTGTGTATCCTCATTTTGCAGCACGTATTCCCGAACTTCCGGTTCAAGCCCGGTTTTCGGGCGCAATTCCAGCAAATAAAACGGGTTTGGCAAAAAACGAACGTCAAACATGACATCCGCCTCTGGCGGTGCGCCGTACTTAAACCCAAAGGACATAACACTGATCGCCATAGAGCGGTCATGTTCTTCCATCCCCACAAACAAATCAAGCAGATGTTGACGAAGTCCGGATGTACTCATACTTGTTGTGTTGATGATATAATCCGCACGTGCACGCACACCCGAAAGAATTCCGATTTCCTGTTGGATGGCTTGCTGCATGCTCATCCCCTCTTTTTGCAGAGGATGCTTTCTGCGTGTTTCACGCTGACGACTGATGATAGTCTCCGCAGATGCCTCAAAGAACAGGATTCGATGGGTGCAATCCAGTCCCTTGAGTTCTTCCAATGCAGAGAATAGGCGGTTAAAATCCACGCCGCCTCGTGTGTCCACAACCAAAACCGCACGTTCAAAACGGCCCTTTGCCGCTATACACATTTCTGCAAACATAGGAATCAGTTCTGCCGGCATGTTATCCACGCAATAATAACCCAAATCCTCAAACACCGCTACTGCACGGCTTTTTCCTGCCCCGGACATTCCGGATACGATTAAAAATTCCATACTTCCTCCTACAAAATGCAGATTTCACATTCCAATACAACTCCGGTCTCCCGAAGTACGATTTCTTGAATCTGTTCGATCAAGCACTTCACATCCTGTGCGGTTGCCCCGCCTCGATTGATAACAAATCCCGCATGTTTTTCAGACACCTGTGCACCGCCGACGGTAAGTCCTTTGAGCCCGCACTGCTCAATCAGTGCACCCGCAAAATGTCCTTCCGGACGTTTGAAGGTGCTGCCTGCACTGGGATACTCAAGCGGCTGCTTCTCACGGCGTCGGCCTGCATAATCTGCCATCTCCGCACGGATTTCTTCCGGATCGCCCTTTGTTAGTTTGAGCGTAGAGCCCAAAATCAATGCAGGCGGTTTTTTCTTAAAGATACTGGTGCGGTAACCGAATTCATGTTCTTCTCCTCGCACCACACACTCTTTGAGTTCAGAATCAAGATAGGTGGTTTCAACCACGACATCCTTCATCTCGCCGCCATATGCACCAGCATTCATCACGCAAGCGCCGCCTAAAGTCCCCGGGATTCCATGTGCAAAAGCAAGTCCGGCAAGGCTTTCTTGCATTGCATACGTGGCGAGTTTTGCGAGTGATACTCCGGCACCTGCAACCACGGATGTTCCGCAACATTCGATCCCGGTAGCGCAGTATTTCACCACAGCACCGCAAATGCCTGCGTCCGAAACCAAAAGGTTACTCCCTTTTCCAAGAATCATGCAAGGAATCTCATGCTCTTTCAAAAGTGATAATACCCAACGTGCGTTTTTTGCATCATTTACCTCGACAAACAAATCGGCAGGACCGCCGATTCCGAACGTGGTATGTCGGGACATAGGTTCTTCAATTTTCACGGATACTGCGGCGTTTTGCCGCAACAGATCTGCAATTCTTGTCTGGTCTCTCATACCATTCTCCCAATCAATGTTTCTCGCTCACTGACTCCGATAATTGCCACATCCAAGATTTGATTCTTCAAATCCGAGTCGTGCGTCAGTTCCACCAAGAGATATTCTTTGTTGTGTCCCTGCCAAACACCGTCGGATTCCTCTTCAAACAACACCGAAACGGTTTTTCCAACAAATGAATTCAAATAGCGCTTTCTTGCAGCACTTGCCGCAGCACCGGCACGTTTGGTACGTGCTTCTTTTTCATACTTTGGCACTTGATTGAGCATCTTAGCTGCACGTGTCCCCTCCCGCTTGGAATACGGGAAAATGTGCATGGCAGAGAATCCAATCCGTTCAATGCTGCTTAATGTCTCAGCAAATTCCTCCTCGGTTTCCCCCGGAAAGCCGCAAATCAAATCGGTGGTAACGGCGCAGTTTTCCCAAGTGTCCCGAAGCAAACGCACTGAAGTTTCGTACCGTTCCATATCGTATTTTCGATTCATGCGCTTGAGTGTCGCATCACATCCGCTTTGCAGGGACAGGTGAAATTGCGGACACAGATTATCATATGACCCCAGAGTCTTACAAAATTCCTCGGTGATGGTACGCGGTTCGAGCGATCCGAGACGAATCCGAACCTCCGGCACGGCCAAGCACAATGCTTCCAAGAGGGAAATCAAAGTTTCTCCCTCAAGGTCTTTCCCATAAGACGAAATTTCGATCCCGGTCACCACGATTTCACGGTATCCCGCCGCTGCAAGTTCTTTCGCTTGTGCGACTGCGATTTCTTTTTTAACCGAACGGATCCTGCCACGTGCATACGGAATGATACAATAGGTGCAGAAATTCTCACACCCATCCTCAATTTTCAGCATCGCTCGGGTATGCCCGGTATCCAACCCCACCGGAAGGGTCTCAAACCCAAAGCGGTGAAGAGCGTCGTCCATTTGAAGCTTCGGAGCACGGTCTCTGACGGTCTCCTCCACCAAACGAAGCACCTCAGCACGGTTTCCGGTCCCCATAATCACATCACAGCAGCCGAGTTGCTCTGCAGCGTTTGGATTGGCCTGAGGAAAGCATCCGCAAGCGGCAATCACAGCATCCGGATATTCCCGGCGAAGTTTTCTCAGCAACTGGCGGGACTTTTTATCGCTCACCGCAGTGACGGTGCAAGTGTTGACAACACAGGCGTCCGGATCACAAGTCCCCTCCACCACGGTATGCCCCGCTTCACGGAACACACGCATCAACGACTGAGTCTCAACTTGATTCACTTTACAGCCAAGGGTATAAAAAGCGACCTTCATCCGGATTCTCCTTGCAGTTCTAATTTCATACTACTCCAAATATATTATAACGTGTTATCCCCTGCAAACGCAAGTAATTTATTCAATTCGGCCATCCGCATGCCGAAATCTGCGGAATCCGCTCTTTGTGCGATGATTGGGAGGCATTATGAAACGATTCTTCTGTCTTGTTTTGACCGTAACTTTACTCATATCAACCGTTTTTGCCGCACCTGCACCACCCGAAATTCCTGCTCCTTGTGCAGTTTTAATGGAGCGTGACACAGGAAAAGTTCTTTTTGAGAAAAACCCACACGAAAAGCTGCAACCAGCAAGTGTGACCAAAGTAATGACCCTACTTTTGGTTATGGAAGCACTCGATGACGGAAAAATCACATTGGACGACACCGTCACCGTCAGTCCGTTTGCGGCGAGCATGGGCGGCTCACAAGTATATTTGGAGCCGGGCGAAACCATGAGTGTGGACGATATGCTCAAAGCGACTGTGATTGCGTCCGGCAACGATTCCGCTGTGGCACTTGCCGAGCACGTTGCCGGCAGTATGGAGGGGTTTGTCTCCCTGATGAATGAGCGTGCAAAAGAACTCGGCATGGAGGACACCACATTCATCAACTGCACCGGGCTCCCCGACCCTGACCACGTCACATCCGCCTATGATATTGCGCTGATGTCACGTGCTCTGCTGGCACACGACACAATTAAAAACTATTCAACGGTTTGGATGGATACCCTTCGCGACGGTGCCTTTGGGCTTTCCAACACCAACAAACTCCTGCGTTCCTACAATGGGATCACCGGGCTGAAAACCGGCTCCACCGATGCAGCTAAATACTGTATGTCCGCAACCGCAGAGCGTGACGGGATGGAACTCATCGCAGCAGTCATGGCTTCCCCAACCTCGGCAGAACGATTCTCTGCAGCGTCAAAGCTTTTGGACTACGGATTTGCAAATTTCGCATTATATGATTCCACGAAAAATCAATCTCTTTCTCCGGTCCCTGTGAAGTTGGGGGCTGCGCAAAGCGTTCCTGCCGTTTTTTCCGGCGAGCCCAAAGTCTTGGTGGAAAAAAGCCGACTTTCCGATGTGACCCACTCCATCACCCTTGTCGAAGAAGTACACGCACCGGTAGAGGCCGGGCAAACGCTGGGCGAACTCTCAGTTACAGCTGGCGGCGAGGTTTTGGCAACCGTTCCAATCTTAGCACAATGCAGTGTTGAACGGGTCGGAATCAAAACAGTCTTTTGGAGAATGTTGAAATCTTATCTCATATATTGACAAAAAACGGGTCGGTAGACCCGTTTTTTTCTTCTCCACCGACAGTAGAATCGACTCTACAAACATTGTCGGAAACTTTCGGTAGGAATCATTAGACTTTTGTGTTATGATCTGTTATAATAAATTTATACACAGGAGGCACAGTATGTCAAATCTCAAAAAAGATCTCCCGTCTTACACCTTAGGAGAAGAACTCATGAGTTCTATTTCGCATGGTGTGGGTGCTCTCTTCGGGGCACTGACGTTGGTATTATGTGTTGCAAAATCCGTTTCTCACGGTTCTGTAATGGGAATCGTTGCGAGCGCAATTTTCGGTGCAAGCATGATCGTCTTGTACTCCATGTCCACCTTGTACCATGCGTTAGGTCGAAATCGTGCAAAAGCAGTTTTTCGTGTATTGGATCATTGCAGCATTTATTTCCTGATTGCAGGGACCTATACCCCCTATACCTTAGTGGCACTGAAAGGTGCTTTGGGCTGGACTCTGTTTGGCATTGTATGGGGTGCTGCAATTTTGGGAATCACACTCAACGCTGTCAGTGTGGAGCGGTTTAAAGTCTTTTCCATGATCTGCTATCTCTGCATGGGTTGGGTCATTATTTTTGCGATTCGTCCACTGCTTTCTGCAATCCCGTGGAATTCGTTCCTGTTGCTGCTGTGGGGTGGGATCGCATATACCGTCGGCGCAGTTGTGTTCGGCTTCGGCAAAAAGATGCGCTACATCCATTCGGTTTGGCACTTTTTTGTGCTTGCAGGAAGTATTCTGCATTTCTTATCGATTTATCTTTACATTCTATAAGGAGGAATAAAAAATATGGCAATTAAAGTTTCTACCAAATACGCAGTCGAGGAAGCACGTCTTTCCTCAATCACAAGCGAGCTTTCCGCTGCGCATGACACTTTGGTAAACGGCACAGGTGCCGGTAACGATTATGTGGGTTGGGTCAACCTTCCCCGTGATTACGACAAAGAAGAGTTTTCTCGAATCAAAGCAGCTGCAGAGCGCATCAAGCGTCAATCTGAAGTGCTTTTGGTCATCGGCATCGGCGGTTCTTACCTCGGTGCACGTGCAGCAATCGAGCTGCTCAAAAGCCCGTATTACAATCAGTTAACCAAAGACACCCCGGAGATTTACTTTGTGGGCAACAACATCAGCGGCGACTATGTTTCCGAGATCGTTCAGCTCATTGGTGGCCGTGATTTCTCGGTCAACGTGATTTCAAAATCCGGCACTACCACCGAGCCTGCGATTGCGTTCCGTATTTTTAAAACCATGTTGGAAGACAAATACGGAAAGGGCGGCGCAAGAGACCGCATCTACGCAACTACCGACGCAGCACGTGGCGCACTCAAGAGCCTTGCAGATACCGAAGGATATGA
Source organism: Oscillospiraceae bacterium (assembly GCA_017421025.1). GTDB lineage: Bacteria > Bacillota > Clostridia > Oscillospirales > JAAYXM01 > SIG510. The sequence goes on from JAFQME010000016.1 coordinate 61,253, forward strand.
AACCTTCGTGATTCCGGATAATGTTGGCGGTCGTTACTCGGTTCTCACCGCAGTCGGACTGCTTCCTATTGCAGTCGCCGGTGTGGACATCGACGAAATGATGGCATCCGCAGAAGCTACCATGCAAGCTCTGATTTCGGACAAGTCCATGAACAATCCGGCATGGCGTTATGTTGGTGCTCGCAACCTGCTCTATCGTGACGGCAAAAAGACCGAGATTTTAGGTTGCTTCGAGCCGAGATTCCGCTTCATGGCAGAGTGGTGGAAGCAGTTGTTCGGCGAAAGTGAAGGCAAAGACGGTAAGGGTCTCTTCCCCGCTTCCGTTGATCTCACCGCTGACCTCCATTCCATGGGTCAGTACATCCAGGAGGGTGAACGCACCCTGTTTGAAACCATGGTCACCATTGCAAAGCCGAATTACGAAGTTACCATTGATGCAACCGAGGACAATTTGGACGGACTCAACTTCCTGGCAGGGGTCACCATGTCGCACGTCAACCGTCAGGCATTTTTGGGTACTGTTCTCGCTCATGTGGACGGCGGCGTCCCGAATATTGAAATCGTGATGGAAAACTCCGATGCCGCATCGTTTGGTGCACTGGTTTATTTCTTCGAATTTGCTTGCGGTCTCTCGGGTTATGTTTTGGGCGTCAACCCGTTTAATCAGCCGGGTGTTGAAGCTTATAAAAAGAACATGTTCGCACTTCTCGGCAAGCCCGGATATGAGGATTCCACAGCAGCACTCCGCAGCCGTTTGGACGATTAAGAATTTTTTGTGACTTTTCGAAAAATAGATTGAGTTTTCCCCGAATGTGTGCTATGATAAAGATAACAAACACGGGCAACACACTCGTTGCTCACTGAAAGGGAGGATCATTTCATGGTCAAAGTAATCATGGGTCTTCAGGGACACGGTAAAACAAAACAAATCATTGAGCTTGCAAATGCTGCTGTCAAGGAAGATGCAAACACTGTCGTCTGCATCGAGCGCGGCAATAAGCTCACTTACGATATCAGCCATCGCGTTCGTTTGGTTGACGTTTCTTCTTTCCCCATCACCAGTTATGAGCGTTTGAAGGCGTTTATCTGCGGGCTCTATTCCGGCAACTTTGATATCTCCGATATCTTCATCGACAGTCTCTACAAAGTCGCAAAGAGCGACTCTGTGGAAGAAACCGAAAACTTCCTCGCATGGTTGGATGAGTTCGGTGCACAGAACAACATCAACTTCATCACCACCATCAGCGCTGATGAAACAACCGCAACCGACGGCGTGAAGAAATTCTTCTAAAAACGCACAAAGAGCAGTGGATCAAATCCACTGCTCTTTTTTTATTATAATTGAATGATTTCCGAAATAATCTTATAAATGATTTCCTGTTTCTCCGAAGAAAGTGGCAAAACCTTATTGTAGAGTTTGACCGCATAACTCTCTTCCTCACTCGTTCCTTCCATATGAGAAAACAACGCACCAACGGTCATTTCCAACCCTTTGGAGATTTTATAAATGCTCTCCAGGGTTGGACTTTTTTCACCACGCTCAAGCTGTCCGATATAAGTGGGATGCAATCCACTCATTTCCGCAAGCCGTTCTTGGCTGATATTCTTTGAATTTCTGATACTACGAATCCGTTTTCCGAATAATACTGTGATTTGATCCATCATTTCCTCCAAATTTCCTCTTTGAAAACATACTATAGAATGTAAATATTTTTAACAACAGACTATTGACTTTATGTTTTCGATAATCTATACTATAGTATGTAGTTTTCTCAACAAGAAAACAAAAGTATTTATTTGGAGGTTTTTCTATGAAAAACAGTTTGTTCAAAGTGGGTTTGGGTGTCTTGATCGGCATGATGCTCAGCAGCGGAATTGTTTATGCTGCAAGCACAAGAAAGACGATTGATGTCACCTACAACAGCATCAAAGTCTACAAAGACAAGGTATTGTGCGAATTGAAAGATGCCAATGGTACCGTCATTGAGCCGTTCATCTACAATGGTACCACATATATGCCGGTGCGTGGGACCGCATCTCTTGCGGATATGGACGTCACCTGGGACGGTGCGACCCAAAGCGTGTATCTTTGGGACGAGATGGCAGCAGACGGTACCTATCTCTTAGACGTTTGCCCGCCGTATTCTCTTGATTGTTTCGACACTTATAACACCGGGAAAACCTTTGAAATGGCAGGCAAAAAGTACAGCAACGGAATTGTAGGTAGAAATTGGTACTATGGTACTAATAAGGTTGCCCTTTTCAATCTCGACAGCCGATATGCCGCAATCGAATGTACAATCGGGCATACCGATAATGATCACGAAGAAAAAACCGTATTGTTCATCGTTGACGGCAAAGTGGTAAAAGAAGTGGTATTGGAACCCGAGTGTTTGCCGAAAAAAGTTTCCATTCCGGTAAAATATGGGTTGCAGCTTAAAATCCAGCTGACCGGTCGTGATGTTGGTTTGGGCAACATCACAGTCAAATAGGTTTTCTAAAAAGTGCGCAAAGAGCAGTGGACCAAATCCACTGCTCTTTTTTGTTATGATCAATTTCAATCGTTCTCAAACAATAAAAAAACAAAGGGCAAGAATGATAACTCCTAACACCACGCCTAAAACACCTTTCAATATTTCTTGTTTTAAGCTTTGTACGGATATAACAGTCATGTTAGTCGGGTCATAACATACGTCAATTGAATCATTCACCCGAAACTTGCTCGGTTTCTCACCATCTACTTTTTCCTCAAATCTGACATATTTATCTCTTTCCGGTATTTTCATATTGTAGATGTATTTAGTGAATGATACCGACTTACTATTCACGCTTTTGTATTCCGCTTTGGTGTCTTTCAGTTCTACAAGCATGCCTGTTGTCACGGTTTTCCTACGCCAAGCAAAAAATTTCACCAGAGAAACAATCGTATAACATGCGGAAAAAAGTATCAAAAAAACTGCTGCAACTGCCATAAAAGTTCCCTCTTTCAAACAAATCTTATGCATTATATTAAAGATAACGTCTCATAGAGCCACATTAATAAACCTAAAAACACAGGCTTGGCAGCAATTGCCAAGCCTGTTATTTTTATTTTATCCCGATGTCGGTGCGTTTGTGGAGATCGGTGAAGGAAATCAGTTCAGTTGCGGCATATGCGTTTTTGATTGCCGCATCCAAATCCTCACCTCGTGCGGTAACACCAAGGACACGACCGCCCGCAGTTGCAACTCCGGATTCGGTTTTCTTGGTACCCGCATGATACACGGTAACGCCATCGAGCGCATCCGCATCTGCAATCCCGGAGATTTCATATCCGGTGGTGTATTTTCCCGGGTAGCCGCCGCTTGCAAGGACCACACAGCACGCCGCATTGTCCGAGAATTTGACCTCGATGTCAGCGAGTTTGCGATCAATGATGGCTTCCATCACGGTGACGAAATCGGTTTCCAAAAGCGGGAGAACCGCCTGAGTTTCCGGATCGCCGAAACGAGCGTTATACTCAATGACCTTGGGGCCATTCGGAGTCAGCATCAACCCAAAGTACAGAACGCCCTGAAAACGTCTCCCTGCTTTGGTAAGCCCATCCACGGTGGGGCGGAAGATGGTTTCCATACACTCTTTTGCGAGATCTGCCGTGTAATAACGGCTGGGAGAGAATGCGCCCATACCGCCGGTATTCGGACCTTCGTCATGGTCAAATGCACGTTTATGGTCCTGCGCAGATGGCATGGGAACGATGGTCTCACCATCAGTAAAGCACAACACAGAGACTTCCGGACCGGTGAGGAACTCCTCAATGACCACACGGCTTCCTGCATCGCCAAAAGCACCGTCGCACATCGCATTTTTGATTGCGTCGATTGCATCAGCCTCGGTCATTGCAACGGTAACGCCCTTGCCGAGTGCCAAGCCGTCCGCTTTGATGACGATGGGAGCACCCTGTTCTTTGACATAAGCGATTGCCGCATCTGCATCGGTAAACACCGCATAGCTTGCGGTCGGGATGTTGTTTTCCTGCATGAACTTCTTTGCAAAGCTCTTACTGCCTTCCACAATTGCAGCATTGGCTCTCGGACCAAAGGCACGGATCCCGAGTTCTTCCAATGCATCGACCAAACCAAGGACAAGCGGATCGTCCGGTGCAACCATGACCAGATCCGGGCGGTGCTCCAAACAAAATGCTGTGATTGCAGGCAAATCAGTTGCTTTGATGTCCACACATTCGGCAAGCGATGCAATGCCGCCGTTACCGGGTGCACACCAAATGTGATCCACATTGGGAGACACAGATATTTTCTTGACGATGGTGTGCTCTCGCCCACCGCCGCCGACGACTAATACTTTCATGCTTTCAGCCTCCGATTAGTGTTTGAAATGACGCATGCCGGTAAAGACCATTGCAATACCGTACTTATCGCAAGCACGGATGCTGTCTTCATCACGGACAGAGCCACCCGGCTGGATGATTGCGGTGACACCTGCCGCAGCTGCTGCTTCGACCGAGTCATCAAACGGGAAGAATGCGTCGGAAGCAAGGACCGAACCCTTTGCTTTGTCGCCCGCATAATTGATTGCAATCTTCAGTGCGGTGACACGGTTGGTCTGTCCCGGACCGACACCGATGGTAGCATTGTCCTTTGCGAGGACGATCGCATTGGACTTGGTGTGTTTGACCACACGCATTGCAAACTTCATGGTTTCGAGTTCTTCAGCGGTGGGGGCACGCTTGGTGACCACTTTGAGGTTCTCCTCATCCATGATCTCAAGATCCAGACCCTGAACCAAAAGACCGCCGGCAACCTTCTTGTAATCCACCATATCGGCGGTGTTCTTCTTTGCAATATCCGGAAGTTCCATCAAGCGCAGATTCTTCTTTGCGGTGAGGATTTCAAGTGCTTCCGGAGTAAAGGACGGAGCGATGATGATTTCAAGGAAGATTTCCGACATCTTCTGTGCGGTTTCTTTATCGCACGGACGGTTGAGGGCAACAATGCCGCCAAAGATGGAAACCGGGTCCGATTCATAAGCACGGCTATATGCCTCAAAGATGGTATCGCCGATGCCAACACCACAGGGGTTTGCATGCTTGACAGCGACTGCACACGGAGCATCAAATTCCTTAACCAGGTCAAGCGCACCGTTTGCGTCGTTGATGTTATTGTAGGAAAGTTCTTTGCCGTGCAACTGTTTTGCAGCAGCAAGAGTTCCGGTGAAATGACCGATTTCCTTATAGAAAATTGCTTTTTGATGCGGGTTTTCGCCGTAGCGAAGTTCCTGAGCCTTTTCAAAGGTCGGGGTGTAAACTTCCGGGAAGCCGAGTCCCAACTGGGAACGCAAGTAGCCGGAAATCAGTGCATCGTAGGATGCGGTGTGTTCAAACACCTTATAAGCAAGCAGACGCTTGGTGTCACGGGTGACACCGCCTGCACGCATTTCATCGAGAATTTTGCCGTAATCTGCCGGGTCAACTGCAACAGCGACATCCTGCCAGTTTTTTGCAGCAGCACGAATCATGGTCGGACCGCCGATATCGATATTCTCAATCGCTTCTTCAAATTTTACACCCTCTTTGAGGATGGTCTGCTTAAACGGATAGAGGTTGATTGCAACCACATCGACCAAAGTAACGCCGAGTTCTTCCACCTGACGCATATGCTCTTCATTGTCACGCATTGCCAAAACGCCTGCGTGTACCAACGGATGCAAGGTCTTGACACGGCCGTCCAGACATTCCGGGAAACCGGTGACTTCCGAGATGCCGGTGACCTCAATTCCTGCTTCTTTGAGTGCCTTTGCAGTACCGCCTGTGGAGACAATCTCCAAACCGAGTTCTGCAAGGCCTTTTGCAAATTCAACGATTCCGGTCTTATCGGAAACGCTTAAAATAGCACGACGCTTCATACGATCTATTCCTCCTAATTGTCTATATGGACTCTCCCGTTTTCCACGGTGATTTTTCCTTCACTGAGAAGAGCCAATGCACGAGGAAGCAAAATCCACTCACACTGCTCCATGATGCGGCGCTGAAGCACCTCTGGAGTATCGTCTTCGAGAATTTCTACCGCCTTTTGTGCGATGATGGGACCTGCATCCGTCTCTGCGGTAACAAAATGAACGGTTGCACCACTCACTTTGACACCTGCTGCCAGTGCATATTCGTGCACCTTAAGCCCATAATAACCCGGGCCGCAGAAAGACGGAATAAGCGCAGGATGGACATTGAGTGCACGGTTTTCATACTTTTCCGCAAACTGCGGCGAGAGCATGAACATGAAACCCGCCAAAACCACCGCTTCAATACGATGCTTTTGTAAGATTTCAAGAATTGCATCGGTGTAGGCAGAACGGTCTGCATAATCTTTGGGAGAGCACACCTCACTCGGAACACCTGCCTTTTCGGCACGTTCCAGTGCATATGCACCATGTGCTGAGGAGAGCACCAAGCAAAGCTCCGTCTGCGGGAGTTCACCACGGGCTTTCGCATCCAAAATGGCCTGCAGATTACTGCCGCCGCCGGAAACCAAAACCGCAACTCTCATCATAACTGAATTCCCTTCTCGCCGGATATGGTTTCGCCCAAGATGCAAGCGGTCTCACCCGCAGCACGCAGTGCAGCAAGTGCCTTATCTGCATCGTTTTTATCCACGGCAATTACGAGCGAGATACCCATGTTAAAGGTGTTGTAGAGATCACGCTCCGGAATATTGCCTTCTTTTCCGAGCATGCGGAAAATCGGCGGAACTTCATATGCGTTTTTGTCAATCTTTGCGCAAACGCCGTCGGGCAGCATTCTCGGAATATTTTCATAGAAACCGCCGCCGGTGATGTTAGAGATTCCTTTGACCGGGACCTCACGGATGAGTGCTTGCAAGCTGCGGACATAGATCTTGGTCGGACGGAGCAGTTCTTCGCCCAATGTGCATCCAAGTTCCGGAATCTCACGCATGAGAGATTTTTCGCTCATTTCAAACACATGGCGAACCAAGGAGTAACCATTGGAATGGAGGCCGCTCGATGCAACACCGATCAGCACATCCCCTGCCTTGATGTTCTTACCGTCAATGAGTTTTTCACGGTCGACCATGCCAACACAGAAGCCCGCAACATCGTACTCACCCACCGGATAGAAGCCCGGCATTTCAGCGGTTTCACCGCCAATGAGTGCACAGCCTGCATCACGACAGCCTGCCGCAATACCGGAAACGATTTGTTCCACCTGGGTGGGAAAATTCTTTCCAACCGCAATGTAGTCAAGGAAGAACAGCGGAGCTGCACCACTGCACGCAATATCGTTTGCACACATTGCAACACAGTCAATACCGACCGTGTCATGCTTGTCCATAATAAACGCGATTTTGAGTTTGGTGCCGACTCCGTCGGTACCGGAAACAAAGACCGGCTCTTTCATACCGCCAAGATTCGGCTTGAATACGCCGCCGAATCCGCCGATATCGGAGAGTACGCCTTCGGTATAAGTGCTTTGAACGTGCGCCTTCATGAGTTCGACCGCACGGTAACCGGCAGTAACATCAACTCCGGCAGCTTTATAAGTTTCGCTCTGACTATTGTTCACAGGTACTGACCCCCTCTTCTAACCCTTGTTTTTCTACCTTATTCGGAACTTCCACCGAATAATCGCCGGTGAAGCAAGCATGGCAGAAATCCAAATTCATTCCTTTCACAACCTGCGGAAGATCTTCAAAATGCAGATAATCCAAGGAATCTGCGCCGATGATTTCCCGAATTTCTTCCAAATTGTGGTTGTGCGCAATCAGCACTTCACGGTCCGGAACATCGGTGCCAAAGAAGCACGGATGCAAAAACGGAGGCGAGGAGACACGCATATGTACTTCGGTCGCTCCTGCTTCACGCAACAGCGAGACGATACGTGCGCATGTGGTTCCTCGAACAATGGAGTCGTCTACCATGATGACTCGTTTTCCACGCACTGCAGCCGCAATCGCATTGAGCTTGATCTTGACCGAACGCTGACGCTGGCCTTGAGACGGCTGAATAAAGGTACGTCCGATATAGCGGTTTTTGATAAAACCAACCCCATACGGGATCCCGGATTCTTCCGCAAATCCCAGCGCTGCAGAAAGTCCGGAATCCGGAACACCGATGACCACGTCAGCATCCACCGTATTATGACGTGCAAGGCATCTTCCTGCTTCTTTACGGGACTCATCGACCGAAACACCGTCAATCACACTGTCGGGACGAGCAAAATAAATATACTCAAATACGCATGCAGATTTCCGAGCGTTGATCCCGCTCTTCATTGAATTGACCGCACCATTTTCCACGGTCACAATCTCGCCCGGCTCAATATCACGGACAAATTCTGCACCAATCGCATCCAGTGCACAGCTTTCCGAGGCAAACACGATGCTATCATCAATTTTCCCCATACAAAGCGGACGGAATCCGTTTGGGTCACGGAATGCAATGAGTTTGTTACGGCTGAGCATGATGACCGAATAGGCGCCGGACAGATACTGCATGGTGCGTTTGACCGCATCTTCAATGCTATCTGCCCAAACACGTTCACGAACCACCAAATGCGCAATGATCTCCGCATCACTTGTGGTATAGAAAATACCGCCGCGGCGCTCCATTTCATTGCGGAGTTTCAGACCATTTACCAACGCTCCGTTATGAGCGACTGCCAAGTTTCCATTGATATGACTGAGCACCAACGGTTGCGCATTCACACGCTGGTTGCCGTCGGCTGTCAGATAGTTGACATGACCAAGAGCAAGATTCCCCTGCAAAGCCTCCAAATGCTTTGCGGTGAAAACATCGGGCACCAAGCCCATATCCTTGTGAAAGTTGATGATTCCCTTGTGACTGGTTGCAATACCACAGGATTCCTGTCCACGATGCTGTAATGCAAACAGTGCACTGTAGGTCTCCGCAGCGGCATTGATCTCAGATTTGGGTGCTACTGCAATTCCAAACACACCCATAGATTATTCCCCCAAAAGACGGCGCATAACTTCCTGATATGCATCCTCAACACCACCGAGGTCACGGCGGAAGCGGTCTTTATCCAGTTTTTCATGGGTCTTGCTGTCCCAGAAACGGCAGGTATCCGGAGAAATTTCGTCTGCAAGGACGATGGTCCCATCGCTCAAGCGACCGAATTCAAGTTTAAAGTCGATGAGTTCGATGTTGACATCCTTGAGATAATCGCTCAAAATCTCGTTGATCTTAAGTGAATAGGAATCAATGGTGCGGAGTTCTTCAGTGGTTGCAAGATTCAGTGCACGAACATGATATTCATTGATGAACGGATCACCGAGTGCGTCATCTTTATAGCAGTACTCCAAAACAGTAGAAGCAAGTTTCGTGCCTTCCGGAAGACCCAGGCGCTTAGACAAAGAGCCTGCTGCGATATTACGGACGATTACTTCCAACGGAACGATGGATACTTTCTTGACAATGGTCTCACGCTCGGAGATTTCTTCTACGAAATGAGTCGGAATCCCTTTTTCTTCCAGCATCTTCATCAGGTGATTGGTGACACGGTTGTTGATGACACCCTTGCCCATGATGGTACCTTTCTTTTCGCCGTTGAATGCGGTTGCATCGTCTTTATAATCAACGATATAGAGTTCCGGCTCATCGGTTGCAAAAACCTTCTTTGCCTTGCCTTCGTATAACTGCTCTGTCTTTTTCATGATTACATGACCTCCTCTTGTAATTTTGCATCTTTTTCTTCAACTTCACGTTGCATTTTGACTTTTTCATCGAAAAGGCGGGACGCAAGTGCGGCATCCTCGACCGCCAAAATCTGCGCTGCCAAAATCGCTGCATTGTCTGCACCGTCGACTGCGACGCATGCGACCGGAACCCCCTTTGGCATCTGCACAATGGAAAGTAGGCTGTCCAGCCCACCCATCAGTGAGGTTTTCATCGGAACCCCGATCACCGGAAGCGTGGTATATGCAGCAAGTACGCCACCCAAATGTGCCGCTTTTCCCGCTGCTGCAATGATTACGCCGAATCCGTTTTCCTTCGCTTTCGATGCAAACTGCTCTGCCGCCGCAGGCGTGCGATGTGCAGAGATGATATGCACCTCATGCGGGATCTCAAGCTTACGCAGTTTTTCAACTGCTGCTTTCATCACGCCGTAATCGCTGTCAGAGCCCATAATGACCGCAACTTTTTTTGCCATAAGTCACATCCTCCTGAAATAAAAAAGAGCGCCGCAAAGCGACACTCATATACTTTTTGAGCGCAAGACGCACTGACCCGCACTTACCCCTACGGACGAAATGTTTTGTTCCGTTTTGAGAAAGCAGCAGAGCACAGCCATAACGCACCTCAAATCAATAAAAATACAATTCTATTTTAGTTGATTTCCTGTCAAATTGCAAGAGCTTTTCCCATTTTTGTCGGGTTATACAGATTCTCCTCAAAAAACCGCATCTTCTTTTGTGTTTTTGATGTTTGCACACACAACAATCTTCACTCATACACTGTATCAGAAAGGAGAGATGACGGAGATGACGGAACAAACTCTCTCGTTTTCCGTGGTAGGGGGAGATGCGCGTCAAGCCCATTTGGCAGAGCTTCTTGCCGCAGACGGACATTCCGTCCGTGCTTATGCGCTCGAAAAGCACACCTTTTCCGATACAGTCACCAAAGCATATGATATCGAAGAACTCACACGCCGTGTTGACTGTGTCATTCTGCCGCTTCCGCTACTGGGAGAGGGCGATCAGTTAAACACCCCCCTTGCCATCAACAACTACGCCGCCGAGGAACTTTTTTCACTTCTCCCAACCGGACAAACCGTGGTTGCCGGAAAAGTAGGACATGAAATGTTCGAAAGAGCCGGACGCAACGGACTCCGGCTGTATGACTATTTGGAGCGTGAAGAATTCAGCGTTTCCAACGCCATCCCCTCGGCAGAAGGCGCAATTCAACTCGCCATGCAAGAACTCCCCACCACTCTGCACGGATTGAGCGTTTTGGTACTCGGCTACGGCCGGATTGGAAAACTACTTGCGAAATACCTTGATGCGTTTGGCGCAAAAGTCACGGTTACCGCACGTAAATACAGTGATCTTGCATGGATCACCGCCAACGGATACCATGCACTGAACACCAACGCAATTTCAGGGTGCTTATCCACATTTGACCTGATTTTCAATACAATTCCCTTTGAGATTCTGACCGCAGAACGTCTGCGTGAACTCAAGCCGGAATGTCTCTGTATTGATTTAGCATCCAAACCGGGAGGTATTGATTTTTCCGCTGCAAAAAAACTGGGAGTCCGTGCCATTTGGGAACTCTCCATTCCCGGAAAAGTTGCCCCAGTGACCGCAGGACTCATCATGAAGCAAACCATTTATAACATCATGGAAGAATGGAGGTGTCGGGCATGAAAATCGGATTTGCCATGTGTGGCTCATTCTGCACGTTTTCCCGTGTAACCGAAGAAATTGCACGTTTAGTCAACGCAGGATACGACGTACTCCCCATTTTATCACAAACCGCATACACAACCGATACCCGTTTTGGAACCGCACAGGATTGGATTGACAAAATCGAAACCATTTGCAAAACACCAATCATCCATACCATTGCAGGCGCTGAGCCAATCGGTCCCAAAGCACTTTTGGATGCACTCGTGATAGCGCCCTGCACAGGAAATACGCTTGCCAAGCTCGCCTGCGGGATCACAGACAGTTCCGTCACAATGGCAGCAAAAGCACATCTGCGCAACGAACGTCCGGTGGTTGTTGCTGTTTCCACTAACGACGGACTTGGTCTCAACGCAAAAAATATTGGAACGCTCTCCTCCTCACGACATTTTTATTTCGTCCCCTTCGGACAAGATGACCCACAAAAAAAGACAAAATCTTTGGTCGCAGATATGACCCAGATTTTGCCTACATTGGAATCAGCACTCGTCGGTGTACAACTCCAACCCATGCTGATATAAGGTTTGGTCTGTTCGGCCGGGTGGTTTTCCACCCGGCCAACACAGTATGGCATCAGAATATTGATCCGGTTGGGCGCTGTTCTCCCAACACAAGAGAAAGTGTCGTTTGTTTTCCCGTGCGCTCCACGGTGAGTTTTACAGAATCGCCCACATGATGTTGTTTCAAAAGCGCTTCAATCTCAGCTGCGGTTTTTACTGCAACACCGTCAAAACTTACAATACGGTCACCACGTTGAATTCCGATTGTTTCTGCATTTCCGCCACGAGTCACACTCGCAACATAAACCCCACCTTTACCAAGGCGGTACAAATACGCCGCTTGATCACTTACATCGGTAAAACTCATCCCGGCATCCACTCGTCCGGTGACATAACCGTTGGTAATCAATTGGTCAATCACATATTTCGCAGTGTCGATCGGAATGGCAAATCCAAGTCCCTCAATACCGCTGCCCGAAGATTTCGCATTGACGATACCAACCAACTTCCCATCTGCATCAAAGAGACCGCCGCCGGAGTTTCCGGGGTTGATGGATGCATTGGTTTGAAGCAGAGTCATGGTCTCACCATCAATTTCGATTTGACGGTCCAAAGCACTGATGATTCCATCGGTCACAGTGCCGCCAAGTTCGCCCAACGGATTTCCAATCGCAAGCACACTCTCACCCACTACCAGAGTTGAAGAACTTCCGTAAGTTGCAGCAGGAAGTCCACTCGCTGAAATCTTCAAGACCGCAAGATCGGTCTGTGCATCACTTCCAACAAGCGTTGCGGCGTATTCGGTCCCCGAGCGCATCCGGACTGTAATCTTATTCGCACCTGCAATCACATGGTAGTTGGTCACAATTTTCCCATCGTTTGAGATAATCACGCCGCTTCCCGCACCCTCGGAAATGAACTGTCCCATCATGCGGTTTCCACGTGTGATGCTCTCGGTTTTGATCTCAACCACGCTGTTCATGGTCTTTGCCGCAACCGCCTGAGCATCAAATTTCGCTCCGGTCGTAATCCCGGTCAGTTGTGTAACCGGTGTATAGTCCATCGAAGCAGTCTCTGCGTTTGGAGAATGGGATCGAGATGCAAGTAACCCGCCGCCAAACCCAAGAGCACCGGAGAGAAGAACGGTTAAAACCAAACACCCTGCAATTTGTTTCTTGGAAATCATGTTCATCAGAATCACTCCTTTGCTACTATGATTATATATGATAAAAATGTCCCCCACTTGACGGATTTGTGAAGTTTTTTGAAACAAAAAAAGAGCCTGCAACGCAAGCTCTTTGATTCTGTGGGTATTACGCATCCTTTACACACAGGGGGGGGCAACTTGGAAATACCGGTAATTGCATAACGGCTCTCCGGATAGAATTTTCTTCTTTTGCAAACAGGAACACCATTGCACTGCAATTATTCAATGCCTTTGGAATTTCCGATGCGTGGTCACGTCCGGCAGTGATTGACCACGGAGCAATCCAACAGCGTATACCGCTGTTTTCTAAAATCTCTTTTGTTTTAACCGCAATATCGCTATCTTTTGTACTATAACTTATAAAAACATATCGTTCGGTTTTTTGGGGTTTTACAGCAGAAATTTGGTTGTTAACCTCGGTATTTCCTTTTTCAATTTCCGCTTTGGCATTTACTTTTTTTCATTCTCGATTTGATTTTCAATTTCAATTAAAACAGGAATTCCTTTGTCACCGTAAATCCTTTTTGCAATCTTGCTTTGTTTCGGATTGAGAAAAGTAATAGAATCAACTTTCTTCGAATCAGCGTCTGCAAGAAGTGCCGAAACGATATTTCTTGCTTTTGTCGTTTCCGAAAGTTCATGTGCAACTCTATAATCAACGATATGACAGATCGTTAAAAAAGCAGGTGTCACCAAAGCCAAAAACCGCCAACAAAATAACAACTGTAAAGAAAGCGGACATGGAACTGATATTGGAAATTAAAATCAGCAAAAAAGAACCGCTATCGGCATTACCAAACTAAACACTTTCAAAACTCTTCTGTTTATTCTTTTTGCTACAATAATCTTTGACATTTATTATAGCCAAGAAAAATGTGTTTTCAATAAATTAAAAAAGTAGCACCACTTTCGTGGTGCTACCAAAATACTTAGTATTTTTTTCTCTTTGCACGTGCTGCCTCGCTCTTTTTGCGGCGCTTAACGCTCGGGCTTTCATAATGCTCGCGCTTACGGAGCTCGGAAAGGACGCCCGCCTTAGCACAAGAACGCTTAAAACGCTTCAATGCACTTTCCAGAGACTCATTTTCTTTTACGCGGACTTCTGACATTATTCTCCCTCCCTCCGGCTAAATACCTAACAAATTCTTCGTACTAAAAACGATACCAACAAATATTATATGCAATTTCTGCGCCGATGTCAAGCAAAGTTTCTAACTTTCGGAAAACTTTTTCTTATTTGATGATCAAGTTGACCAATTTGTTCTTGACTACAATGGCTTTGACGATCTTGCCGGTCTCAAGTGCGGCTTTGACTTTTTCGGTCTCACACGCAATTTTAACCACAGTATCATCATCCGCATCGGTCGGGATCATGACACGTTCACGCAGTTTTCCGCAAATCTGGACTGCGATTTCCACCGCATCATCTTTGGTTTTTTCCGGATCAAAAGTGGGCCATGCAGCGAGCGAGAGGAGACCTTCGCCGCCCAACATTTCCCAAAGTTCTTCGGTCATATGCGGAGCAAACGGGCTGAGGAGTTTGAGCAGGGTCTTGACCTCGCCTTTATTTGCACCGGTAGCAGCAAGCTCATTGAGCAGTGCCATCATAGCAGCAATTGCGGTGTTGAACTTGACATTTTCAATATCCTCAGAGACTTTTTGAATGGTCTTGTGGATGATGCTTTCGTGTGCCGGGCTGTATTCCTCGCCCTCGGTTGCGTTCTCAGCAAGATTCCAAACACGGTCTAAGAAGCGTTTGCAACCCTTGACCGATTCAGACTGCCAGCTTGCCGCCTTTTCAAAGTCACCGATGAACATAATGTACAGACGCATGGTGTCTGCACCGAACTCTGCAATGATATCATTCGGGTTGATGACGTTGCCACGGGACTTAGACATCTTCTCACCGTTTTCACCCAAAATCATGCCGTGCGAAGTACGTTTCTTATACGGTTCCTTGGTCGGGACAACGCCGATGTCATAAAGGAATTTATGCCAGAAACGGGAGTAGAGCAAATGCAAAGTAGTGTGCTCCATACCGCCATTGTACCAATCCACCGGAGACCACTGGTCAAGTGCTTCCTTGGAAGCAAGTGCGGTGGTGCAATTCGGGTCGATATAGCGCAGGAAGTACCAGCTCGATCCTGCCCACTGCGGCATGGTATCGGTTTCACGGGAGGCTTCCCCTCCGCAATGCGGACAAGTGGTCTTGACCCAATCGGTCATCGCCGCAAGCGGGGACTCACCGTTATCGGTGGGTTCATAGGAATCAACTTCAGGGAGTGTGACCGGAAGCTGATCTTCGGGGACCGGGACCCAACCGCACTTCTCGCAGTATACGAGCGGAATCGGCTCGCCCCAGTAACGCTGACGGGAGAAGACCCAGTCACGCAGTTTGTAATTGACTTTCTGCTTGCCAATCCCTTTTTCGGACAGCCATTCGATAATTTTGACCTTTGCCTCGGAAACTTCCAGACCATCGAGGAAGTCGGAGTTTACCATTTTTCCGGTTTCAGTATCGGTAAATGCTTCTTCCATGACATTTCCGCCTGCAACCACTTCAATGATCGGAAGATCAAACTTCTTTGCAAAATCCCAGTCACGGGTGTCATGTGCCGGCACTGCCATGATGGCGCCGGTGCCGTAACCCATGAGCACATAGTCCGAAATAAAGATCGGAATTTCCTTGCCGTTTACCGGGTTGATTGCAGAAACACCTGCGAGTTTAACACCGGTTTTGTCCTTCGCCATTTCAGTGCGTTCAAAATCGCTTTTCTTTGCAGCTTGTGCTATGTAATCACGAATCTCATCCATATTGGTGAGTTTATCCGCCCACGCTTCAATGTACGGATGCTCCGGAGAAATGACCATGTAGGTCGCACCGAACAGGGTATCCGGGCGGGTGGTGTAGACAGTGAGGGTGTCACCCTGAGTGGTTTTGAAATCCACTTCTGCGCCGGTGGAACGTCCGATCCAGTTTTTCTGCTGGACTTTGACACGCTCAATGAAATCCACGTCGTCAAGGTCATTGATGAGGCGTTCTGCATACTCGGTGATTTTGAGCATCCACTGGCTCTTTTCCTTACGGACAACTTCGCTTCCGCTGCGCTCACAAACCCCGTTTACCACTTCTTCGTTTGCAAGAACACACTTACAAGAAGTACACCAGTTGACCGGCATCTGCTTCTTATAAGCAAGACCTTTTTTGAAAAGCTGCTGGAAAATCCACTGAGTCCACGTATAATAATTCGGGTCTGTGGTGTTGATTTCACGGTCCCAATCAAAGGAATAACCCAAAGACTGCAGCTGGGACTTGAAGAATGCCACGTTGCGGCGGGTCACCTCAGTGGGATGGATCTTATTTTGAATCGCAAAGTTTTCAGTCGGAAGACCGAATGCGTCCCAACCCATCGGGAACAAGACATTGTAGCCCTCCATACGGCGCTTACGGGAAACAACGTCCAGTGCAGTATACGGTCTTGCGTGACCGACATGGAGACCGTTTCCGGACGGATACGGGAACTCGACCAGACCGTAAAACGTTTCACGGGAAGGATCCCCATTGACCGCACGGAAAGCACCGCTCTCCTGCCATTTCTTTTGCCATTTCGGCTCGATTGTACCAAATTCGTACTTCATGATAAAACCACCTTATTTCAAATCATCCATATTGATCGGCTTGGCGTCTGCCCAAACACGATCGAGCTGATAAAACTTGCGTGCGTCTTCGGTAAACACGTGCACCACAACACTCAGATAGTCCATCAGGACCCAAGTGCCGCTGCCGTGACCTTCCGAATGATGCGGGCGAATCCCCTGCTCCTCGAGTGCATGTTCAACATGCTCGGTGAGGGTACGGATATGGGTATTGGAGGTACCGGTGCAGATAATAAAATAATCTGCAAGTGTGGTAAGCTCCTCGATCTGCAGGACTTGAATCTCCCGTGCCATTTTCTCATCTAAAACAGCGACTGCAGATTTTACGATTTCCATTGGTGTCATTGTTTGGTTTCCTCCTTATCGAGTTGATCTGAGTAAGTTCCGTTAGAAAGCTTTACATGAGGATGATCCAGATCGGAGATCGGATCGACATAAGGGTTAAAATGCGCATTGATGAGGTCTAAGGTCTCGTCCTCATATGCAATAAAATAAGAACGTTGTTCGTAGTACCCGGCCTCGCCAGGCAACGTAAAGAGATGGAAGTCTTCCGACAAGTCGAGTTCAAGTGCCTTTTTTGCCATCCAAACGAAGTTTCCTGCTGTGAGATCGGTCTTGACGTTTTGAACCAAAATCTCCGCCAGTTCCGGAATCTTTGGCAAAGTCTTCGGGGTGACCAGTTTGTCTAAAAATGCATCGATGAATTTGTGCTGCATCTCAATGCGATCCAAATCCCCACGGGCATAACTTGCACGGAAACGCATCAACCCCATTGCATCATAACCACTGAGCGTTCGTTCCCCTTTTTTCAGATCAATGGTAAGATCTTGACCGGGGTCGGAATAATACATATCAATCGGAACATCCATGGTCACTCCACCGATGGCATCAATGAGTTTGACAAATCCGTCGATGGAAACCAAAAGGTGAAAATCCGGACGGAAGCCCACGATTGACTGAATTTCAGACATCAACTCTTCCAAATCACCTTTTCCGTCATGTGCATAGGCTGAGTTGATTTTTTTGTTCTTTCGTTTGACATCGGTCATGGTATCACGAGGGATACTCATGAGACTTACTTTTCCGTTTGCGATATCATATGCCATCAACATAAGGACATCGGTATTGAGTCCCACTTTGTCACGACCAATGAAAAGAATTGTGAAGAAGTCCTGTTTGCGTTTCGGTACCGAAAGACCGTTTTCTTTTCCTTGTGCTGCCACCGTCAAACCATCGGAAACGATTGGAGTTTCTTCTGTTTTCGGTGGTCGAACGGTTTGAAACACCACCGCAGCCACAGTCAAAACCAAGGTGAGAAGAATTCCAAGCAAGATAAAGCCTTTCCGGCTGAGTTTCATAGTTACTTCCTTTCGCTCAAAAACCAATTCCGTGCATCAATCATTTGTGTGTCAATGAGCCGATCGTGCTCTACCAAGAATAAAATACTGTGTGACATTCCCGCACATACCGCTGCAGAAAGGTCGCTCGTCGCCAGTGCACGAAGTTCCTCCACTCCGGGGAAATTCCGTCCCGGCTCAATCAGGTCTGCAAGCCAAAGAATTTGCTCAAAACAACTCATACCTGCACGACCCGTTGTGTGCCAACGGATGGCATTGCAAATCGTTTCCTCCATGCCGAATTCTTCCTTTGCAACAACTGCACCTGAAATCGGATGAAAGAGTTCCGGTGTCAGTTTTTGCACATTAGAAATCATTATACCATGCTTTTCAAAGAAGTTCAACTGTTCCGACGGACTCCATTCTTTTGTCACATCGTGCAACAGTCCCGCCTGATATGCTGCAGAAGGGTCCTCGCCAAAGCGGCGTGCCAACGCAACAGCGCACTCGGCAGTACCGAGTGTGTGTGCAAAACGTTTCGGGCTCAGCCGTTTTTCAACTTCTGACAAAATGTCACGCACGGTCTTTCTTCTCCTCCGACAAATAGAAACGGTGTTGTTTGATATAGTCCAAAACAGACTTGGGTAAATACATTTGGTGTTCTTCATCTAATACATTTTCCCGCAGTTCTGTGGATGAAATGGGATGTGCCTTTGCATCCACAAGATCGATTTTGCAGGAAAACGTTTTCTCAAGTTCGGTTTTATGCATTTTCACACGCTCAGCATCCGAATCATCACGCAAAACCACCGCAATGCGTGCAAGCGAAAAAATCTCATGCGGACGCACCCAGTTTTGCACGGTGAGAAACATATCGGTTCCCATAATAAACCACAAAGTATCTTGGGGATATTGACGTGCAAACTCCGCCAAAGTGTCGGCGGTATAGCTTGTCCCGCCTCGGCGGATTTCAAGATCACTCACCTCGGCACCGATTTCGGCAGCAGCAAGGCTTGTCATGACAAGGCGTGCCTCAGCATCCGGCGTATGACGTGGCATCTGCTTATGCGGCGGAAGAAAACTGGGGAGCAAGATGACTCGATCCAACCTCAGTGCATTTCGTGCAGCAACCGCAGCATGCAAGTGTCCGGTGTGCGGCGGATTATATGTTCCGCCCAAAATCCCAATCCTCATTACTTCTCTAATACAATCTTCGGATTCTTCGGGTTGGGACGATACAAAACGAAGCGGGTGCCGATGGTCTGAACACAGTCACACCCCAGTGCTTCGCACAAAACGTCCGCCACTTCACGTGGAGTCAGCAGAGAATTCTCCAGCACTCTGCCCTTGACCAACTCACGAGCAGTGAGTGCATCGTCTGCCTGACGGATCAAGTTGTCATTGATTCCGCCTTTTCCCACATGGAGAATGGTATCTTCTTTTCCGCCAAGCGCACGAAGCTGTGCGCGCTGCTTACTTGTCAGCATTTTGATATCCTCTTTCTTTCCAGAACACCCGGAGCGCCCCGGCAAGGTTTTGCAAGGCAACTGCTCGGTGTGAGATTTCATTTTTTCGTTCTGCAGTGATTTCTGCCATGGTGGCTGATTCGTTGGGGAGATAAAAAATCGGGTCATATCCGAAACCGCCTTCCCCTGCCGCAGTCTCGGTGATGAGACCGTGGCACTCTCCACGGGTCATGATCTTAGCGCCGTCAGGGAACACACAAGCAATTGCAGATACGAAGAAGGCACGGCGGTTTGTCTTCCCCTCCAGATTCTTAAGGAGGAGATTCAATCGGTCGGTGTCGTCTGCGCAAGCATCTCCGCCATAACGTGCCGAGAAAATCCCCGGCTCACCGCCAAGCGCTTCTACCACAAGCCCCGAATCATCCGCTACTGCAGGAAGTCCGGTCACTCGCATTGCGTTTTCCGCTTTGAGAACTGCGTTTTCTTCAAATGTAACCCCGGTTTCCTCTACATCAGTGGTCACACCCGCTTCCTTGAGCGAAAGCGCTTCCACCCCGAAGTCACACAAAATCTTTTTCAGTTCTCCTAATTTTTTTTGGTTATTGGTTGCAATTACAAATTTCATTACAATGTTCCACCCAATGCTTTTTTCTGTTTGGCAATCAAGCTTTTGACGCCACGAGTTGCAAGATTTAAGAGTTTGGTGTGCTCAGCACGGGTAAACGGACGTTCTTCCCCGGTGCCCTGCACTTCAATGAGCGATCCGTCCTCGGTCATGATGGCATTGAAATCCACCTCAGCCGCACTGTCTTCTTTATAATTCAAATCCAAAACACAAGTTCCGTTTACAATTCCAACACTGACTGCAGCCGCCCACTGCGTAATGGGATTTTTTCGAATCAGCCCTTGCTCCACCATACGACGGCATGCAAGTGCAAGCGCAACAAAGCCGCCTGTAATGGAAGCGCAACGGGTCCCTCCGTCCGCCTGAAGGACATCACAGTCCACTGTGATGGTATACTCTCCCAATGCCGCAAGATCCACCACACTACGCAACGATCTTCCGATCAAGCGCTGGATTTCGCTGCTGCGAGGGGCGATTTTGAGTCGGGAAACATCCCTTGGGGTACGTTTTCCGGTTGCACGAGGAAGCATGGAATATTCGGCAGTGACCCAACCGGTCCCCATCGGAACATACGGCGGTGCACCTGCTTCCACGGTGGCATTACACAGAACATGAGTATCTCCCATTTTGATGAGCACACTGCCCTCTGCATATTTGGTGAAATCTGTAACAATCTTGACCGGGCGCAACTGCCCCTCGGTCCGTCCGTCAACTCGTGCCATAATCATTCTCCTTAGAACAATGCTTTTGCAAAACTCTCTGCATCAAAAGGCATCAGATCATCCATCTGTTCCCCAACGCCGATGAATTTCACCGGAATGTCCATGGTATCTGCAATAGAGACCACGATACCGCCTTTTGCGGTACCGTCAAGCTTGGTGAGCACAATCCCGCTCACACCGGCAGCTTTGGTAAACTCTTTCGCCTGCGAAACCGCATTCTGCCCTGTGGTTGCATCGAGCACCAAAAGGGTCTCAACATCTGCGCCGGGAAGTTCACGGTCGATTACTCTGGAAATCTTCTGCAATTCATTCATGAGGTTTTGCTTGTTATGAAGTCTTCCTGCGGTGTCGCACAGCACAATATCACAGCCACGTGCTTTCGCCGCATTCATTGCGTCAAACACCACAGCCGCAGGGTCAGCCCCTTCACCATGACGAATGAGATCCACACCTGCACGTTCTGCCCAAATTCCAAGCTGATCCGCAGCAGCAGCACGGAAGGTATCCCCTGCCGCCAGCAAAACCTTCTTGCCTTGGCTTTTGAACACATGCGCCAGTTTCCCGATCGAAGTGGTTTTCCCCACCCCGTTGACCCCGATCACCAATACCACAGAGGGCTTGGTATTCAGGGTAAGTTCACTGGATTTTCGGGTCAGAATCTCGCAAACGATTTGGTAAAACTCCTCTTTGAGTTCCTCCCCGTCACGCAGTTTCTTTTCTTTTGCTCGGGTGCGGAGTTCTTCTGTGATATTCATTGCGGTGACCGCACCAAGGTCCGCCATGATGAGTGCTTCTTCCAAATCATCGAAAAAGTTCTCATCCAGCGGAGTAAAGGTTTTGATGATACTCTCCACCTGCTCACTCACCGCAGCACGGGTCTTTTGCAGCCCCGCTTTGAGTTTGTCAAACAATCCCATGAGAAAGTTCCTCTCTACTTGAGTTTCATATGCAATTCTTTTTCTACTTCCGCAATACTGATGGTCAGCATCTTGGAAATACCACGTTCTTGCATGGTAACACCGTACAGCACATCCGCTTCTTCCATGGTGCCACGGCGATGTGTGATAACAATAAACTGAGTATTCTCAGAGAGTCTGCGCAGATAATCCGCATAACGGACCACGTTGACATCGTCCAACGCCGCCTCGATTTCGTCCAACACACAGAACGGAGTGGGACGCATCTTCATGATTGCAAAGTACAACGCAATTGCAACCAGCGCACGCTCACCGCCCGAGAGCAAGGTAATGGTCTTGAGGGTTTTTCCCGGCGGCTGGACTTTGATTTCAATACCGCAGTTTAAGATGTCATCCGGATCCTCCAGATTAAGTTCTGCGGTACCGCCATCGAAGATTTCAGTGAACGTTTCTCCGAATTTTTGGTTGATAATTGCGAATTTTTCCGCAAAAATCACACGCATTTGATCGGTAAGTTCCTTGATTTTTTCCAACAGCTCGGTCTTCGCCTGCTCCAAATCCGCACGCTGTGTGCTCATGAATTCGAAACGTTCAGAGACTCGGTCGTACTCTTCGATTGCACCCACATTGACATTTCCAAGGCTCTTGCGCTCGCTCTTAAGCGTTTGAATCCGTGCCTTTGCCTCGGGAATGGATTCTATCGGCTGTGCAATCTCTTGCGCCGCTGTAACGGTGAGTTCATAGGTCTCCCAGAGTTTATCAATCATTTGAGCATATGCTTGTTCTGCAGCATCTTTTTTGGATTCCAGACGTGCACGCTCACGCTCAAGTTTTAAGATATCCTCATTGCGTTCCTTTGCCTCACGGTCCTTGCGATTTCTGACCGCTTCCAAATCCAGTTTCTCCTGCATCCGCTCGGCAATACGGCCACGCTGTGCTTCTGCATCTTCCTGTGCCGCTTGCATTTCTGCATTCTTCTGCTCGATTTCAAGAGCAAGGAGACGATTCTTCTCTTCAAAGGATTCAATGAGTTTTAGTTTTTGACCACGGTCGCCTGCCATTGCCGCAGAGAGCTCAGAAAGTTCAGTTTTGGAGCGCTCATTTTCACGCAGCTCCGCTTCAATTCCTGCTGCACGCATTTTGAGATCTGCCAATTCCGCAGTCAGGTCTCCCTGCTGCGTCATCAATTCGGTCTGCCCGGCCTGCTTTTGCTCGATTTCCGCTGCCAACTGATCCTTTGCAGCTGTTTTTTCTGCAATTTCCAAAGCAAGAGCGTCCAGGTCACGCTGACGCACAGTCACCCGTGCACGGAGTTCTCGGGTTTCTTCTTCCGCTGCGTCACCCGACTCATTCAAAGCGGACAGCAAAAGACCGTAATGCTCAATTTCGGTTTTGGATTTTAAGAGCGCATCTTCTGCGCTTCGTTTGTCATTCTGTGCAAGCTCGATTTCATAGGAAAGCGCTGCATATTCACGGGAAAGTTCCTGCACCGCTGCCGCATCTGTCTCAAGCTTCGCTTTTTTGGAAGAAAGTTCTTCCTCCAAACGGCGAAGTTCATTTGCACGGCTTAAAATGCCGACATTTTTGCCGACACTACCACCGGTATAAGAGCCGCCCGCATTGATAACCTGTCCGTCCAAAGTAACGATTTTGAACTGATAATTGTGCTTCCGGGCAAGGGTGGTTGCACGGTCGATGTGTTCGACGATGACCACACGGCCCAACAAGCTTTGATACACTTCCTCAAAACGGGGATCAAACGAAACGAGTTCTGCTGCAATTCCGCAAACCCCGTCTTCTTTTTCCACCCCGGATGCTGAAAGACGCTTCCCACGAATGGTGGTCAACGGATAAAAGGTGGTTCTTCCGCTGCCTGAACTTTTGAGGAATGAAATGGCCGACTTTGCACAGCGCTCATCTTCCACAATGATATTGTTCAGTGCACCGCCAAGCGCAATTTCCACCGCAACTGCATATTTTTCGGGAACTTGCATCAATTTAGAGACGATGCCGCAAACACCAGAAAGCTGTTTGCGTTCAGATGCCTGCATGACCGCTTTGGTCGCACCGGAAAATCCTGCAAATTCACGTTCCAATTCGGTGAGATAACGATATTTTTCTTCCATGGAAGAAATCGTATTCTGGGCTTTTTGAAGGTCTTGCTGCGCAGACTCCAGTTTGGTCTTACGGCTTTCCGCTTTGAGAGTGAATCCACGCAGACGGTTTTCCGCTTCTGCGAGTTTGCCTTCCGCTTCTTCACAAATCTGCTTGACAGCACGTGCTTTCTCTCGGGTCTCTTTCCGTTTGGCTTCTTGTTCGGAGAAGTCTGATTCCAAAAGGGAAAGTCGATCGGTATCCGCCTTGAGCGATGCTTCTTCCGCCGCTTGTTTTGTGGTAAGACCCAAAAGCTCGGTTTCTTTCACAAGGAGAGATGCTCGCAACGCATCGATCTGCTTTGCAACATCGTCACTCCCTGCCAATGCCTGCATAATCTGCTCATTCATTGCGGCGATGGAAGCAGTGAGGGTTTCACTCTCCTGCAAGAGGGCAGCGATGCGAGACTCACGCTCTGCAATCTGCTCTTGAATTCCGCCTTCACGGGATTCTTCTTCCGAGAGTTCCCCTCGTACACGTTCTGCATTTTCCAGATTATTCTGCACGCTTGCTTCCAGCACTTGGCGGGAATGCAGGATCTCCTGCACTGCACGTTCCTTTGCCTGCAAGGTTTCACGTTCTTCTTCGATGGTGACTTCAAGCGCACGCATTTTTTCCGCCTGCTCTTCCACCTCATGGTAAAGGGCGTCTACGGTTTCCTGCATCCGCACAAATTGCGCACAGGCATTCTCGTAATCCTGCGCAAATTTTGCTGCCGCTTCTTTTTCCCGATCCAGTTCATACAGCCAGACATTGGTTTCCAACTGCTTCAATTCATCGTAAATCGCCAGGTAACGTTTTGCTTTCTCTGCCTGTTCTTGCAAAGGAAGCACCTGGCTCTCCAGTTCAGAAATGATATCTCGGATGCGAATGAGGTTTTCCTCGGTTGCATCCAACTTCCGCTCCGCTTCCACTTTGCGATGGCGGAACTTGGAGATTCCGGAAGCTTCTTCGAAAATCTCACGGCGATCCTCACTCTTGACCGAAAGGATTTCATCAATACGACCCTGACCAATGATGGAATAGCCGTCACGACCAAGACCTGTATCCATGAAAAGTTCATGGATATCACGCAGGCGCATTGCCTTGCGATTGATATAGAATTCACTTTCGCCTGAGCGGTAGTAACGACGGGTAACGGTTACTTCGTTGTATTCCACAGGCAGAGCACCGTCTGAGTTGTCGATGGTGAGCGATACTTCCGCAAAGCCAACCGGTTTCCGCTGCTGAGTGCCACCGAAGATAACATCTTCCATCTTACTGCCACGCAGAGTACGGGTGGACTGCTCGCCCAAGACCCAACGAACTGCATCGGAGATATTTGATTTGCCGCTGCCATTCGGACCTACGATCGCAGTAATGCCTTGATCAAAACTGATAACACTCTTGTCCGGGAACGATTTAAAGCCCTGAAGTTCCAAACTTTTCAGACGCAAACCAAAAACCTCCTTTCAATTATTTTACAATCCATTTTATTTTACCAATTTTAAGCATCTTTTGCAAGAGGAATCTTTTTTTGAAAAAAACTTTACGCAGAACTATTTTTGGTATATGATAATGACAAAGGAGGGACGAGGATGCAATACCGTACCATTTTATTTGATTTAGACGGCACATTGACCGACCCGTTTGAAGGAATTACAAAGAGTGTACAATATGCGGCACAGCATTTCGGGATCATTGAGCCGGATTTGGAAAAGTTGCGTGGATTCATCGGGCCTCCGTTGGAAGCCGAACTTTGCCGTTATTTTCATCTCTCCCCCGAGGACGGAAAAATCGCACTTGCAAAATACCGTGAGCGTTTTTCCACAATCGGCATATTTGAAAATAAGGTGTATCCGGGCATCCGCAATATGCTTTCCGCATTACATGAGCGTGGTGCAACGCTTGCCATCGCCTCCAGCAAGCCGCACATTTACGTCAATCAGATTTTGGAGCATTTCGATCTTGCGAAGTACTTTAAGGCGGTTTCCGGCAGTGAGCTTTCCGGAGAACGTGTGGTTAAAAGCGATGCAATTCGCTATGCGCTGGAACTTTTGGAACTCGAGCCCTCTCCCGAGATTTTGATGGTGGGAGACCGTGTGCACGATGCCATCGGAGCATTCTCGGTCGGACTCCCGTTTGTGGGCGTGCGTTACAGCTATGCCGTTTTGGACGAATTCGATTCGGTTGCAAATATTTTTGTTGCAGATACAGTGGAGCAACTCTCCGATTTCTTACTAAAATAACAAACACCCGACAGTGTTACTGTCGGGTGTTTTGTTATCTGTTTTGCATGAGACATTCCAGGTTTTTACCCAAAATATCGATTTTGATTTCATCGGGAATTTCTGCCATTGCAATTCTGCCCACGGTAAACATCGGAGAATAGAACGGCATATCCGAGCCAAACAGAATTTTCTTCGGATCTGCTTCCCGCACCAGCCATTCAATATTTCCTTGAAGGGCTGTGGAAAGCGCTGTGTCACCATATACGTTCGGGCGTTTGTTCACCAAATCCATCGCATAGGTAAGCCCCGGGATGTCTGCGCCGGAGTGTCCCATGATCCAACGGATATTCGGGAATCGAGCAGAGAGGCGGTCAATTTGCGCAACCTGCCCTGCCCCCCAAACATGGGAAAGAACGATCATCTTGTGGTCATCCGCATATTCATAGACAGGGTCATACGCCGGATTTTCAATGGCACAACCGTGGCAGTCAGCGTGGACTTTGATTCCACGGAAACCGGGATGCTCCAAACAGCGCAGAACTTCCGGCATCAGACCATCTTCGTAATTGGGATTGACGGTAATATACCCCCAAAAACGATCGGGATGTTGTTCACACGCTTCCCGCACCATATCATTTCCGTAAATAAAATCCGGTCCGATGCTGGCGTGTGCTGTGGCAAATACGGTATCGATTCCAACTCGGTCCATATTTGCGATCATTTGATCTGCAGTCCCATCCCCCGGGACATAAAACGCTTTCCAACGTCCCAAATGGTTGTGACAGTCATGTATTTTAATCTCGTCAAGCGGACTTCCGGACAGAACTTTTTCTCTGAAATTCATCACAGCTTGACACCTCCCAACAGACGCTCAAGATTCTCGGATGCAATCAACTGCTTTTCTTCGTCCGAGATGTTTGCATAAGTGATGGTTGCAATCGCAGCGCCACCTGCACCGTATGGTAAACTGCTGCCAAACAAAATACGATCTGCACCGAATTTTGCGCACACATCTTCAATTCCGTCCATCGCTTTCCAACCTGCACTGGTGATATGCAGGTTTGCATACTGATCGAGAAGGGCATAGAGATTTCTTGCATCACGGTATGTGACCCCGGAAAGAACGATCGGAAGTTTCGGGTGTACTTTCAGAATTTTCTGCAAGCCCTCATATCCGCCGGTAATCTGCACCAATCCAATAAACAACGGAATCCGGGCATCCTCGAGCGCATCGTAGAGTGCACCGCAATTCCATTCACTTGTGATAAAATTCTGATCGCCGGCATATCCGAACATTGTAACAGCACGCACATCGTTGGCTTTCATTTTTACCAGGAGTTCCTTTGGCTCCCAAAACTCACCGGTATGATGCGGCTGCACGGTCCACAGCGGGGTTAAACTCGGGGTATCTGCAATTTCTTCCATCAGCATTTGATTGCCAACCATCGGGTCGAGTTCTGCAGCAACCGCATGACGCACCAACGCACGCTCAATCCCACAATGTTCCATCTGCAGAAG
>JAFQME010000017.1 GCA_017421025.1 Oscillospiraceae bacterium
AATTTTGAAAAGCTCTATGCAAGTACAGTTCGGTGTAATCAGTATAATAATTGAAGCCTTTTCTTTTGATCATTAACATTCTTTTCATTCATTATACCTCCTTCTGTTTGCACATAAAATTCTTATTTGTCGAGTTGATTATATCACACATACTATCAATTTGCAATGTTAACGGTTTTGTAAATCTCTTTACCCGAAGGCAACAATCAAGGCGTTAGCCTGATTGAATGAAGCACTCGCATAAGGCTCGTATGAAGCGTTTGCTTCGCAAACATGAAGCATTGAACTGACGTTCAATATGAAGCAAAGCGTGCCGTAAAAATCTGTGCACCGAAGGTGTGCTTCATAGGGCGAAGCCCTGCTTCATTTTTCATGTGCAAAGCACGCTTCATTGCCAAAAATAAAAGCACTTCTTTCGAAGTGCTTTTATTTTTGGAAATCACATCTAATTTTGATACAAAAAATTAGTGTTGTGCAAAATTTTACGGGTGTTGTGCAAAAAACAATAGGCGTTGTGCAACATTTTTTCGGATGTAAAACAATCATATAACCGTCTCTTGCTTGCTTACCTTGATTGCTTAAAAGTCCCACATCTCTTGAAAAGGATGTTGTTTTGTGTTATAATTTAATGTGTGATGAGTTAAGGAGTAAAATATGGCTTGGTGTTGTTTTGATAAAGTTTTTGAGTTCTTAGTTGAATATAGACCGACAATAGAAACTTGTTTTGTATCAATAATATCTACTTTATTTGGCTTTTGGTTGAGCAATACAGCAAGAAAAGGTCGAATTAAGATATATGTTAATAATGATGAGGAAATCGTTCATTGTGTTAAGAAAACAGATGAGGGCAGTATAGAATCCGTATTTCCAGATACTAATAGGGCAAGTTTTATATTCTCGTTGGATGTGTATAATAGTAGTTCGGATAATAAGATTATAAGAGATGTATATATCTTGCTATGTGATAAGAAGAAAGTCTTATATAGAGATAAGGCTGTTGATGCATTTATTAGAATATCTTCAGCTTCCGAACAAACAAGTAATAAACTAATCAACATTAGACCTAAAGAATTAACAAGAGTTAGTGTTAAAGCAACATTAAATAAAGAGTCGTTTGACTTTACTAAGACCAATAGAATTTATATGGAATATCAGGATGAAAAGCAAAAGACACATAAGGTTTTATTAAAAATGTATTGATGTTGAATAAGAGGAGATAGAAATGGGACTATTTGATATATTTAAAAAATCAATATCACCGACTAATCAAAATACAAGACCAGCGTTTCAAGAAATACTGATTCCAGAACGTAGTGAGCCTCAACCACCGTTTATTCCTACTAGCAAGGAACAAATTGTTGCGACAGGATATGAGGCTTATTATAAAAATGGTGTTTTATATAATGTTAATCCGAGAAATAAAAGGGTTTCGCTAGATGAAGACCGCCAAACAGCATATAATGCTCAATACATAATCTTGAACAATGTCAAATACGATTTGGAAGATGCTAACAGTATAGCAAGTATTGTTGTTTCTCGTTATGATGATATTAAGGGTAGTATGCCTCATACTACGTTTGATTTAGGCTACATTCTAAAAATGCGTGTCGGCAAGGAAGAACGCCCACATTTAGCCGTTCCTCTTGCCTATAAGACGGCTAATATTATGATGGCTTCCCCGATAGGTTGGCAGAAAAAGGACTATTATAGATTGGTTATTCAATTATGGAGTATTGGAGAAATTGCTTACGGTGATTATTTGTTACAGGAACTAAAAGCAAGGTTGCCTGTTGTGCTGGCTGATGATGAATATCGAGCAGGAAACAAAGATGTTTTTAGGCGAGAACTTAATATGGCTGACTATTTCAATACCGACTATTTAGAGATACCACACGAAACGGCAGTCTGTGAGGAATGTGCTCCTTACCAAAATAGAGTATATTGTATTAGTGGTAAGGACAAGCGTTTTCCCAAACTTCCCGATTTTATTATAGAGAACAAAGGTCTGCATTGTAATGTTCGATACTATTCATTTATGTATTATGAGGGAAGAAAAATAACGAAGTATAAATTTAATAAGAACGGTGATGTAAAGGAAGTTGAACTTGATGCTATTGCTCATAGCAATAGACCGTTCATTGACGACCGAAGCACCATAGAAAAACAAAAGTACCTTGAATGGAAAGAGCATAACGACAAACGTTTAGAACGAGAGGAACGCTATTACGATAGAAACAATTGGATAGAAAAATATAATATCCGTTATGAATACTATCAAATCGTCATTAAGTTGGGAGAAAATGCACCTAAAAGTTTTGACGGATTTATGAAGATGAAACGAGGAAACACAGCAAACTATCAAAAACTAGTTGTGTTGGCAGCGGAACAAGGGATAGCTATAAACAATTTATAAAGCATTACGCAGGAGGGTAACAAAATGGGAATAATGGATATATTTAATGTTTCAAAAATAAAAAAAGAAAATGAAAGATTGTTGGCAGAATTAGAGAGTGCAAAAAAACTATTGACTCCAGAAATGATGGATGCGTGTAATTTAGAAAAACACATTCAGGAGTTACAGGATAGAGAAAACTTAGTAAATGATAACATAAATAAAGCAAACAATACGCTCGGTCAAATACAAGCAACAATTGATAGCAAACAAAAAATGCTTGTTGATGTTGATGAACAAATATTATATCAGGACTTTGCCTTATATAAACCAAAATATGATATGGTAAATTCTGATGCATATAAAGATAGATTAAATAAAATTCGTGAAACGCAAAAGGAATTGATAAAAAAAGACCAAGCCGTTACAGGAAATATGAATTGGACTGTAAATGGTAGCAAATCCGAAGGTAAAAAAATGGTTAAGGATATGCAAAAACTTCTGTTGCGTGCATTTAACAGTGAATGTGATGAAGTTATTAACCGTGTTACATATGCCAATATTGAACTTTCGGAAAAAAGATTACATTCTTCCTTTGAAGCAATTTCAAAACTTGGAAGAATTATGAGCGTTGCAATTACACATCAATATTTAAAAGCAAAAATTGAAGAATTATATTTAGCCTTTGAATATAAGCAGAAAAAGCAAGAAGAAAAAGAAGAACAGAAAGAACTTCGTGCTCAAATGCGAGAAGAAGCAAAACTTCAAAAAGAAATAGAAGAAGCAAGAAAAAAGATACAGAAAGAACAAAAGCACTATCAAAACGCTTTGGATTCTATAAACAAGCAATTACTCAATGCTACTGATGAACAAAGAGCAGACTTGGAACAGAAAAAAGCCGAAATCGAGGCTCAACTGAATGAGATTGATAAAAACATTAAAGATATAGATTATAGAGAATCTAATGCAAAGGCTGGATATGTTTATATTATTTCAAATATCGGAGCATTTGGAGAGAACATATATAAAATCGGTATGACAAGAAGATTAGACCCACAAGAGCGAATTGATGAACTTAGCGATGCATCTGTGCCTTTCAATTTTGATATTCACGCAATGATATTTTCGGATAATGCTCCTGCATTGGAGACAGCACTTCATAGAGCGTTTGAAAACAAAAAACTTAATATGGTTAATCAGCGTAGAGAGTTTTTTAATGTAACGCTTGATGAAATCAAAGAAGTTGTTATGAAGAATTTTGATAAATCTGTTGAGTTTATTGAAATTCCAGAGGCAGAACAATATAGAACTTCTTTGAAGATGAAAGAAAATAAATAATAGTTGTTTGAGATTTAAAAAAGGGGGTGCATTTTTCCTATAAGGGGGTGCAAAATTCCTTATAGAGGGGTGCATTTTATCAAAATTAGAGTTATTTGCCATTCATTTACACGTCATGTGTGAAATTACAGAAAGACACCGTTTAGCCAACCTTTACTGGCCAAACGGTGTCTTTGTTTGTTCAGATTGAACTCACGATTCAAAAGCATCTGTTTTGAAAATATTCTACAGCTTTGCGGTTGCTGCTTGCATTTATTCACTCATACGAGTATAATACTTTTTGAATTTATTCTACACAAAAGGTAGGTAGCACAATGAAACTCCTTATCATAAATCCGGGCTCGACGTCTACTAAGATCAGTGTTTTTGATGAATATCAGGAATTGTTTGTGGAAAGTGTTTTCCATGATGCACCGGTGCTTCTTCAATTCCCGCACGTCAACGGACAAGTACCATTTCGCAAGCAGGTCATCATCGACATTTTGAGCCGGCACGACCTTACCCCTTCCGACATTGATGTCTATGTCGGTCGAGGCGGCGGCGCTTATCCGCAGCGCACCGGCGTTACTTTCATTGATGAAACGCTGTATCAGGACACCTTAAACGGGGTTGGCGGCAGTGAACACGCAGCAAAGTTAGGCGTTTTACTTGCTTATGAACTGTGCAAGGAATACGGCGGCGAGATGTATACCCTCAATCCCACTAATATAGATGAATACAACGATTATGCCCGCCTCACCGGTATCAAAGGAATTTACCGTGATGCCCAGGCACATCCGCTCAACCAAAAAGCCATTGCTGAAAAGCATGCGGAAAGCATGGGGAAACGCTATGAGGACTGCAACTTTGTTGTTGCACATATAGATGGCGGTATCACCATCAACGCCCACGACCACGGTCGTATGACCGACGGAAATGTGGGCGCCGGTGGCGACGGTGCATTTACGCCTACCCGAATCGGCAGTGTTCCCGTATTGCCGCTTCTTGATTACATCGAAGCTCATTCGATCCAGGAAGTCCGCACCATGTGTTCCCGCTCCGGCGGTTTTGTTTCCTATTTTGGCACTTCCGATGCAAAAATCGTCCACCGTCTTGTTGAGGAAAACGACCCGAAGGCGGTCCTTGTTTGGAACACCATGATTTATCAGTGTTGCAAACAGATCGGTGCAATGAGTGCAGTTTTGGAAGGCAAGGTGGACGGAATTCTTCTCACCGGCGGACTCGTGAGATACTCTGACATTGTGGACGGCATCAAACGCCGCTGCGGTTGGATTGCCCCAGTCACTGTTTACCCCGGCGAAATGGAGCAAGAGGCACTGGCATATGCGGTTTTGAAAGTGCTGCACGGCGAGGCCGAGGCCATCCGTTATCCCGGCAAGCCGGTTTGGGAAGGCTTCCCTTTTCTTGAGGACTGAGTTCCGTTTTATAGAATGAACTTTTTTTCATTTTTCTATTGACAACTCAATTTTAGGAGCGTATAATACATTACAAATTTGAATATCACAAAACGACGATGACGAAGACGGTCGGGATGCGGAATTTCAAGAGAGCTGGCGGTTGGTGCGAGGCAGCAAGGAAGCGTTCCAATGACCTATCACTTCTGAGTTGGGGGACCGAAAGCGAAAGCGAGTAGACTCCTTCCGTATTGCTGCGTAAAGGCAAAGGGCTTGTCAGAGTCCGGAAAGTGACGGAAAAATTCTTCCGTAATTTGAGTGGTACCGCGGGTTGTATAACTCGTCTCAAAGAAATTTGAGACGAGTTTTTTTTGTTTTATTCAAATTCCGAAACAACAACGGAAAACGAAAGGAGCAAAAACAATGGATTACAATTTGAAAGAGGTTGCAGGGCGCATCAAAAACCTGCGTGAAGCAAAAGGTTATTCTCCGGAAGAACTTGCGGCTTTGACCGGTGTTTCGGTGGAAGACTATGCGGTTTTGGAAGAAGGCGACGCAGATTTCACATTCACCTTTATTTATAAGTGCGCAAAAGCATGCGGCGTTGAAGTTGTGGACCTGCTCGACGGTACCAGTTCCACACTGACCTCTTATGATGTGACCCGCAAAGGCGACGGTCTGAAAATCATCAAGAAGCAAGGTGAAGTTTACAATAACCTTGCTCCGAAGTTCAAAGACAAACTGGCAGAGCCGTTTTTGGTCACCTTCCCCTATCTGCCCGAAGAGCAGGACGCTCCCATCAAACTCAGTTCTCACAAAGGACAGGAATTTGACGTCATCGTTCGCGGCTCTCTGAAAGTACAGGTTGGCAATCACATTGAAGTGTTGCACGAGGGCGACTCAATTTTCTATAACAGCACCATCCCGCACGGAATGATCGCAGTGAGCGAAGGCGGCTGTGAATTCCACGCAATCGTGCTCAACCCGAAAGACGGACATTTCAGCGACGAATATGAGGACGACACATTTGTGGTAAAAAAAGCGGTGTCCTCTTCCGAAGCAAGCACAGTTGCAGACAAATTCATCGAGTCCTCTTACGATGAAAACGGCGTCTTTAACGGCATCACGTTCAAGAACGACGATTCTTTTAACTTCGCTTTCGACTGTGTGGATGCAATTGCAGAAAAGGATCCGAACAAGCTCGCTATGATGTGGGTGGCAAACGACAAGTCCGACCGCCGCTTCACCTTCAGCGATATGAAGAAATATTCGGCAAAGACCGCAAACTACTTCGAGTCCCTCGGCATCAAAAAAGGTGACACGGTCATGCTGGTGCTCAAGCGCCACTACCAATTCTGGTTCTGCATGCTTGCACTTCATAAGATCGGTGCGATCGCCATCCCGGCAACCAATCAGTTGGTAGAGCACGACTTCACTTACCGCTACAAAGCCGCAAAGGTCAAGGCAGTGGTATGCACCGCAGACGGGGATGTTGCAACCGAAGCAGAAAAGGCAGCAGCCGAATTCCCGGACATGATCAAGGTATTGGTCGGCGGTTCCCGTGAAGGTTGGAACGATTTCAACGTTGAGATGGAACGCTTCAGCACCCATTTCCCCCGCACCGAAAAAACTCCGTGCGGAAACGATCCGATGCTGATGCTCTTCACCTCCGGCACCACCGGATATCCTCGTATTGCAACCCATTCTTACAAGTATGCATTGGGTCATTACCCCACCGCAAAGCATTGGCACAATGTCAATCCGAACGGGCTGCATTTCACCATTTCGGATACCGGCTGGGGGAAGGCACTTTGGGGCAAACTCTATGGGCAGTGGTTGTGTGAAGCAGGGGTCTTTACTTACGACTTCGACCGCTTCCATTCCGACGATATTCTCCCGCTTTTTGCGAAATACAATATCACCACGTTCTGTGCACCACCTACCATGTACCGCTTCTTCATCAAGGAAGACCTGTCCAAGTACGATCTCTCCTCAATCGAGTATGCGACCACCGCAGGTGAAGCACTTAACCCCGAAGTCTTCAATCAGTTTAAGAAAGCAACCGGCCTTACCATCATGGAAGGCTTTGGTCAGACCGAAACCACCCTTTCCATTGCAAACTTTGTCGGCTCGGTCTGCAAAATCGGTTCTATGGGCAAGCCCAGCCCGCTTTACGATGTCCGTGTTTTAGATCCGGACGGCAACGAATGCAAGGTTGGCGAAACAGGCGAGATCTGCATCCGTACTGCAGACGGTGTCCCTTGCGGTCTCTTCATCGGCTATTACTTGGACGAAGAAAAGACCAACGAAGTCTGGCACGACGGATATTATCACACAGGCGACCAGGCAACCATGGACGAAGACGGTTATCTCTGGTACGTCGGACGTATTGACGATGTCATCAAATCCTCCGGCTACCGCATCGGGCCGTTTGAGATCGAAAGCGTTATCATGGAACTCCCGTATGTTTTGGAATGTGCAATCACCGCAGTGCCCGACGAGGTCCGCGGTCAGATCGTCAAGGCAACCATTGTGCTGACCAAAAACACAGTCGGTTCCGATGAACTCAAAAAAGAGATCCAGGAATATGTCAAGACCCACACCGCACCGTACAAATACCCGAGAATCGTGGACTTTGTGGAGGAACTCCCCAAGACCATCAGCGGCAAAGTACGACGTGTTGAAATCCGTAACAAGGATTTGGAAAAGAATCAGTAAGAACAATAGCCCGTCCAAAGGCGTCTTTGGACGGGCTATCTTTTTTCCTCAATTGTACCGTTTAAGAGGTGGCATTTGAGCGCAATGTATTCCCCATTCCGCCGAAAGACCCACACATTCACAGCCGGCGATGGATACCACTCGTCAGCATCGTCCGTTCCAAACCATTCGGTATAGTATTGCAGCAGTTTTTGTTGTATTTCTTCTTTTGTCAGCACGGCGCTTCCTCCACATTGTTTTGGTAATTCATTCCTAAAACAGGATATCATTTGAACTGTCCAATAAAACGGATCTTCTTTCTTTTTTGCGTGATTAACCTTATTTTAACCTTACACTTTTATAATCAATGTCATCCTCGGATTCGTATAGGAGGTGATTGCCAATGAAGTTCAGGCACGAATCCAAACACCAAATCAACCTTTTGGATGTTTATGAACTTAAGACAAGACTCTCAATCGTTGCAAAGCATGATTCAAACGCAGATGCAAACGGAACGTATACTGTCAAAAGTCTGTATTTCGACAACTACACGGATAAAGCTCTCCGAGAAAAGATTGACGGTGTAAACAAAAGAGAAAAATTCCGCATCCGATACTATGGAACCGACACCTCTTTCATACGTTTGGAAAAGAAAAGCAAAATCAATGGCTTGTGTAGCAAAGAAAGTTGTAGAATGACCGCCGAAGAATGTCAAAAGATTCTAACCGGCGAGATCGAGTTTCTGAAGAGCAGTGAATCGGAACTCATGAATGAGTTCTACGCAAAAATGAAGTACCAACTTCTCCGTCCGACCTGTATTGTAGCATACACCAGAGAGAGTTTTGTTTATCCGCCCGGAAATGTCCGAGTAACACTTGACCGGAACATCCGTGGTAGCTATTGTATCAGGGAATTCTTAAATCCAGATTTACCCTTTTTACAAACATATCATGGTTCGATATTAGAAGTGAAGTGGGACGAATTCCTTCCGCAAATCATCCGGGACTGTGTCCAGCTTCCCGTGCGAAGAAGCGCCGCCTTCTCAAAATATGCGGCAGTCAGAATCTAAACCAATTGTTCATGAAAGGATCGTAATCATTATGACTTTTTCAGATGTATTCAAATCAAGTTTTTTAGCAAATATCAATTCTTTTTCCACACTCGATGTACTGTTGGCACTTGGGCTTGCGTTTGTGATTGGGCTGTTCATCTTTTTGATTTACAAAAAGACCTATCGAGGTGTGATGTATTCGGACTCTTTCGGCATTTCCTTAATCGCAATGTCGATGATTACAAGTCTTGTCATTATTTCAGTGACATCAAATGTTGTGCTCTCTCTCGGCATGGTTGGTGCACTTTCCATTGTTCGTTTTAGAACCGCAATCAAAGAGCCAATGGATATTGCGTTTTTGTTTTGGGCAATCGCTGTCGGGATTGTGCTTGGGGCCGGACTTCTTTCCCTCGCTGTGATCGGCTCTGTTATGATTGGCGTCATCATTGTACTCTTCTCAACCAGAAAGATTGGCGATACTCCGTATATTCTCGTTGTCAGTTGTTCGGACAAACATACAGAGACGGCAGTTTGTGAGCTTTTGAATCAAGAAGCAAAAAAGAACCTATTGAAATCAAAATCCGTGAACAATTTTGGGATCGAACTCACCTTTGAGGTTCGCATCAAAAACGATGACACGCAATTTGTAAATCAGATTTCAGCATTAGAAGGAATTACCAATGCAGTTTTGGTCTCTTACAACGGCGAATATCTGTCTTAAACAGAAAGGAAATCAAATATGTTCAAAAAAGCAATCCTGATTCTCTTGACATGGTCTCTGATAATAAGCATGGGTGTGGCAGCAGCAGAAACTCCCAACACGACAGTCAAAGAAGAAACCATCGAGACATCCGAGCAAATTCCAAAAGAAAAACGCAGCAATTGGGAGACGACAGATATTCCAAGCGGAGAGACACCAATTGAACCCATGGACAAATCCGCCGCACCAATCGAATCCTCAGTCCCCACAGCAGAACAACCGACAGGTGTTTCCGGTTTTTTGGACACATATGCGACCCCTATGATATCAATCATTCTTTTGATCCTGGCATTTTTCTTTGTGATTTTTTATCGCAGAAACAACTATTGAGACTCCAAGGAGGTCAAACATGCTGGCATGTAAATATATTTCAAAACTAACAATCGTGCTTATGTCTGTCGTTTTAGTCCTGTGCATTCTCGCAATGGCATTTCATGACAAACTCTCGCCGATTGTAACTACCGCCGGATACAGCATGGACTATCAGGATGCGCTTTTTGACCCGAACAAAATTCTTGAGATTGACATTGTCATGGATGCAGCGCAATGGGACGAAATGCTCCAAAACGCACGCAAAGAAGAATATTATGAATGTGATATCGTCATAAACGGTGCTGCCTTTCAACAAGTCGGCATTCGTCCCAAAGGCAACACAAGTCTTTCCTCAATTGCAAGTGATCCCGATAATGATCGATACAGTTTCAAGTTGGAATTCGATCAATTTTTAGCCGGACAGACTTGTTTTGGCTTGGACAAGTTGATTTTAAACAACAGTTATGCGGATCCAACAAACATGAAGGAAGCAATGATTTACGATATGTTTCAGTATCTAGATGCAGATGCTTCTCTATATCAATACGCAAAAATCTCTGTAAATGGTAAATACTGGGGTGTGTATCTTGCGCTCGAAGCAGTTGAAGACAGTTTTATGCTGCGCAATTACGGTACGGAAAAAGGGTACCTGTATAAGCCGGACGGCATGAATCATAACAACGGAGATCAGAAATTCGGCGACGCCTTCCCCGCTCCACAGGAAAACGGATTCCCCGACCGAGAAGAAATGGAAGCCATGATGCAGAAACGTCAAACCGAGAGGAAACAAGAGGAACGTATGCCCTTTCCAAACAGAGAGTTTGGTCGTGGCGGACCCGGAAACATGGGCGGCGGTGCGAATCTGAATTACACAGATGATGTTTTGGACAGTTACCGGTCCATTTGGGACGGACAGGTCAACGACAGCAGCAAAGCAGACCACATGCGAGTTTTGAATGCACTAAAAAACATTCACAGAAAAACAGATCTTGAGCGTTATATCGATGTAGAGCAAGTATTAAAATATATGGCAGTTCATAATTTTTCTGTGAATGACGACTCATTGAGCGGAAGTATGGCTCACAATTACTATTTATACGAATCAAATGAACAAATCAGTATTCTGCCGTGGGACTACAACCTTGCGTTTGGCGGGATGCATGGCGGAAGCAGCGGAACAACTGTAATCAACGCCCCGATTGATGAGCCTTGGCAATCCACCAAACTTTTCGATTTTGTACTCGAAAACGAAGAATACAAAACTCGTTACCACGAGTATTATCAAAAACTCGCAAACGGGTATTTTGATAGCGGAAGATTTGAAGAAACCTATCAAAGGATCCGGAAGCAGATCGACGATCTTGTCAAAACAGATCCGAACAAAATGTACACTTATGAGGAGTATCAGAGGGGGGCAAATGTGCTCTATGATGCAATGATGCTGCGTGTTGAAAGCATCCAAGGTCAATTAAACGGGACAATCCCATCAACCTCGGAAGGGCAAAAAGCAGACGCATCTTCCTTAATTGATGCATCACACATTCGTATTTCCGATTTGGGACAATTCATGGGTGGTGGACCCGGCGGGGACAGAAAGCTCCCAGGAAAATGGCATCAGCCTGCCGCAAACGAATGAGGCCTCGTGCTGTTTTGTTCACTTTTCTTGTGATTTAAGCTGTAATATGATACAATGAACCAAACAGGAGGGGTGACTTCATGCGGCTCTTAGTTGTGGAAGACGAAAAGCATCTCAATCAAA
Source organism: Oscillospiraceae bacterium (assembly GCA_017421025.1). Classification (GTDB taxonomy): domain Bacteria; phylum Bacillota; class Clostridia; order Oscillospirales; family JAAYXM01; genus SIG510. The sequence continues at coordinate 11,704 of JAFQME010000017.1, forward strand.
CACTCACCGAACGTCTGACCAAAATCGGATATACAGTGGACAGTTGTTTTGACGGTGAGGATGCTATATACTATATTGAAAACACACAGTATGACGGAATCATATTGGATGTGATGCTGCCGAAAACAAACGGGTTTGATGTCCTTCGCACCATACGAGAGAAGAAAATTCTCACACCTGTTTTGCTCCTCACAGCAAAAGATTCGGACGAAGATATTATTACCGGGCTTGACACGGGAGCAAATGATTATCTGACAAAACCCTTCTCTTTTGATGTTCTTTGTGCCAGGATACGGGCAATGCTTCGGGTAAAAGATACCGTTACAGGTTGTGTGCTTGAGCTTGCAGATTTGCGTGTGGACACAACTTCGAGAACAGTCACGCGAGGCGATACAACCATTGAACTTTCTTCCAAGGAGTACTCGGTTCTTGAATACTTACTTCGAAACAAAGGGATTGTCGTTTCAAAAGAGAAGATTGAAGAAAATATTTGGAATTATGAATACGAAGGCTCAAGCGATGTGATTAAGGTATATATCCATCACCTGAGAAAAAAGATTGACGATCCCTATAACAAAAAACTTCTGCACACGATCAAAAATGTCGGCTATGTCATAAAGGAAGATTGAAGATGAAAAAAATCACTTCTATTAAAACCAGAATCACAATTTGGTATACAACGCTGATGTTTGTTCTGATCGTGGTTGTATTGTCTCTGGTTGTTGGACTTTCCTACCAGCTTTCGATCGACAGTGTGGAAAAAGATGTGATCCTCCAAGTGACTCAGGTGACAGAAAAACTCTCCAAACGACAGCCCGGTGTATTTGAAATTGTAGAGAGCAAAGAGGAATTCAAAAATGTGTCCATTTATGGAACAGACGGCAAATATCTTGTCGGGCAGTATCATTACGATGTGGAAACCATTCCGTTCCGAGCAGGACTTCCACGGAAAGAGCGCATTGGCGGAAAAGACTACATTGTTTACGACACACGCACTCCGGGGCCGAGAGGCGCTCCCGGAGGGTTTTGGATCAGAGGGGTGGAATCGGTGAGTTCCACCATGCTTTTGGGACGGTCTGCCATTGTGATCATGCTTGTTTTTATTCCGCTGGTTTTACTGCTGGCTGCATTTGGCGGACATTATATTACCAAAAGAGCGTTTCATCCTGTCAATAATATCATCAAAACCGCAAATGAGATTTCTTCACAAAAGGATATTTCCAGAAGAATTGAAATTGCACCCGACTCCAAAGAAGACGAGCTGCACCAATTATCTGTCACTTTGAATCGGATGCTCGATAAAATTGAGCATCTCATGCGTCAGGAAAAGCAGTTTACCTCTGATGCATCTCATGAACTGAGAACCCCAATCAGTGTCATTCTTGCACAAGGAGAATATCTGTTAGACCTTGCAGAGGATGAGAAAGAAAAGGAACTTGCACAAACAATTGTTGAAAAAGCAAAGCAGGTTTCAACGCTTGTTTCAAGACTGCTACTTCTTGCAAGAATCGATCAACACAGACAGAAGTTCAACAAAGAAAAGGTTGACCTTGGCGTTTTGGTTGATATTGCAATCGATAGTATGAAAGACTTTGCATCGCAGAAAGAAATTTTACTTTTCTCAACGGTTGAGGAAGGTACCATTGTGGATGCGGATGAGCCGTTGCTGCTGAGTGCAATCACAAACCTCATCAGCAACGGAATCAAGTATGGAAACGAGTCCGGACACGTCACCCTATCCGTTTCAAAACTCGGAGAAAAAACTGAAATCGTTGTCTCTGATAACGGAATCGGAATTTCCAAGGAGCATCTCGGCAAAATATGGACTCGTTTTTATCGAGTGGATGACGTTCGAAACGATGTGTACGGAAGCAACGGTTTAGGGCTTTCGATGGTGAAAAGTATCATCGAATTGCACGGTGGAAGCATCACGGTAAAAAGTGAAGTCGGCAAAGGCACAGAATTTAGAATCTTATTATAAAAAAACCCGTCCAAAGGCGTCTTTGGACGGGTTTTTGGTTATGAACTTCTTACTTGGTGTGACGAGCGAGGACGTTCTTGAATGCCTTGATGCAGCGTTCAATGTGGCTCTCTTCCCAACTCGGATGCAGGAACAAGCTGACAGTCTGGTCACGCAGTGCCTTTGCATTCGGGCAGAGGACCTTGGTGTAGTCAGCAGACTGCGGGTTGGTGTATTCGGAAGAGCAGAACGGGAACTTTGCGGTACCGAAACCGTTCTTTTCACGATATGCACGCTCTTCGTATGCTTCCGGCCACTGGATGCCGTAGCACGGAATTTCTTCAACCTTGAGGAGTTCCTTCACGAACTCGTCAGCCTTGATGTCCAGAGCATCGAGATCCAGGAGGATCGGATACCACCAGTATGCATTCTTGCGCTCTGCAGTATTGTGCGGGAGCTTCTTGATTCCCTTGAGGCCTGCGAATGCATCGTCATACATCTTTGCATATTTTTTACGGCGAGCGAGGTTCCAATCATCGAAGCGAGCGAGCTCGTTGATGCCGATGACGGACTGCATCTCGGTCATACGATAGTTGAAGCCAACACGGTTGTGGATGTACGGGAGTTTTTCTTCAAGTGCCAGCATGTTCATACGCTGACGGACATCGTAGCCGTGGTCACGGAAGGAACGGCATTCCCAACCAAGATCTTCGTTGTTGGTAACGACCATACCGCCTTCGCCGCCGGTGGTGAAGTGCTTGCTCTGGCAGAAGCTGAAGCAGCCGACATCGCCGATGGTGCCGCACTTTTTGCCGTTGTACTCACCGCCGAAGCACTGTGCACAGTCTTCGATGATCTTCAGGTCATGCTTCTTTGCGATTTCAAGGATCGGGCCCATATCAGCAACACCGCCGTACAGGTGAACGACAACGATACCTTTGGTACGCTCGGTGATGAGGGACTCGATGCAAGCCGGATCAATGGTGTGGTCATCGGTAACGTCTGCAAAAACCGGAATCGCACCTGCCTGCACAACTGCAAAGGAAGAAGCGATGAAGGAGTAGGACGGAACGATGACTTCATCTCCCGGGCCGATACCCAAAGAGGAAATTGCAATGTGGAGTGCTGCGGTGCCGTTGGTGCAGGAGATTGCCATCTCTGCGCCGATCCACTTTGCCCACTTTTCTTCGAACTCCATGCCCTTCGGGCCGGTCCAATAACAAACCTTACCGTTCTGCAAGAGTTCGGTAACATCTGCTACGCTCTTCTGATCGAACTGCGGCCACATCGGAAAACCGACTTCGGTGATCCCTGCGCCGTTCATTGCTGCGTCGTTATTTTTCATTTTGATGGAACCTCCTCAAAAAAAATAATTCGGAATCGTATCTTCAGTATATCAAAAAAATTCTACGATTTCAACAAGGATTCCACTATTTCAAAATAATTTCTCCGAAATCACAAACGTGGTAAAAATTCGGTGTCTCCTCGCCTGAAGTGATCGGACTCCAGCATCCGTAGTGCGGAATTGGGGTTCCGTCGCCGCATTTATAAAAATTTGCCTGCAAAATTTTCTCTGCCGAAAGTGAGAAGTTGGGATTGAATTTTTGGAAATATGCGACAGGGACACGGTAGCAAACATCCCAATACTCTGCCGAAACCGAGGCGGTGAGTTCAAAATTGTCAAAGACGCTTCGATCCTCCAAGGTACGGTCATCAAGTGCCTCAGGACCGGATGCGAGATACATAAACCCTTTCGGATTGACTTCAAAATTGCAGAAGAACACTTCATTCGGGCATGGGTTTAGAAAGAATTCCAAGCAGGAGTCCATGTAAATATCTCCGTTGTCCCGCTCTTCTACCATACGTGGATTCTTCTCATACGCACGCATATAGAGAAAAAGTCCGGCTTCATTCCATGCCATCTGCGCATAAGTTTTGGGTTGGAAACCGCAATTCCACGGGTATTGGTCCACTTCTGCCTTGGGCAGAGTCTCCCTTATCTTCAAAAATTCTTCCCAATCTTTCACATATTGTGCCGCATATCGATACATTGTGCTCTCCCCTTTTGTCTTTTTTGTTATTGTATCAAACATTACAAAACGGGTCAAGAGAGAAGCAACGCACGCTTGATCGCCCCTGCGCCAAAACGGCGATTGATCGCATCGGTACAATCTGCAAGGTCCCGATATTTCCGCCGCTTCTCATCTTCTGCAAAAAAAGAGATTTGCTCGGAACTCTCGGCATGACGCAGGTTTGTCATCCGCACACCCAAACTCCGTATTTTTTGCCCCGCAGTATGGCTGGTGCGAAAAAGGCGCATCACCGCCTCCATGATGGGTTCCGCCACTGCGCTATACTCGGTCAACGTGCACTGTCGTTCATAACTGTAAAAATCCGCATTCCGCACCCACAAGCTCACGGTCTTGCCGCAAATCCCTTCTCTTCGCATCCGTTCGGTCACATAGTCGCACAGCCAATACAACACCCGATATATCTCTTCCTCCTCGGTCACATCCCGTGGCAGAGTGACGCTGTTTCCGATGCTTTTGACCGGGTCTCGTGCATCCCATCTTCGCACCGGTTCTTCCTCGGTGCCATTGGCATATTGAAAAAGCCGTTCCCCACTTTTCCCGAACACCGCACGCAAAAAATTCACATCGGTTTTCGCAAGATCTCCCACCGTGTAAAGGCCGTAGCGCTGCAATTCGCTGCGGGTCTTTTTCCCGACAAAGAGCAAACTCCCCACCGGCATGGGCCATACCACATCTCGGTATCGCTCCCTCGGAATCACACACACCGCATTTGGTTTCTTGAGGTCCGACGCCAACTTTGCGCAAGTTTTATTGAAACTTACCCCCACCGATGCGGTGAGCCCGATTTCTTTCTTGAGTACCGCACGGATTTGATGTGCGATTTTCTCCCCATCTCCAAACAGTCGACCGCTCCCTGTCACGTCCATCCACGCCTCATCTGCACCAAACGGCTCGACCTGGTCGGTAAAACGCCGATAAATCTCAAAGACACGTTCGGAATACTCTTGATACAGGCGGTGACGTGGCAAAACCGTGACCAGATGCGGACATTTTTTCTTTGCCTGCCAAATCGTTTCTCCGGTCTTGACTCCAAATTCCTTTGCCTGCTGATTTTTCGCCAACACAATCCCGCACCGTGCCTCGGGTGCCCCACACACTGCGACCGGATTGCCAATAAGCTCCGGGTTTTCCAAGCACTCCACCGATGCATAAAAATTATCCAAATCCGAATGTAAAATCCGGCGTTCCATTTTCTCACCTCCGAACATATGTTTATTATACAATCATTTGTTCGGATATGCAAGAGGGAATTTGATGTAAAAAAGAGTGGGTATGTACCCACTCTTTTTTCCTTATGCCCACGGATCCGCAAGATCGTTGTCACCAAAGCTTGCAGTCAAAATATCATCTGTGAGAAATTCCGCAATTTCAATCTCGGGAGTCAAATATTCGTTCATGCTCATACTCCTCCTTCTACTGAATTCACGATTTCTTGGAAGATTTCCTTGTTTGTATCGGATTCGTTCGGATTTTCAAGCCCTCGTTTTGCAACCGCATAAATCGAGCGGCTTGCCCCTGCGTCTGCGTAGACCACACTTCCGTCATCCATGATGGCATACGCTCTTGCCGTGTACTCACGTGCATAGTTCTTTGCCGCAACGTTGGTGATAACCGCAGTAAAGGTCACCTCATCGTCACTCTCATCGTAAATGTAGTTTGCGGGTACTTTTGCAACTGTGTGGCCATTGAGTGTCGCCCCGATTTGAAGTTCGGAAATGTCGGTAAGATCTGCACTCGGAATCAGCACTGTGCCGTATTCCATCACTCGGGAGAAATCAACCCCTGTCTTGTCAACACTTGAGATAAACCGCAGCCCCTGTGCTCCCGTGGTACGAATCTGCGCCCCGTTGACGGTGGAGAGGGTGACGTTGTTTATCTGTTCCCATTGTGCATATAAGGTAATATCTTCTGTTGCTGTTACAATGGTTTCAACTGTGATTTCTTGACTGTATTCTTCGTCTGCAAACCATCCCTTGAACTCATATCCGTCTCTAGTCGGTGTGGGCAAATACCCGTAAGGGTCACCGTTAAATACAGATTTATTCGTTGCAAACCATGCTTCAGGAGAATAAATTGTAATTTTCTTAGCCGCTTCATCAAAAGTTACATACTCATCAACTTCAACATTTGCATCAAGCCATACCCCTTGTGTGCCATGTCCGGAAAGAACGAAACCTCCAGTCGGAATGGTTGCACTTCCGCCATAATACGTTGTTTCAATTACCTTATGGTCGGAATTGACAACCACTTCATATCCGTACATATTTGTCCCGGTTGTGCTTCCAGTATTGAAAACAATCAGTTTATCAACCCCTCTTTCTACATTAACTCCATCTGCATATGTTTCAGCTTTTGGGGTTGTTGAAAGAGCTCCACCATTTGTGTTAAAAGCAACATGGTATTCCGGCCTTGTCCAGTGGGCATATAGTGTTTGATCTGAATTAGCTGTAAATTTAGAACTGCTTGTGATTTTTGTTCCACCATTGGCAGCGGTATACCATCCATCAAAAAGATACCCCTGTCTTTCTGATGGCACAGGCAATTCTCCATATGTGGAATTATTTGTGAGTATTAATCCTCGAGTTAACCATTGGTTTTTTGTCCAAATAAAAAATTTGTTCATGGCGCTATTAAAGAAAGCATAATCACCAACTTCTATATTGTCCAAAATCCACTGCCTTGCAGTGCCGTTTCCGGAAATAACAAATCCGCCGCTTGGAATAGAAGAATTCCCAACATAGTCAATAATTTTTGTAACTCTATAATTAGAGTCAACAATTGCTTCTACACCATACATGTTATGTCCAGTTGTTGCCCCCTGATTACATATTACCATACAATCGGGACCTCTGGCGACATTCACCAAATCAGTATTGTATCCGGCTTTATAACCGGAATCAAGTGTTCCTCCGTTTGCATCAAAATCAACGAAATACGAAGAAGCACTTCCCGGAACTTCTGCTTCAACACCGTCAATGACTATTCTATAAAAATAAACAGATGAGATGGGAACACTTCTCTCTTTTCTCGCATATCTATATCCGCCTGAATTATATGACCAATTTTGTTCTATTAGGATCGCATTAGAGCCGCTAACAGATTTTACTACTGCAACATGTCCATAATTTTTTGTTTGCATTATATCGCCAGGACGGGGCGAGGATACTGTTTTCAAGTATACAGAATGTCCGGATTTGCTCACAGAGGGAGCAGCATTTACCGTGTTTATATTATAAATCGTAACTCCCCACAGTGTACTACAGAACTTTTTCAAAAATGCAGCACAAGAATACGTAGCGTTTGTATCAACATTATTGTACGAACCTAATGTTGCATAAATAGCATCAACCCCAGCAAATGAATCTACAACTTGACCATTATATGTTATTTTTACATCAGTGTATGCCAGTACACTGTGCTGAATCATCGAAAACAACATACACAAAATAATAATAACCGCCGATACCCTTTTTCTCATTTTTACATTCCTCCAAAATAAGAATATAAAAATAGTATACAGGAAAAAATTAAATTACGCAAGTGCGTATACGCAGATGCGGAAAGTTTTTTACAATTTTCTTGAGGTGATTGTAAATGACGGTCAAGGATGTTGTGGCAAAACGAGTACAAAATTTATGCAAAGAGCGAGGGATTCGCACCAATGAACTTGCGAACATTTCGGGTGTTACCCCGTCTACGGTATACAGTTTGCTGGATGAGCGGCGGCGGGATGTTTCGGTCATCACGGTAAAAAAGTTATGTGACGGTTTGGAAATCAGCCTTGGAGAGTTTTTCTCCACCCCGGACTTTGATGCATTGGAGCAAGAAATCCGATAAAAAAAAGAGTGGGTATGTACCCACTCTTTTTTGTTTTATTAGTTCCACGGGTCGGGTGCGTCGTTATCGTCAAGGTCATCGACGAGTGCCACGATATTTCGGAGGACTGCAAGGACACCTTTCGATTCTTTCCCCTCTATAATTGCACGTTTTGCAACGCTGTAAATAGAGCGAGAGGCACCTTGGTCTGCATAGATGATCCGTCCGTCATCCATAATTGCGTAGGCTCGGGCGGTGAACTCTTTGGTGTAGAGTTGCTCGGTCAGCCCGGTCAGAACCGCTGTGAAGGTGATGGTGTTCTCGGTCTCCGCATAGATGTTCTTTGCGGGGACTTTTGCGACTTTATGACCGTTTAAGGTAGCACCGATTTGGAGCTGAGAAATATCGGTGAGATCCTCACTCGGGATGAGCACGGTGCCGAATTCCACCGCACGGGCGAAGTTCGGGTCCGCCTTATCAATGCTGGAGATGAAGCGGAGGCCCTGCACACCACGGATACGAACTTGCGCACCGTTTACCGTTTCCACACCCACGTCGGTGGACATCCACTCGCTTGTGAGCGGAATGGTGAGGCTCTGATTCTCTGCGATACCATAGGTATAGGTTCTACCATCGGTTGCGGTGATTAAAGTGGTATTGCCGAGGTGCAAGGTGTATGTGCCGTCCAAATTCTTTTCCGCATCACGGATCCAGAAGGAGCCGTTGCGTTTGCCGGTGTGGTTACCGCCGCCGTTTTTGACATTGACAGTCTTGCCTACGAGTTCGGATGCTGGGATATTCTGTGCGAGGCGGACTTTAATATCATTCTCAAATGCGAGGTCCTTGGTGAAGTCGACCACATAACCGGTTGCCTGCGCATCGCCGGACAAGGTATCGATCAGCTTACCGTCGTGGACATAGCGATAGACTACACGGTCTTTGCGGTAGGAGATCACACCGATAAAGCCCATGAAATCGAACTTATCGTCAATGCGGTAACGCAGTTTGTTGTTTGCGGCGTAGACGATGTAGTCCACACGACCGTCTTCCAATGTGACCTTGACCGCCTTGACCTGATCGTCCTTGCCGTTTCCGGCGATTCGGACCGCTTTGACCGGATCAATGCTCTTAATGAATCGATTGGTGTCATACGGTTCGAGGATGGTGGTAAACAAACTGTCAAGGTTGGTACCCGTGCGTTTTGCAAGAACGTACTTAATTTCCTGCGGGTTATTATGCGGAATCGGTGGACGACCGCTTGCAAAAGAAACATCGGAAAGTGCGAAGTCGTTGACCTGGGTCATGCGGAGGTGGAGGTCACGTTCTCCCGGCAAGACGTTGCGGAAGTCATCGATCTTGAGATCCACCCAGAAACTCTTGCTTTCCGGGTAAATCGTGCGATGGACGTCATAGAGTCCATCATAACCGCTGACGATTTCGCCCGGACCGTACGGGACATTCGGACCTGCATAGGTGCCCATCGCCTGACGGGTGGGTTTGAGTGCTTCCTTGTCATAATCATAGATTTCGTTGCTGTTGCCATGGAAGCTGTAAACGTGCTCGTATCCGCCCTTGATGCGGAAGAAGTCAACCGTGTAGGAATCTCCATCGCCGACTTCGACCATAACCTCGGTTCTACGGTATTCTTCCACGCCTTCGTCTTTGTAAACCCAGTTGTTTCTGCCATCTGCCACCTTGACCATTTCGGAATCGTCGAAGTGGATCGGATCACCGATTTTGTCGATGGTACGGGAGTCTGAAATCTTCTGTTTTTTACCGTTGACCTGAACGGTGTTCTTGGAAATGGTTGCACGCTCCCAGTTGACGATGCTTCCGGCACCCGATGTATTGGACGGATAACCAAATGCAGGCATGAAATCAAGCCCGTATGCCGACAAGGTGATGCTCAAGGTATCTGCACCTGAATGACCTGCAGTCGAGCCGTACCACAAGGATACTGCATGTTGGGTATCGGTGCCGGTTTCCTTGTCGAGTGTGCCGTCACGGAGGATGGCTGCGCCGTATGCGGGCATTTGAGTAGACTTGTCAAAATCATATTCGCCGTATTCTTCCACAAGGGTACGGATCTTATCTTCCAGCAACTTGCCACTGACCATCAGGCTGGTACCGTTGACGCCCTTTGCCGAGTCACCGTTTAAGAAATAGAGGAACTGTGCAAGTTCCGCATCGTTACTGCCGTTTGCCAGCGCTTCACCCATATAAACCGGACCAAATGCCCAAGTCAGGGTCGCAAAGCCGCCCGTATCACCAATCTGCAAGGTGTGGTTCCGAGTCATGGTGAGCGGCAGATTCATCTTCAGCATCTTGTTGTATTTGGGGTTGGTGTAGAAGTTTGCTTCCGGATAATTCCTGTAACCGCCCAGCCAACGCGCCATATTCGCATAACTTCCGACCCACAGATTGTTGTACTGCGGGGAGTTTTCGTCGCCCTGGCCCTCACGGTCGACCGTGTTGATCATTCTGTTGAGAACGCCTTCTGCACCGGTGGTTGCCCAATCGATCCAATCCTTGCTTTCGGGCATGCTGTCCAAACAGACCGCTGTCATGACTGCGGTGTCCTGATGCATTCCTTCGTTACCCCAGATGCGTTTGTCCTGGATTCCCGTGAAAATTTCACGCAGGAGGTGGTCTTCAATGTGCTGACGGACTTCTTCCGGCGAGTTTTTCGGGGTCTTCACGCCCAGTTCTGCTGCACGGTTTTGGATGTACTCCATGACATAGGGATCGTCGTACATATCAAACGCCGCATCGTATACGGTTGCAAGCTGACCCGCAAGTGCGGTTTCCCAAATACCGCCGGTGGCACGTCCGCCGTACCAACCGCTGTTATAGTAGTGAGGTTCATAGACGCCGGTATCCAATGCCGGATAGACATCTGCGACACGGTCGATCAGAATTGCCAAGGTGCGACCGTATTCTTTATTGCCGGTATATACATAGCCGTAAGCCAAATCGACTGCCGCACGGCAGGTGGTGCCGAATATGGGATCAACACCGCTCCAGCTTCCCCAATGATTCCAGTATGCAATCCAGGTGTAGGTTTCATCCCATACACCGTAGGAGGTTGCAAACGTCTTGCCTGTCTTGTAGCCATAGCCGTCATCAACACCCCAACCCTCGCCTTTTTCCGGGTAGAGGTCATTGGTAAGAAGGTGCGAGCCGTTTTTCTTTGCAAGCTCATAACTCCAGTTGCCGTTTTCGTCGATTCCCGTGTCGTAGAACGCCTTGAAGTCGTTGGACGGGAATACACGCTGACAGAGCGGGCACTGGACTTTCCACGGGTTGGTTTCATTGTCGATGGTCCACGGATAGAATGCACCGGTAGTCGAGATTGCGTCTTCTCCGCAATATTTACAAATCATGTACTCAGGATCATAACGGTAAGTCGCCCAAATACCACGAGGAAGTTCCTGTGTGGTGATGAACTCGAGGAGTTCATCTTCGCGGCCCACCCACTTGTTCGCTTTCTCCTGCGCATCGGCATAGGATGCCTTTGCCCAGTCGTAGTTTGCGACATTTTCCTGCACCGCAGCACGGCGCTCCGCAGTGAAGTAGGTGGACTCGGTCTTCCCGGATTTGACAAAGATTTCGATTTCCTCAGATTTTACAATGCCGTTTGTACTGTAAGTAGCACGGACAACTCCTCTGCCGTCAATCCCTTGCGGCAAGACTTTTCCGTTTGCGTCTACGCTCAAAACATCTGTGTTAAGACTTTCAAAAGTGACATTTTTTACATCAACAGGCGAAACTACCCCCAATGCACTCACGGTGCTGACCGAGAGCTGTACCCCGGTGGTATCATTCGGTTTCATCGCAGTTTTGCTTGCGGTCAAACGAATGGACTCCACACCGTCTGACAAAACCGTGACCGGAAGCACCACTTCCACAACGTTTGTACCAATGGAGACAGTGACCAGGATTGTGGTTTCGCCCGCACCGTTTGCGGTGACAACACCGGTGATATCCACGCTCGCAACGTTGCGGTCTGTACCGAGATAAGAAACAGAGAGATGATTACTTCCGATTTCTCTTCCGCTTGCACCGAAACCACGAACAATCACTTTTGCGATTGTTCCGGGGTATAATGCTCGGTCAAGTTCTACGGTTGCAGATGCAATGGTTTCATCGAAAACAGTAATGGTTTGACTTTTTCTCATACCGTTTGCTTCGATGGTAACATCGGTCACACCCGCACTGAGTGCAGTGAAGCATCCGTTTTCATAACGAAGAATTTCCTCATTATAGGTCAGTTTCATATTTGCCGGGTCATAACTACCAAACCAACCGTTATCGTAGCGCACACCGACATCTGCCGGAGTGAATTCTCCGAGGTAGAGCTCGGTTTTCGCAAAATTCAAAACCACATCCACTACGTTGAGTTCGGTTTCCGGAAGTTCCTGTACGATACGGACTGTTTTGCTTGCGGTATACTCCGTACCGTCAAATGTGACGGTTGCGGTGACGGTTGCATTACCGAGTCTGCGAGCCATCAAACGAGTTCCGTTGATCTGAACGCAGTTTTCCGGTGTTTGCGATGTGACCTGATAGGTGACTGTGTATGCACTCGGATCAATTTTGATTCCCGAGTCTAGCCAAAGTTCGGCGGCAAGCGTTGTAAATGCGCCGCTTTTCAGTTCTGCCGGCACAATCAAATCCACATTGACGCCGCTGTATGCTCCAACTGCAAAGGGCTTGCTGTTGTTGATGAGATTCTCGCCTTGCTTGACCCATACAGTGATTTGGCTTTCGCCCTTTTCTTTGCCGACGACAAGACCGTCTCTATCGATGCTGACTGCCGCACCGTTGGAATTTTCGTAGTAAACATCAACCGAAGAAAAGTCGATTGGGGTGCCGTCAAAGCATGTACCGCTCAAAGCGGTCTGCACAGACTCACCCGCACTCAGCACATACTTCGGTGCGGTCAGTTCCACGGTACGGATGCGTTTTTTGTCCGCAATGTCAACATTGATCGTATAGAGTGCTTTGATTCCGTTTCGCACTCCGGAGAACGTGATTTTTGTTTTGCCCGGCGCTACGCCATGGACGATCAGGTTTGCACCGTTTCCGTCTCGTTCGATTCTTGCAGTTGCAACCGATGTGTCCTCAGAAGAATAACTGAGCACGTAAACCCGTGAAAAGTCTACCTCCACGCCGTTGTAACGTGCGGTCATCGGAATGACACAGTCTGTCGTCTCCATGATGGGTTCCGGATCATATGCAAACAACTTGAACTGATCCCGTTCAATCTCCTTAAGATAAATCCCACCGAGTGATCCGCCGTTACCGACTGCAGCGCCTCTTTTGAATTCATAGACCACATTGTAGTCTGCCGCAGCAAGCGTGACGTTGTTGGAAAGGCGTACCACGCCGCTTTTGCTGACCGCATCCGCACACTCCACATCACCGATGTAGTATTCTTCATTTCTTTGGTTTTCTTCAGGTGTGCCGACCGGTGACACATACACACGATAGCAACCACCTGCAACAATCGTATTGATTAGTGTCCCAATGCGGTACACACCGCTCTCAGGAACACGGATCACCATGTTGATCCAGTCACCGGGGCTACCGGTGGTACTCCAGCCAACCGCACAGAAAGAACTGCCGACCGATGCTTTAAATCCTGCGCTTTTTCCTCCGAATTTCCAAGGCGAGCTTTCGTCCCAGAACGGACGGGGAATCGTGCCTGCAGGTTCTCCCTTGGTTTCCATGCCAAAATCCGTAAAGTATTCAGGAAGACGGGCAGAGTTGGACCACGGGCCGTAATATGCACGGAAGAAGTTATAAAAATATCGATTATCGTTTGCTTTGATCGGAATGGAGAGGTCAATCGAATTTGCCTTGCCTTGCTCACACCCACTCACACGCAGAGTAGTCGTGCCTGCCGAAACACCAAACAGATAATATCTGCCGTCTTCTTCACGCACGGTTGCAACCGAGGGAGTCAAAGAATCCACACGCAACGCATCTAAATCGGAAATCGGAATGGTTCGATTGTTGACATCGATGGTGAGGTCGATTCCCACTTCCTGACCCACAAATCCGTTTCGGACGTTGACCGAGAATACGACTGCCGAATCCGGAACATCTGCAACACGGTCCAGCCAGAATCCCGCAAAGTATCCGCAGGATTTCGCACCGTCGTTGTTCTGTTCGATCTCCACAGTGAGGAGATAGTCCCCGCTCGGCAGATATTGATTGCCATACGACCAAGTGGTCATGGAGAAGATGTCTTCGGAATCGTTGATGCTGCTGCCAAGGTAATATTGCGCCGCTTTCGGGTTTGCGACTCCCGTCGGCGCAAGATAGAAGTTGAGTTTGCTTGCGGTGATTTGGTCTGCTGCACGAGCAGAGAGCGTATAAAGTCCTGCTTCCCCGACACGAATCGCCAGGGTATAACTTGCCCCTTCTTCGCCTTTGATTGCAGTTCCTCGCACACCGTAGCCACGCAAGGCATCCGAACTGGAGGAAGTCCAAAGGAGCTCAATGTTCCCGTCTTTCCCGTAGAACATAAAGGGATCGCTGGTACGCTTATGGAAATTCGCCAAATTCCCGAGAGCGTTCCAATCGGTCAACACTTCCGGGCTCACGCCGTTATCCGACCATTCACCGGTCTGCAAGCGCCCCATGTTGTAGTGGTAACTTGCCCCCGTTGCGGCGGATGCGGTTGGAATCACCCCTGCAAACATACTGATACAAAGGCTCAGCACCAAGCATAAACTCAAAATCTTTTTCATATACAAACCTCTCTTAAGCAAATTTCTTCCTATTATAAAATTTTATCATAAAATTAATAAATTTGCAACAAAAAAACGGAGTCTTTCAGAATAAAAGACTCCGTTTTTGTTATGAATTTTCTACCAAATCCACGATTTCTCGGAAGATTTCCTTGTTTGTATCGGATTCGTTCGGATTTTCAAGCCCTCGTTTTGCAACCGCATAAATCGAGCGGCTTGCCCCTGCGTCTGCGTAGACCACGCTTCCGTCATCCATGATGGCATACGCTCTTGCCGTGTACTCACGTGCATAGTTCTTTGCCGCAACGTTGGTGATAACCGCAGTAAAGGTCACCTCATCGTCACTCTCATCGTAAATGTAGTTTGCCGGCACCTTTGCAACTGTGTGACCGTTGAGTGTCGCCCCGATTTGAAGTTCGGAAATGTCGGTGAGATCCGCACTCGGAATGAGGATTGTGCCGTATTCCACAACACGGGAGAAATCCAAACTCGTCTTGTCAATCGAGGAAATGAATCTCAGCCCCTGCGCCCCCGTGGTACGAATCTGTGCACCGTTGACGGTGGATACCCTTACATCGTTAATCAGCTTAAACTCCGCAGTAACGGTAACCGCTGCCTTCGGCATAGTGAAGGTGTTCCCCGAAATTGCAACCCCATCGACCAAAAATGTGACAAATTCATACCCGGCATTCGGTGTTACGGTCAAGGTAACCGTTTTTCCTTCTGCCGCAGTTTGCCTATCGGATGAAACCACTCCGCCGGCAACAGATGAAACCGTAACATTGTATTTCGTTATGGAATGCCAGGTCGCATCGGTCAGTGGCGTATTGTTACTCCCAATCGAAATTTTACTTCTGTCGTTTTCGTCTCCGCCATAATACACTTCGGTTAATGCATCGCACCAGGAAAATGCATAAGACCCGATGCTCAAGACACTGTCCGGGATTGTGATTGAGGTTAATGCATCGCAGCAGGAAAATGCCTGAAACCCGATGCTCGTCACACTGTCAGGAATGGTGATTTCGGTTAATGCATTGCAGATGGAAAATGCCTGAAACCCGATGCTCGTCACACCATTGCCGATTGTGACCGAGGTTAATGCATCGCAGTCGGAAAATGCATCAGACCCGATGCTCGTCACACTGTCTCCGATGACAACTGTTTTGATTTCGCTTCGATAATTGTACCACGGGGCCTCAGATAAGTACGAATAATCCTTCATCGCGCCGGTGCCCGAGATGGTAAGGGCGCCGTTATCGTCGAGTGTCCAGGTGAGGTTTTCACCGCAAGTTCCGCTATATGCTGCAGAGGCAAAGAGCACTGTTTGCGGGAGCAGACCCACCACCATGACAAAGACCAGTAACAGTGCCAACAGTCTTTTTCTCATTTTTACATTCCTCCAAAATAAAAAGTGCGCAGCGAAGCGCTGCGCACGAAAAACGCATTGCTCCATTGCTGCGACACAATTCCACTTCTTGTTGCAAGTATGGGAAAAAGAGCATGCATTTTTGCCATAAAAGCAAAAATCATACTTACAACAAAAAACTTATTGAATTGCGTCGCAGAATCAGTTTACCATACTTTTCCGCATAGTGCAAGAAAAAAGACCGATATGAGGTTTCTCATATCGGTCGTTTGCTTTCTTATTCTTGTTCCAGAACGAATTTGCTGCCGAGGTAGGAGATTTCGAGGGTTTTGTCCACTCGGGTGGCGGTGAGTTCGGCTTCGCCGATGGTGATGGCGACCGTGTCTGCCGAGACCGTCTTCCAAAATCCGCTGAGTTCTTCGTTTAAGGTGCGGTTGATGACGGTGCCGTCTTTTTGGAATTCATAGTACATTCCATACATCCGGCTTTGGAGTTCCGCCTCGTCGATGGTGCCGCCGTTGACATCGGTTGCGGAGACCGCATGCCACTTGGTATTCTGAATCCAGCGAGTCATTTTCTTAAGCTGCGCTTCCTCCGAGTTACAGCCGGCGCAGAGGAGCACCAACAGAACTGCGGCAAGGATGATTGCCAAAAATCGTTTCATCAAAACGTCCTCCTACAAATGCAAAATGATGGTGGCGAAGCGGAAATAAATCACGAGGGACAGAATGTCCAAAATCGTGGTAACGATCGGGCTTGCGACCACTGCCGGGTCCATCCCCACTTTTTTTGCTAAAATCGGGAGACAGCAGCCAATCAATTTTGCGACCAAGAGTGTGAACACCAAGGTGACACAGACCACCAGCGCAACATCGAGCGGCACACGGTTGAGAAAGATGAGTTTCACAAAACTCGCCGCCGCAAGGGTGACGCCGCACAAGAGCGCAACACGGAGTTCTTTCCAGACAACGCTTAAAATATCGGAAAACTCGATCTCGCCGAGTGAGAGACCACGGATGATGGTCGCCGACGCCTGACCACCTGCGTTACCGCCGGTTCCCATGAGCATGGGAATGAACTGGGTCAGCACCACGCAAGTGGCGAGTGCAGCGGTATAGGAGTCAATGACACGCTCGGTGAAGATCGCCGAAATCATTAGCAGCAAGAGCCATGGAATACGCTTTTTGAAGGTTTCAAACGCACCGGTGCGCATATACGGCACATCGGTGGAGGTAATTGCCGCCATCTTTTCGATATCTTCGGTTGCCTCTTGCTGGAGAATGTCCACGATGTCGTCGACCGTGACGATACCGACCAAACGGTTTTCACTGTCGACCACCGGCATGGAGGTGAAGTCGTACTTTTGGAACATGAGGGCGACTTCTTCCTGGTCCATCAAAGTATTGGCAGTGATGAGATGCTCTTCCATGATGTCCTCAATCTTCGCATCGTCAGGACTCAGCAAGAGTTTGCGGAGGGACACTGTGCCGATCAGCTTTCGCTGAGGATCGAGCACATAGCAGGTGTAGATGGTTTCTTTGTCCACACCCACTTTGCGAAGTTTTTCGATTGCTTCTTTGACCGAGAGTGCGGCTTTCAAATCCACAAACTCAACCGTCATGATACTGCCTGCGGAATCTTCGGGATACCGCAGCAGGTGATTGATGTCACGGCGGGTTTCGGCATCGGTATTTGCCAAAAGACGTTTGACCACGCTTGCCGGCATTTCTTCCAATACGTCTGCCGCATCGTCCGCAAACAGGTTGCTCAAGATATCACCCGCTTCATGGTCGGTCATGGAAGTAATGATTTTTTGCTGAACATCAAGTTCCAAGAATGCGAACACATCTGCCGCCATGTCCTTGGGCAAGATGCGGAACACTCGGATGAGTTCATGTTGATCGGAGAGTTCCTCAAGAAACGCCGCAATATCCGCCTCGTTACATTCGGCAAACTCTTGCCGCAGGCGTGCATATTCCTTTGCTTCTACCAATTCCTGAAAACGTTCCGTCATCAAGGACCCCTCCTTCTTTGTTTATTATTTGTCCCGACGATGTGCCTCATGCAGTTCGTCATAATAACGGTTGGTGATACGGCTCATTGCCTCACCGACCATCTTCCAGGTCATGCCCGGGTCTTCCGCACGGTAGTCGTTGCCTTCACAGCCACGGATGCCCCATACCCAAATACTGCGCGCACCTGTATCGTAAATCGCATCTGCCGCAGCAATCACAGCCTCTTCTCTGCCTGCCGGGATATTATATCCGCGAATCCAAATATTGTGTTTCTTACCGAAGTGCTCACAGACATCCATGTTCTGCTTCGCTCTCGGATAGACGAAATCATATGCTTCGCCGTAAGAATCCATTTCGAGCGGCCAATACGGGTCGGACCCGATGTTGTCGAGTGAGTCAATACCGCAAATGGATGCCAAAGAATCCAGGTTGATGCCGTAGCTCTGATCCAACATGACACAAACCGCATTTTCCAGAATGCCCTTTTCTTTGGCGTACTCGGTCACGGTTTTGAAATAGCCTGCGATACTCGAAAGGCGGAATTCCGCAATCGTTTCGTCATACTCGGTCGGCATTTCTTTCCCGTATTTCTCTTTGTAGAGCTTCTGACAGGTTTCGCAGCGGCACGCCCAGCGTGCGGGCTTTCCGTCTTCCCAATCGTGGCTCTGCAAATGCGGTTCATCCCAGAAAATCCGCTTGCCGCCGATTTCAATCACGGTGTCAATCCAGTCCTTTGTAAACTGCACGAAAGACGGATGGTTATAGCACGCATAGACCGATGCCATCTCGCCGTTATTTAAGTACTGATGTGCTTCGGGATGGTATGCCAAAAAGTGGGACTTATCGCCCGGAGGGCCTCCGAGACCCCAGTTGTCAACCCAAACTTCCAAACCATAGCCTTCGGAAATCTCGATGATTTCCTTCATGATTTTTTTATGACGGTCCCAGTCGTTATGGGAGAACATATGCAAAATTGCATTAAAGCCGTGATTTACAATGTCCTTCATATCCTCATGGATATGCGAGAGCATGCGGTTGCCGTGGTATGCAACACCTTTGATGAGTTTCTCCATAGTGTTTCTCCTTATTTCTGAATCTTTCTTGCTTCTAAGTAGAAGCGCTTGTCATACGCATGACCCATGGAGAAGGTCTTGCGAGGAAGTGCTCCGTCTAAGATAACGGTCGGGAAAAGTTCGCTCTTTTCCATGTTCGGGAGGAGGAAGCCGATGTTGCCGTCCTGAGTGCCCAAACGCTCGACCACGTCTTCGCCGTGGATATAGTCGATTCTGCCGCCTTTTTCAGCGAGGTATTTGTCTAAGAAATTCTGCAGAGTGCCGACTGCGAGGTTGGCGCTCGGATTCTTGATGACCAAATCGCCCTTGCCTTGTTTCCAAACATAGGAGATTTTCTGGCCTTCGCCGCTCTCTGCAAGTTCGTAAGTTTTGCCGAGTTCCGATAGGAGGTCGGACGCATCCACATCGAAGAGGACACGGTGGATGGGTTCAAACTGCAGGGACGGATCGTGGATGTTGACCACTTCGACCAAAGCGTAACGTGCGGGATGGTTTTCTGCAGCATCCGCACCGATTGCACGTTTGACCTGCTCGTAATTTTCCTTTGCGGTAGCGAGAGAATGGTTGCCGTCACCAACCGCAAACAGCAGGACGCCCTTATCGGTTACGTTGTATTTGGCACTCCATGCACCGGGTTCTGCGAGGGCTGCCAATGCGGAATCCACCACTTTTGCTGCAGCCGCATCGACAAACCAACCCTTGATAGCACCGGAATCCATCATCATGGTAAAATCATATGCCACGTCAAACTCCGTCTTTCGTGCTGCAAGCGGCTCGAGGACGGTTTTCTCCTCATCATCAATGAGGAGCATGATATGCGGAAGTTCAAGTGCAGCGTTTTCACGCACACGCAGACGGGGCGGAATACGCTCAACCACAGTGCCTTCGGTGGCACGGATGAGGGACTGACTGCCTTTGCGGTAGTCGTACTCTTCGAGATCCACCACGCCCATGAGGCCCGGACGGGTCGTCCCGTCACGCATGGTACGTTCCACATAGAGATAGCTGTTCTTGAATTCTTTCAGAATCCCGCTTTCTACATAAGAGAGCATGGCGGCATTGACCGCTTCAATCCGCTCTTTGACTCCGTCTTGCTCCAAGTAGATTTCGGGCAAGGTGACACGCAAAGTGCTGGGGGAATCCCCAACCAGGGCATCCACTTCGTCCCAATACTCGGGTTCGGAGGTATACTGGTCGCAAGCGACTACGCTCCATTTTGTCATATCAATGCCTTGCGGCAGCAGGACATCGCCTGCGTAAAATCCTGTTTTTGCCATACTTTTCACCTTTTCCTATTTTTTCTTATGATACCACAATTCCCCTTACAATACAAGGTTTTTTGCAAGCTCTCGATTGATGGTTTCGCGCAGTTTCAGCACCTCTGCGTTTGAACGTGGATAGCGATTGAATGTGATGTCACCCAAAAGCGCAAGCACTGCATCACGACCGATGAAGCGTTCCAGCAATTTACAGGCACGGATATCCTGCAAACCCTCAAAAAACACTTCACTGCGCAGGCTTTCCAGCGGACCGTCTTTGCCCGGATAGACCGAGAAGGTATCTCCACCCGACCAGCCGTCATCTCCGCAGGTGTCACGGAACGGGTCGATCACCTTACGGGAAAGCTGACTGTAATAGAAGTTATAGCCCCAATTCAAGAAGCCTTCAATTCCATAACGGTAGAGTTGGAAGCCTGTGATTCGGTTGCGGTAAGACGGCATTGCAAGGAAGCGGTTGGAATACCCGTCGGAATTCGGGAAGCAGCAAGTATATGCCCAAATATCACAGATATCGTGTTGGAAAAAGTCATCAATTGACGAGGTGATGGTAACCGGGCGTCTGACCAAGCCCATCTCCACAAACTCACGGTGCGAAATTGCATCCATCAGCTGATCTTCCGGCAGGAAATCTGCGATCATTGCATGTGCGGTTTTGTATGCTTCCAAATGGTCGGGATACCGTGGTTCGTCAAACACATGGAAATAGCAGGATTCAAACACACCTTCCTCTGTGAGCATACGCACAAGTGCAGGAAGAAATGCTTTTAAGAATTCGTCATAACCCGAGCCGACCACCGGGGTGTGCCAACCGAAAATTTTCTCAGTCCCGTTTTCGGTCTCCGCCATGATTTTGGGGGCAAATCCGGTTCCCCACTGGCTGAACAGATGTGAGATTTCAAACCGCTCGATTCCATGCTTTTTACACAAATCAATCCAGCGTTTCAAGCGGGCAAACCCAAAGGAATACACCCCGTTTTTGCGGATAACATCCACCAGTTGCAGGGTGGGACGTTCCACACCGACTTCGGTATCCAATGCGAGGGTGAAAACCGGAGTGAGAATCATATTGATTCCGATGCGTGCTGCACTGGCAAGAAACTGGTCAATGCGTGTCCAATGTGCCTCTGAAAAAACCTCATCACCGTAGTAGCTTGCCAAACAATCCGCATGAAACCATTGGGTATACACGGTCTCTTGTTTGGGAAGGATCGCCGGAAGCACTGTGACAGTGAACGTTTTCTCCAAAATCTCATCTTCCACAGCAAACGAAACTGTAACCGGGTACTCCCCTGCATCAATTTCCTCAGGAATTTCACAAGTGACAAATAAGCTGTATGAGAGCCCTTCTTTTATCAGGAACACTTCATCCAGCGGCATGAGCAAGTCCGGATAAAGCCCGGGGGTTGTTTTGAGATAAAAACCGTCATCCGCATTCAAAGCACACGGCAGCGAGCACGGGACATTCTCCACCTGACGCAAACAAACGTTAAGACAGGGGTCTGCTTTCACTGTAACATCAGCCTTCAACTTCCCTGTTCCACCGGGCTCAGCGGTATAGAGAATCTGCCAGGAAATCCGTTCGCCTTTTAACGCAGAAGCACCGAAAATTTCTTCAAAAGAGCCGCCTTCCAAAAACACTTTTTCCAGTGAGGAAAGCTGCTTTAATATCACCTTTGCCATAAAAACACCTCGAATTTATCTTATCATGTTACGCCCATCCAAACAAGTCATATTTTTCGTTTTTCACACATAAATTTCTTTGTGAAGAATACGCACAGAGGGGGCTTTTGCTTGGCAAACACATATATCGAAGAGCGAGCCATTCAGCTTGCTCACTATGTCATTGAAAACAAAAGCACGGTACGGGAAGCGGCAAAGAAGTTCTATATTTCAAAATCCACGGTACATAAGGATATTGTTGAACGTCTCCAGACATTTGACCGCAATTTGTATTTGGACGTCAAACGTGTTTTGGACACAAACAAAGCTGAACGACATTTGCGCGGTGGAATTGCCACCCGACGGAAATATCGCGGGGAATAACAAAGATCAGCGGCACAAGGCATTGTCCTTGTGCCGTTTTTTGACACAATCCGGCTTTGAGTGCTAATTTCATCTCCCTCCTGCAAACATTCCGGTTGGATTTTTGTCGAAAAAATTATGAATAATTTATTACATTTTCTGCAAATCCTCTTGACATCCTATTAAATAGGAGTAAAATGGATTTAGCACTCAAAAGTCTCGAGTGCTAAATCCGGCTAAGGAGTGAGGGAGATGTCGCTCGGCGATCGTAAAAAGCGAATTTTGAAAGCGATCATTGATGAATATATCGCACATGCGGAACCGGTCGGCTCCAAGTCCATCGCCGGTCATTCGGGTTTGGATTTCTCTCCTGCTACCATACGAAATGAGATGTCGGATCTTGAAGAGCTTGGATTCTTAGAGCAACCGCATGTTTCGGCAGGCCGTATTCCGTCACAGGCGGGGTATCGTTTGTATGTCAACGAGCTCATGAATCAGCACAAACTCACCATGAGTGAAATGGATGCGCTCAACTCCAGCCTTCGGATGCGGATGCAGGAGTTGGAAGAAACCGTGCAGAGCGTGAGCCGCATTGTTTCTCAGCTGACTCAGTACACCACGGTGGCACTTTTGGCAGACACCGCCAAAACCACCATCCGCAAATATGAGTTGGTCTTTGTTGATCCTCGCACGGTCATTGCAGTGCTGGTCACAAACTCCACGCTGGTCAAGAACAAATATCTCAAAACCTCATTTTCCGTGAGTGAAGAAGAGCTTCATCGGCTCTCCAATCTGTTAAACGCCCGCCTTGCCGGGCTGACACTCGACCAGATCTCATTTTCGCTCATCAAAACCGTTGAGCATGAGTGCGGCGTGCTTGCTCCGCTCGCACGTGAGATTATGGACTTTGCCGCAGAGATCTTAAGCGGCGAAAACAGCGATGTTTATGTGGGTGGCACTGCAAACATCCTCCGCCACCCTGAATACCGTGATCCGGAAAAAGCGCAGATGCTGCTTGACTATGTCACCGAGCCGCACAATTTTGCACGGCTTGCGCAGGGCATGGGCGAAAGCGGTGTGCTGCATGTGAAAATCGGATCGGAAAATCCGGAAGAACCGCTGCGTGATGCAAGTTTGGTTTACGGCACATACGGCATCAGCGATCAGCTCAAAGGCGTGATCGGGGTGGTCGGCCCCACACGAATGGACTACGCACGTGTTGCCGCAAACTTGAATTACTTCATCCGTGGGTTTAATAAATTACTCGAACAGACATTTTTAGAACATCCTGATCGATAAATCGGAGGTGCATCATGGCAGAGAAAGAAACAACCACTCCGATCGAGGAGGAAACCGTCACACAGGAGCCCGCAAACGAAGATCCGTGTGAAAAGCTCCAAAAAGAGTTGGAAGAATCCAAAGATCGGTATTTACGGCTTGCCGCTGAATACGAAAATTTCCGCAAGCGTACCGCTCGCGAGAAAGAAACCCTGTTCAAAGACGGCTCAAGCCACGCAATTTCCCAGCTGCTCTCGGTGTATGACAACCTGGAGCGTGCTATGGGGCAAGAGACCTCAGACGAGGCATATAAGAAAGGGGTCGAGCTCACTTTCACCCAGTTTAACGAAGTGTTGGAAGGGATGGGAATCACCCGCATTTCCCCGCTCGGTGAAACATTTGATCCCAACCTGCACAATGCAGTGATGCATGTGGAGGATGAAACCCTCGGCGAAAACACAGTCGCCGAAGTATTCCAGCCAGGTTTCCGTATGGGAGACCGTGTCATCCGCTTTGCAATTGTCAAAGTGGCAAACTAAGAAAAGAAAGAGGTAAGAATTATGGCTAAGATTATCGGTATTGACTTGGGTACCACTAACTCCTGTGTCGCTGTTATGGAAGGCGGCGAGCCGACTGTTTTGGTAAACGCAGAAGGCGCACGCACCACTCCGTCCGTGGTTGCATTCTCCAAAGACGGTGAGCGTATGGTGGGTCAGGTCGCAAAGCGTCAGGCAATCACCAACCCGGACCGCACCATCTCCTCCATCAAGCGTGAGATGGGCTCTAGTTACAAGGTCACCATTGACGGCAAGTCATATTCCCCGCAGGAAATCTCCGCAATGGTGCTTCAGAAACTGAAAGCGGATGCAGAAGGCTTCCTCGGAGAGAAAGTCACCCAGGCGGTCATCACTGTTCCGGCATACTTCACCGACAGCCAGCGTCAGGCAACCAAGGACGCAGGTAAGATCGCAGGTTTGGAAGTGCTTCGTATCATCAACGAGCCGACCGCAGCAGCACTTGCATACGGTCTTGACAAAGAAACCGACCAGAAGATCATGATTTACGACTTGGGCGGCGGCACCTTCGACGTTTCCATCCTGGAAATCGGCGACGGCGTGTTTGAAGTTTTGGCAACCGCAGGTAACAACCGTTTGGGCGGCGACGACTTCGACAACCGTGTCACCGAGTGGATGGTTGCGGAATTCAAGAAGGATACCGGCATCGACATCACCACTGATAAGATGGCAATGCAGCGTCTGCGTGAAGCTGCAGAAAAGGCAAAGATCGAGCTTTCCGGCGTGACAAGTTCCAACATCAGCTTGCCGTATATCACCGCCGATGCAACCGGTCCGAAGCATTTGGAACTCACCCTGTCCAGAGCGAAGTTCAACGAACTCACCGCAGATTTGGTCGAAAGCACCATGGGTCCGGTCCGTCAGGCAATGAGCGACGCAAAGCTCTCCCCGTCTGATTTGTCCAAGGTACTGCTTGTTGGCGGTTCTTCCCGTATCCCGGCGGTTCAGGATGCGGTCAAGAGCTTCACACAGAAAGAGCCGTTTAAGGGCATCAATCCGGATGAATGTGTTGCAATCGGCGCAGCAATTCAGGCAGGCGTGCTCTCCGGCGATGTCACCGATCTGCTGCTCTTAGACGTTACCCCGCTTTCTCTCGGTATTGAGACCATGGGCGGTGTTTGCACCAAGCTCATCGAGCGTAACACCACCATTCCGACCAAGAAGAGCCAGATTTTCTCCACTGCGGCAGACAATCAGCCGGGTGTTGAAATCCATGTCCTGCAGGGCGAGCGTGAAATGGCGGCTTACAACAAGTCCCTCGGCCGTTTCAATTTGGACGGTATCGCTCCGGCACCCCGTGGTGTTCCGCAGATCGAAGTTACCTTCGACATTGACGCAAACGGTATTGTAAACGTTTCCGCAAAGGATTTGGGCACCGGCAAGGAGCAGGCAATCACCATCACCGCTTCCACCAACCTGTCTCAGGACGACATTGAAAAAGCGGTCAAGGAAGCAGAGCAGTTTGCAGAAGAAGACAAGAAGCGCAAAGAAGAAGTTGACTCCCGCAACACCGCAGACCAGATGGTCTATCAGACCGAAAAGGCACTGGGCGAGCTGGGCGATAAGATCTCTGCCGAGGAAAAAGCAGGCGTTCAGGCAGAAGTTGACAAGCTCAAAGAACTCTTAAAGGGCACCGACACCGAAGCAATCAAGGCACAGACCGAGACCCTCACCAAGAAGTTCTATGAAGTTTCCGAAAAACTCTACAAAGACGCAGCAGCGGCTCAGGCACAGGCTCAGCCCACCGATGCAGCAGGTGCAGCACCGAACGACGACAACGTTGTGGATGCTGACTTTACTCAGGTTGACTAATCAGAACTCCCGTCCAAGGGTCGCCGCTTGCGGCGGCCTTTGGCGTGTAACATCCCCTTTGGTAAGGAGTGATTCCGATGGCAGAGCAAAAGCGTGACTACTATGAGGTATTGGGCGTTTCCAAAAGCGCATCTGCTGATGAAATCAAAAAAGCATACCGTAAACTTGCGAAAGCCAACCACCCCGACTTAAACCCGGGAGATGCGGCAGCAGAAGCACGGTTTAAAGAAGCAAACGAAGCTTACGAAGTGCTTTCCGACGACAATAAGCGTGCGAAGTATGACCAATTCGGTCATGCGGGTGTTGACCCGAACTTCGGCGCAGGCGGCGGTGGCTTTGGCGGCGGCTTTGGATTCGAAGATTTTGATCTCGGTGATATTTTCGGCTCTTTCTTTGGTGGCGGTGGCGGCGGACGTGCAACGAACCGCAACGCACCGAGACAAGGTGAGAGTTTGCGTGCCAACCTGGTGCTTTCTTTTGAAGAAGCAGCATTTGGTTGTGAAAAGGAAATCTCACTCACCCGAAACGATGTGTGTGACAACTGTCACGGCAGCGGTGCAGAGGGAGACAGCGGCGTGGAGATTTGTCCGAATTGTCACGGTACCGGCACAGTCAAGACCACACGCAGAACTCCGTTTGGTGCAATGAGCACCTCTGCGGCTTGTCCGAATTGCCGTGGTGAGGGCAAAATCATCAAGAATCCGTGCAAAAAGTGCCGTGGCACCGGCAAGATGAAGGTGACCAAGAAGCTGAAGATCAATGTCCCCGCAGGCATTGACGACGGACAGACCATTTCCTTGCGTGGCGAGGGCAATGCCGGCACCAACGGAGGACCGGCAGGCAGCCTTTTGGTGAACATCTCGGTGCGTCCGCACCCGTTCCTCACCCGTGACGGCAACTCCATTCTCTGTGAAGTTCCCATCACCTTTACACAGGCGACTTTGGGTGCAGAAATCGAAGTGCCGACTCTGGACGGCAAGGTCAAATACACCGTCCCCGAAGGGACACAGACCGGAACTGTATTCCGTCTGCGTGGCAAGGGTGTTCCCAACCTGCACGCATCCGGCAGAGGCGATCAGTTTGTCCGAGTCAATGTTGAGATTCCGAAGGATCTCACAAACGAGCAAAAAGACCTGCTCCGTAAATTTGCCGACTCCATCGGCGAGCGTGGCTATAAAGAACACAAAAGCTTCTTTGATAAATTGAGGAAGAGTAAGTAAAAAAGATGAAACACCCCATATCCGAATTTGGATATGGGGTGTTGTGTCTATTAGCACTAATCTTCAAAATACAGTAATTTATACGGAGGGATGTCAAGCGCACGTGCTATTTTGAATAGTGTATCCAATGAAATTCCTTTGCATATATTGGGCGCCTCAATTTGACCGATAAACGAAACACCACAGTCTAAAATCTCCGCCAGTTGTTCCTGGGTCAATGATTTTAGTTTTCTGTAGTATGATATTTTTAAGCCAATTTTGATGTAATTGTCCTTGAATTCAATGTTCATACATATCACCAATTAATATTTTACACCATTGACAAGGGAACATTAATACTATATACTTAATATAATTATTACCATATGAGTAATAATTATATTCTTTTTAGGAGGTCAAACAGATGAAGAAGAGATTACAGGGGATTGTGATCGGTATCGTGATCGGAGCGATCATCACAAGCGGAATGGCGATCGCCGCAAATACAACCACGCTTTACAATGTGCTTGCAAACGGAGTAAAGATCGTTGTTGACGGTAAAAAACTCAATCCGACCGATGCGAACGGAAAAGCAGTTGAGCCAATTATTTACAACGGAACGACCTATTTGCCGGTCCGTGCAGTTGCAAACGCACTCGGCAAAGCAGTTTACTGGGACGGCCCCACTTATACCGTTTACCTTGGCACTATGAACGGCAAATTGCAATATCCGACGGTTGAATTAGAAGATATGGTAAGTATAAACCACAAACCTAAATCAACAAACAAATTAACAGATAATTACGGCAACAGATACAGTAGAGCAATCAGAAATTATCCAGATTACCGCAAATTGCGATATCTTTTGAATATGAAATATAGCAGATTCAAAGCCACTATGTATGTACCAAAAGGTGTAAGCGCCGACGGATATGCATATTTACAAATAATCGCAGACGGAAAAACCATATACACATCACCGGAAATGTCAAAAGCTTCAGAACCCATTGATATAGATGTAAATGTTACCGGATACAATGATGTTCAAATAAACTTCAGCCATTTCGCTTATGATAATGAATGCATTGTTTGCCTCGGCGACGCAGGGTTTTATCAGTAATACATAACGGGAGAACGATATGAAAAAGCTATATTTACTAATATTGACATCAAGTCTCTCGCTGATTTTAAGCAGTTGCCTCGGGCGTTGTGATGTTGACGGTTGTAAAAACAAGCGAATGAAAGATGAACTGCAATGTGTTGCGCATACCTTTACACATGAGGACAACTACAACGAAATCACAATAACCGGATATGTCGGAAAAAACTCAGATATTAAAATCCCGTCTGAGATAAACGGCAAAACCGTTACAGAAGTCGGCTATGGATCTTTTAAAGATTTTGCGAGCATGACTTCTGTTGAGATTCCCGAAACAGTGAAAATCATAAACGGTGCGGCATTCAGTCATTGTTCTGGATTAACGAGTGTGAAAATACCAAAAAGCGTAGAATACATTGGAAACAGTGCATTTTCAAGCTGTACCGGACTAACAAACCTTGAAATATACGGATCACTAAAAGAAACAGGCTGTTTGGACGGAGAGAGTAAAAACGGACGAGTTTTGGAAGTATCGGTATCTGCTTTTTCGAATTGCTCAAATTTGAAAGAGGTATATCTTTCTGAGGACGTAAAAAGAATATATCCTTCAATGTTCGCTGACTGCAAATCGATACAAAGCATCACCCTTTCAAATAGCATTGAGACCATAGGCGAAGAGGCATTTTCGGGTTGTGAACACTTAGAAAAAATCTCAATTCCAGCAAGTGTTCATTTTTTGGGCAACCAAGCATTTTCAGGATGCACCAAGTTGAAGGACGTCGAGATACTCGGAAACTTACAAACTGTCGGTCCCGGCTGTTTCTTAGGATGTAGCAATCTTACCACAGTTACCATCAGCGGTACGCTGGACTACATAACAGAAAGCATGTTTGAAGATTGCAAAATGCTAAAAGAACTTGTTCTGCCGGACAGTGTAAAGGGCATTGAAAAAAACGCATTTTCCAACTGCGGAAGTTTGTCAAACATTCAATTGGGAACGAATATAACCGGTATTGGTGAAAGTGCATTTTATAATTGCAAATCGCTAGCAAGCATTGTACTTCCGGAGACTTTGCTGGCTTTAGGCGAATGCACATTCCAAAACTGTACACAGTTAAAGACGATTACTTTGCCAAAGTCTTTAACCAACATTGGATCTCAAGCCTTTTCCGGATCCGGAATAGAAACTTTAGTTGTTCCTGATTCAGTTACCAAGTTTAACGCCAGCACCTTTGACGGGATAAAGCACCTCACACTCGGCACAGGGATCACAAAAATTCCTAGCAGTGCATTTGAGAACAATACTACTTTGGAAACGATCAAACTGCTCGGACATATAAAAGAAGTACCATTTCCTGCTTTCAGACGATGCAAAAACTTAAAAAGTGTAGACTTCGTAAACGGTGTTCAATCTATCCGCAGCAGTGCATTTGTTTACTGCGAATCACTTACCGCTGTCAATATCGGTCCTACCCAGAAACTGACTGTTGGTGTTGGCGCATTTGAAAAATGTATAAATTTACATCAAGTAAAAGTAAAAGCAAAGCCTGAAAACTGCTTTTGGTTCGATGCTTTCCGAGATTGTCCTGCCAAGGTAGTGTATTATTAAAAAAGCAAAGGCAACCGATTTTCGGTTGCCTTTGCTTTTTATGCACAAAATCTTTTCAATCTTACTTGCAGAGTTCTGCGGTGTCCTTTGCGATCATGAGTTCTTCGTTGGTCGGAACCACGTAGACCTTAACACGGGAATCATCTGCGGAGTTTTCTGCTTCCACGCCACGGGTCTTGTTCTTTGCAGCGTCGAGCTTGACACCCATGTACTCAAGACCTGCTACGATATCAGCACGGACTTCAGCAGAGTTTTCACCGACACCTGCGGTGAATACGATTGCATCCACGCCGCCCATTGCAGCTGCGTATGCACCGATGAACTTACGGACTTCGTAGGTGAACTTATCGAGAGCGAGTTGTGCACGTTCGTTGCCCTTTTCTGCTGCTGCGGAAAGATCACGGAAGTCGGAAGAGACGCCGGAGATGCCCAGCACACCGGACTTCTTATTGAGGATGTTCATCATTTCCTTGATGTCGTAACCATAACGGTCCATCAGATATTCCATGATGGTTGCGTCCATATCGCCTGCACGGGTACCCATGGGGAAACCTGCGAGCGGGCCGAGGCCCATGGAGGTGTCTGCACACTTGCCGTCGATGCAAGCGGAGAGAGAGGAGCCGTTGCCCAAATGACAGCAGATGATCTTGGTGCCTTCCGGGTTCTTGTCACGACCCATGATCTCCAAAGTACGAGCGGAGACATAGCGATGAGAGGTGCCGTGGAATCCATAGCGACGGACATCGTCCTTTTCATAATATTCATACGGGATTGCATAGATATATGCCTTTGCCGGCATGGTCATATGGAATGCGGTGTCGAACACTGCGACCTGGGGTTTGTTCGGCATTGCTGCCTGGCAAGCACGGATACCGGTCAGGTTTGCCGGATTGTGAAGCGGGCCAAGCGGGATGCACTTCTCGATTGCTGCGATACAAGCGTCATCAACCACGCAGGACTTGGTGAATTCCTTACCGCCGTGGAGCACACGGTGACCGACTGCGTCGATTTCGTCCATGCTCTTGACAACGCCGTGGTCCGGGCTGACCAGTGCTTCCAGCACTGCATTGATTGCTTCTGCGTGGGTGGGCATTGCCACATCCACAGCGTCGATGATGGTATTGCCGCCAACCTTATAGGTAAACTTTCCGTCGATCCCGATGCGCTCGCAAAGACCCTTTGCCAGGACATCGCCATTATCCGGATTCATGAGCTGGTACTTCAAAGAAGAACTGCCTGCATTGATAACCAAAATGTTCATCATTTCATATCCTTTCACATTCGAAAATCACAATACTGTATTATAGCAAAACCTGCCGGGTTTTGCAACCTTTTTGTCTTAAAGTGCAACTTCCTCGCCTTTCAGCACGACATTCTGCACCTGATAGTCCGCATCAAAGACCACGATGTTGGCGAGTTTTCCGGGGACCAGGCTTCCCATTTCAGCATCCACGCCTGCGACACGGGCAGGGGTGAGGGTTGCCATCTTGACCGCCTCGCAAAGCGGAACATCAGCAAGTTCGACCATGGTTCTCACGAGATTATTTGCGGTGGTGACACTGCCGGCAAACGCAGAGCGATCCAACAGTTTTGCTACGCCGTCCTCAATGATATACGGCACACTGCCCATCGAAAGCTCTGTGCCTTCCGGAAGCCCTGCACCTGCGATTGCATCGGTAATCAGGCAAATACGGCTGCTGCCCTTGCTCTTGTAAATCAATTTCAAGAGGCTTGCGGGGAGATGATGACCGTCTGCAATGATTTCGACATCGAAATCATCCAGCAGGTATCCGGATTCCACCGCACCCGCATGGCGGTATGCATTGATTCTGCGCACGCCTGCCATACCCGAATAGAAGTGGGTCATGAGATTGTAGCCGTAATCCAATGCGGGCAGGATTTGTTCATATGTAGCATCCGAGTGACCAACCGCTGCCACAATGCCACGGCGGCGAAGTTCCAAGCCCATTTCCAGTGCATTGGGAAGCTCAACCGCATTGGACCAACGACCGACAAGGCCATCAAATTCATCCAAAAACGGCAGGTATTCTTTCGGGTCCGGGTCACGGATGACTTCGGGGTCCTGCGCACCTGCCTGCTCAAGTGCGAAATACGGGCCTTCCATATGCGCACCGAGGAAGATGGGCATTCCATCCAGATCTTTTGCTTTCCGATAGGTTTCCATGGCTTTATACATGGTATCGAGCGAAACGCTTGAGAGGGTGGGCATCAACGCAGTAGTACCATGACGCAGATGAAGTTTTGCTGCGGTTTCATATGCCTCAATCCTGTCGTCAGAGAATTCATATCCTCCTGCGCCGTGGACATGGAGATCGATAAAACCGGGTGCGATGTATGCGCCGCACACATCGGTGACTTCCTCAACCGATTCCTGCAAGGCGCCTTCAAACACATTCGCAATGCGATCGTTTTCCACGATCACGCCACCGAGAAAACTGCGGTTTGGCGTAATTACCAATCCATTCACATATGCACGTTTCATTTGTGCGTCCCCCTTTAGATCTTACACAACTCCCGTGCCGCAGAAACATAGGCATCCAGACGTGGAGCTATTTCTTCACGGGAATTTGCTTTGAGCAAAATATAGACCTTGATTTTCGGCTCTGTGCCGGACGGACGGATGATGAAACTTGTTCCGTCAGCCAGTTCAAAGTATAGCACATTGGACCCTGACATTCCTAACTTTTCAATTGACGAATTCTCTGTTTTTTTGGCTTCGCCTGTCAGATAATCCCGAATGCGTACCACCGCATTTCCGGCGATTTCGCTGGGCGGGGTTTCCCGGAATCGTGCCATTAAGGTTTGCATATCTTTGAGTCCGTCCACACCCGGCATGACCAGGTTTTCGGTATGCTCGCCATAATAGCCGTATTCTTCATAAAGCGCATTCATTGCTTCGTAAAGGGTCATGCCCTTGGTATGGTAGTACGCCGACATTTCCGCAATTAACATGGACGCCGTGACCGCATCCTTGTCTCGGCAGAAATCGCCCACCAAATAGCCATAGGACTCTTCATACGCCAACAGATAACGATGGCTTCCCGCTGTTTCGAATTCCTTGATTTGCTCAGCAAGGAACTTAAAGCCGGTAAAGGTTTCAAAGAGCGCAACAGAGTTTTTCTCGCAGACCGCACGCACCATTTCGGTGGTGACAATGGTCTTGAGAGCGGCGGGATTTGCCGGCATGGTCCCCGCTTCACGACGAGCACGGATGATATAGTCGAGCAGCAGAACCCCTACCTGGTTTCCGCTCATGGTAACGTACTCTCCTGCACCGTTTCGCACCACGATGCCTACACGGTCCGCATCCGGGTCGGTGCCGATGATAAGACTGCTCCCCTCACGCTTTGCAAGCTCAATGGCAAGCGCAAAGCCTTCCGGATTTTCCGGATTGGGGCTTTTCACGGTTGGGAAATTCCCGTCGGTCACCATCTGTTCCGGCACGCAGATGACATGCTTCAGTCCCAAACGGTGCAGCACTTCGGGAACGAGTTTGTGACCGGTGCCATGGAACGGGGTATATACGATTTTAAGGTCATCTGCCACCTGTCCAAACAACTCGGGGCGGATACTCTCACCCTGAACATGGACCAGGAATGCTTCGTCCACTTTTTCTCCGATGAGAATGATTTTTTCTTTTTTGACCGCCTTGTCATAGTCCATGTACTTGGCGCCGGTGAAAATATCGGTCTCGGCGATTGCAGCGGCAGCAACGTCCGCATGGACCGGAGGCAGCTGTGCTCCGTCTTCCCAATAAACTTTATATCCGTTGTATTCTTTCGGGTTATGGCTTGCGGTGATGTTGATTCCCGCAATACAAGAGATGGTACGAATCGCAAAAGAAAGTTCGGGGGTGGGGCGCAGAGATTCAAACAGGTAGACCTGAATTCCGTTTCCTGCCAACACACAAGCAGCTTCCTTTGCAAATACATCACTCATGATGCGGGAGTCCATACAAATGGCGACACCGCGGTTCATTGCGTCTTTTCCCTGACGTGCAATCATATCCGCAATCCCCTGTGTTGCCTGACGCACGGTGTAGACATTCATGCGGTTAACTCCCATGCCGAGCACACCACGCAACCCTGCAGTTCCGAACGAAAGCGGCGCAAAAAAGCGGCTTTCGATTTCTTTTTCATCGTTTTGGATAGAGAGCAGTTCGGCTCTTTCTTCCTCGTTCAAAACAGGTGACTGACACCACTTTTGATACTCTGCCATGTAACTCATCTTGATCCCTCCGTATTATTTTCCGAGCAGCTCACGTGCCGCTTCCAAATCACATTCTCGCACATAGATTTCCACACCCATGGAACTGTTCCCGGTATAAAGACGTGCAATCGCACTTTCGCTTTTGTATTTTTTGAGATACGGAATTTCTGCCGAGCGCAGAATTCCAAGCACGGTTTCGCCCACCGGTCCGTCCGCAACGTTGCAAAGATACGCAAGCGGGACTTCCGCTTCAGGCGGGGCTTTGGGTGGCGGTGCGTCTGTCAATTGGCAACCGCAATCGGCACACACGGTAAACCCTTCACGGTACTCTTCGCCACAGTTGGGGCAAAACACACAGACCACCTCCTATTTATGATAGTTTCCGCCCTGCAGAATCTGAAAGGCACGGTAGATTTGCTCCAAGAGCATCACTCGTGCAAGATGGTGCGGAAAGGTCATCCGGGACATGGAGAGTTTGAGTCCTCCCAGGCGTTTGACTGTATCGGAAAGCCCGTTGGAGCCGCCGATCAAAAAACACACATTGGACACGCCCTGCACCTGCAGTTTGGAAATGCGTGCAGCAAGGTCCTCGCTACTGAGCAGCTCACCCTCCACACATAAGGGGATCACAAAGGCTCCCTTTGGGATTTTCTTGAGGATTCCTTCCGCCTCACGCTCGAGTGCATCTGAAATCTGTGCTCTTGATGCCCCGTCTCCCATCGGGAGTTCCGGGAGTTCACTCACCAAAACAGATGCATATGCACCCAAACGCTTCAAATATTCCTGACACGCAGAAATATAGTGTTTTTCTTTTAATTTTCCTACACAGAGGACTGTGATTTTCAGCATATTGTCACTCCAATGTATACCAGTCACTATGCCCCTCACGAGGTGCAACCGAAAGCATGACATCCACACCCGGAATGAGTCCGTTTTTTGTGAGCAGTGCATGAACGGTTTCGTATGCAAGCCGAGGGGTGTTGTTCTCACGGCTCAAATGCCCGAGCAGGATGGTTTTTGCCCCACACGATGCGGCACGCAACGCACATTCCGCACAATCCGGATTGGACAGGTGTCCATGGTCAGATGCGATACGTCGCTTAAGCGGCTCAGGGTATTTCCCATAACGCAAACGGTCCGGATCGTAATTTGCTTCGATCAACAGAAGCTCTACCCCATCCAGATACGGATAGATTCCATCCGCAACACAGCCGAGGTCGGTCATACTCACCACAACACGTCCGCCTGCTTCAACCCGATACCCCACACTAAACTCGGTGTCGTGCGGAGTGGAAAACGCAGTCACGATGAGACTCCCCAGAAGAAACGGCTCACACTGTGGGATTTCTTCACATTCCACAGCAAGCGCCTCCCCAATTTCTTTGGGTGCGCAAATTCTGACATGCGGATGTTTTTTTTGCCATGTGACAAGCCCTCGTACATGGTCTCCATGCTCGTGAGTAATCAGGATTGCATCGATAGAATCCGGCTCCACCCCGAGGTCACACAGTTCCCGTTCTGCCGCACGGGTGGAGATCCCCAAATCAATCAAGATTTTGGTTTCTCCATCGGTGAGATACGCACTGTTTCCCGAAGAAGAACTTGCCAGGGTACAATACTGCAACATAAGAATTACCTTTCAAAAAACAAGACGGACACTTGTGTGCCCGTCTGATCGGTTCATGTTCAAAACCGCAAAGCAGGCGAAACTTACTGTGCTTTGCTCAATTCCACACCGTCCGGCATCTCCACACGGGTGATATCTGCCCCGATGCCACGCAGTTTTGCCACAAGATCCTCATAACCACGTTCAATGTGGGAAACATCTTCCACTTCAGTCACGCCGTCTGCCGCAAGCCCTGCGACCACCATCGCTGCACCTGCACGCAAATCACACGCACGAATCGGAGCGCCGTTCAGAGCGCCGGTGCCTTCGATGACTGCCACTTTGCCGTCCACCTGAATATTAGCACCCATACGCTTGAGTTCGTCCACATAGCGATAACGGTTATCCCAAACGCTTTCAGTGACCAAGCTTGTCCCGTTTGCGAAGCAGAGCAAAACAACTGCCTGCGGCTGCATATCGGTCGGGAAGCCCGGATACGGCAAGGTTTTTACATTTGTTTTGGTGAGTGATCCGACTCTGCGGACCAAAACCGAATCGTCAAAATCAGTAATCTCAACGCCCATTTCAAGGAGTTTGGCGCTGATACATTCCAAATGCTTGGGAATGACATTTTTAATCAGCACTTCGCCGCCTGCCGCTGCAGTTGCAACCATATAGGTCCCCGCTTCGATCTGGTCGGGAATGATGCTGTAAGTTCCGCCGGTGATTTCTTTGACACCACGGATTTTAATGACATCGGTGCCTGCACCGGAGATGTTGGCACCCATGGAATTCAAGAAGTTTGCGAGGTCAACGATATGCGGTTCTTTTGCCGCATTTTCAATGACAGTCATGCCGTCGGCAAGCACTGCCGCAAGCATGATGTTGATGGTTGCACCAACGCTGACAACGTCTAAATAGACATTGGCGCCGCGAAGCCCGTTTTGCGCTTCTGCGACCACATATCCGTTTTGCACTTCAACGTCTGCGCCCACTGCACGAAAACCCTTGATATGCTGATCGATGGGACGGACGCCGAAATAACAACCGCCGGGCAGAGAGACCTGCGCTTTATGAAACCGACCCAAAAGCGCACCAATGAGATAATACGACGCACGAATGGAACGAGCCATTTCGTAGGGCGCTTTGGTAGATTTGATATCGGTACAATCAATCTCAACACAGGAGCTGTCAATGAGTTTGATTTTTGCGCCGAGTTCACGCATGATCTCGAGCATTTTTGTAACATCGCTGATACGCGGAATATTTTCAATTCGGCAAACACCGTTTACCAAAATGGCAGCAGGGATAATTGCAACAGCGGCATTTTTGGCACCGCTGATGGTAACTTCGCCACGAAGTTCCCGTTTTCCGTTAATTACGTATTTTGTCAACCACTGCACCCTCTTCACACCAAATTCACGGAAAGCCCGTTTTTTCTATGAAAATCAACAGTTTGTGCAACCATTGATCTAAAATCTCATCTTATATACTAAATATTGTATCACAAACTTTTTCTCCTGCCAAGCCCTTTTGGCAAGTTTTATTACGGAGTTACAATACTGCCGTCCAGCGCACTGACATACCAGTCGCCGCTTTCCACCGCAATATGCCAAACAGGCAGAAGATTCAGTCGCTCACCCTTACGATTTTCCGCCAGATATCCCAACTCAATGTCGGTGATGGTTTGGAGAAGAATCTCCTTCTCTTCCCAGTACCGGAACAGGCAGAGCAAAACACCCGGAAGTTCCTGCACCTCATCCAGACGCAGCTGTTTTGGACGATGTAAGACCCTCTGGCCACTGACCGAGATCAGTCCCGGGGTGATTTCAAACGTCAACACCGAATCAAACACCGACATTCCGGAAACAGCAAGCGGAACGGTGAATAAAAAATCTTGCCCCGAAGAGGTTTCCTCTGCCACCACGCTTTCATACGTCTGACCCAACTGCCCGAGAATCTTTTTCACCAACCGACGGGCATCGGCCTCGTCTGTCATACGTTCGGAAATTGCGAGTTCCAATTCAATGATATTGTCTGCAAAAAAACACAAGTTACCCGCTTGACTGCGATAGAGGAAAGAGCCGTCCTCTCGCACGGTCTCTTCACACACACCAAGCAAGCTCTCGGCAATCAATCGATCCGCCTCACGGTCTGCATACACTTGCATGGGATACAGCGTTTGCACTTCTGTCCGAATGAGGTGTTCGGGCAAATCGACTCCGAGAGAATCCGCCACCGAAAGCAGATCTCTGTTTACTTGTTCCAGATTACGGTTTTCACGCCAACTGATCAAACCGTACACGACAAGCAAAAACACATTCACCGCAACCAGCATTGCGATGAGCAGGTTTTTCACACGTGACCATGCCATTCGGGGCTTCTCCTTTCATCTTTATTTCAAATACCAAGCCGCACGGACGGTTTCCTGTGCGACATCCAAATACCTCAAAAACAGCTCTTTTCCTTCTTCGGAAGTTTCGGCTGCTGCCGCAAGTTTTGAGGAGAGAAGAATACTGTTTGTCGCACTTGCACTGTAACGGCGCAAAACGAATTCCACTTCACTGATGCGATTCCCCTGAATTCTGACCCTTGCAATCGCACGGTCTCTCTGGAAGTCAACGGGGACGCCACCAATTTCACGGCCAAACAAGATTTCCACAGCATCCGCCGTTTCCACAATGTTTTCCAAATACAAATTCCCCAAAGAATCTGTCAGTGCATCAATCGATACCACCAACTCCCGAGCCGCCTCCGCTTTTTCCCAAAGGGTTGCGACTTCCGCTGCGCTTCGCACTTTAAGCCCTGTGTTGTATTCCAGGTCGGTACGCAAGTCGCTGTATGTGACCACACCGGCAGAAGTAATTTTCACCGTGCTGGTATCCTCAACAAACATCCGGCTTCCGTCCTGCTCTATGTGACGGCTGACCGTGTTGGGGTTGAGATCAAAGGCCTGAAGCAGATGGTCCAGCCCGTTTGCATCAAACACTTGCGCAACGTTGACAACACGCAATTCCGGCACCTGCGGTATTTCCTCGGAAATCAAAAGCTCCGGTGTTCCGGTGCGGTTGCTCTCGATTCCGATTTGATAAGAATTCGGTTGAAAGACCGAGACCGCTGCCGAAAGATCTTCTTGCGGGACGTCGGTCACAAAAGAAAAACAGCTTGTCCCGTCTGCACTTTTTCCATGCAAATAAACCATGTTTTCCGCCACAGAAAGGCAGAGATACCGCACACGGTATTCCGAAAAAGCATCCGGCGACTCATTCCCATACCAGAACGAGAACACAGACATCGGCACATCGCATTGGTAGTCATATAACACACTTGCGGTGGACCCGATGGCAGAAAGCCACGCTTGCTCATCCACCAATTTCCCGTTGCTTGCACTTTGCACCGCTCGACGCAAGATTGTCCCGGTCTGACCGTATGCAAATTCCACAGCAGCAGTGTCATAAATCGCACTGTGTCGCCCATTCGCAGTTCGGATGCTCACACTCAGCGGAGATACATCCACATCCGGGAATTCCAACTCGCTGACAAGTTCTTCATCTTCGGACGAAAACAGCCCAAAATAATCACCTTTCGGATTGTTCGCAGCCCAGGTCATAACAGCGAGATAGGTCATTCCGAGCAGCAGTACAACAAGGAGCAGATTTTTTAACGACTCACGAGTTTTCATGCGAGCACCTGCCCCTCATCCTTCGGCGCACAGGCAAAGGTGAATGTGATGGTGGTTCCTTTCCCGAGTTCGCTTTCAATGAAGATCTCACCGCCATGATATTCCACAATTTCTTTTGCGATTGCAAGACCGAGACCGGTTCCGCCACGTTCACGGGAGCGTGCCTTGTCCACACGATAGAAGCGTTCAAATACTCGTTTCTGATCTTTTTTCGGGATTCCGAGACCGGTGTCGGTCACCGAAATGCGCATCATCTCGCCAACCTTACCTGCCCGCAACGTGATCTCGCCGCCGTCGGGTGTATACTTCACCGCATTGGACAGAACATTGACCAAAACCTGCTCCAAACGTTCACGGTCACCCACAACAACCGGCAATTCCTCATCCAAATCCACATGGAATGTATGCTTGTGGTTTTCAATCTCAATTTTCATTGCCTGGCACACATTGTCGATACTCTTGGCAATCGGGAAGCGTGAGATTTTCCAATCCATCTTCTTATAATCCAAACGGGACAAGGTGAGCAGGTCCTTAACGATACGGGTCATACGGTCGGTTTCATTGAGAATGACATTGCAGAAACGCTCCCGCATTTCGATCGGAGTGTCCGGATTTTCCAAAATGGTTTCCGCATAGCTCTTGACATTGGTGAGCGGAGTTCTCAACTCGTGCGAGACATTTGCGACAAACTCACGGCGGGCTTCTTCCAGCTTGAACTGTTCGGTATTGTCGTGGATGACCACCAAAACCCCACGCTCATTTTCGCCGTATGCAGCAAACATCAACTTCAGATTACGTCCGGAAACCGCATAGTCACACTCGATCATGCGCTTGTCCGACGCAGGATTGACTATTTCATCAAACGAGACAACCTCGCCGTAAAGGCTTGCAAAGTCCGGTGTATCCTCAGCAGAAATCCCGAGCAGCTCCTCAGCAACCGGGTTCTTGTGAATCAAGGCTCCGTTCTCGGAAAATGCGGTAACACCGTCTGCGAGGTACAAGAACAACGTCTCCAGTTTTGTACGCTCACCATTGACAGTTTCCAACGTTTGCTGCAAAGTTTCCGCCATGTTGTTGAACGTATCGGTCAACACACCGATTTCGTCGTTGGAATGGGCTTCCGGTCGGCTTTCAAAATCCCCTTTTGAGAGACGCTTTGCACTCTTGGTCAGGGTTTCAAGCGGCTGTGTGATCTGCTTGGAAAGTAGGAGACTGAGCAAAATGGAAATGACAAATCCCACCAGGAGCGACTGCAGAATGATGGAAAACAGCTGATCACTGAGTGCCTGCATCTGCTGCTTGGTGTCTCGGATATAAACAATATAACGCACAGTTTCCCCATCCATAATGGGAACTGCACGGTCCAAGTATCCTTTGGAAAGGCGGGTTTCCTGCCCGATTCTGCCTTCGATTGCGGCAAGCACCGCCGGAGTCGGCACAATTGAGTCAATCTCATCCGAGCCGGCGAGCACACTGCCGGTGGTCCCACTCAGTATGTAATAGTTACGGTAGCTGTTGATCCCGAGGGATGCAGAAAAAGCGCCCACTGCGTCTTTGAGACGGGTCGCTCCATCTTCTGCTTTTGCTTCCGACACCAACATACTGTACATGCTATCGGTAAACACGGCATTCATCTGCGAGGTGAATTCATCGTAATAGAACGAGGAAACACGGTTTAAGAGAAATGTACCAATGATTGCCATGACCGACAAATTCAGCACCATCAAAACCAAAATCAGCTTCATTTGCAGGGAACGGAAGAAGCCGCCCCAGGTTTTTCCGCCCTGCCCACTCATGCGTTTTGGAAGAGATATCCCGCACCACGACGGGTCAGGATATACACAGGCTCAGCAGGGTTATCTTCAATCTTTTCACGCAAACGGCGGACGGTGACGTCTACCGTGCGCAAATCGCCGTAAAATTCAAAGTTCCAGACTTTTTCCATGAGTTCTTCACGAGAGAACACTTTGTTCGGCTGGGTTGCCAAAAACTTGATGAGTTCAAATTCACGAGGAGTAAGTTCTACCGGTTTTTTGTTTTTGGTAACGCCCATGGAGTTGGTATTGATGACCAAATCCCCAAAGCGCAGCACGCCTTCCTCCTCGGTGTCGGTCTCCACGGTATTGTCCAACACACGACGGCGGATATTTGCTTTTACACGTGCAAGCAACTCACGCATGGAAAACGGCTTGGTCACATAGTCGTCCGCACCAAGCTCCAACCCCAGCACCTTGTCCACCTCTTCCTCACGGGCGGTGAGCATGATGATTGGAGTATTCATACGGCTTCGCACATATTTACACACCTCAAAGCCGTCCATTTTCGGGAGCATGACATCCAGGAGGATCAAATCCGGATTCTCCTCTTTCGCAAGGCGAACGCCCTCTTCTCCGTCATATGCGGAGATCACGTGGTATCCGTCCCGCTCCAAGTTGAATTTCAAAATGTCAACAATTGCGATTTCGTCCTCTACAATGAGAATTTTCTTATCCATGCTGTCCCTCCTCTAAGAGTCGTGCGGTTTTCAGCACCGCAGTCACAGTTTTTGCGTCATGAATCTCATCACGCATCACCTGCGCAAGGAGATCTTCAAACGGGATTTTTTTCACGTTCACAAACTCGCCTTCATCCGGGGTGGCATCCCCTTCCGAAAGCCCTTTTGCAAGGTAAATATAAAGCCGTTCATCTACATAGCCGGGAGACGGGTAGATACAACCGAGCGGAATGAGTTCCTCCGCTGTATAGCCGGTTTCTTCTTTGAGTTCCCGTGCGCCGCAATTCGCAGGGTCTTCACCCGGCTCCAACTTTCCCGCCGGGATTTCCCAAAGGTCCACCCCATATGCATAACGGAATTGCTGGACCAGTACCACCTGTCCGTCCTCGGTCAAGGGGAGTACCCCCACGCCGCCCGGATGCAGACAAATCTCACGGGTGCTTTGACGTCCGTTTTCCAACTCGACTTTGTCCACACGCACGTGCAACACTCTTCCCGAAAAAACCGTTTCCTGATGAATGGCTGTCTCTTTCATATCGTCTACTCCTTATTTTGCTACCAATCTCCGAATCTGATCCAATGCGGTGAGTGCCGCCATATTGCGAATGGTGCCACGGTCACGATGACCACGGGATTTGACCACACGGGTTTCTTTTTCATTTGCCACAGCGACATACACGGTGCCAACCGGTTTTTCTTCCGTCCCGCCGCCGGGACCTGCAATTCCGGTGATACCAACACCGATGTCCGCACCCAAGGTTTTTCTCGCACCTTCCGCAAGTGCTGCTGCACACTCCTCGCTGACCGCACCTTTTGTTTCCAAAATCTCATGCGGAACACCGAGCAACTGTTCTTTGATTTCGTTTTGATAGGCACAGACCCCGCCGAGGAACACTTCGGAAACACCGGGCAGGTCGGTAATCATTTTGGAAAGCAGCCCACCTGTGCAAGATTCTGCGGTTGCGAGCGTCAAGCCCTGTTCTTTGAGGAGTCGGAACACCACGTCTGCAAGCGACGGGACATCCATTCCGTAGATATACTCGCCCAAAATCTCATACACCTGGTCGATGACCGGGCGGGTCAACGCATCGGCAGCTTCCTCGTTTTCCGCACGTCCCGTGACACGGAGCAGAGTCTCCCCCTCCTTGGCATAGGGCGCAAGGGTGGGGTTTGTCATATGCTCTGCAATGTGACGGACTTTATCTTCCACACTGGATTCGCCCATGCCGAAAATCTTAAGTTCATGGGAAACAAGACTTGCGTCCGAGAGTTGTTTGAGGTATGGAATCACACGGTACTGTACCATAGGTTTACACTCACGGGGCGGACCCGGGAGCATAAGCACATGGGTGTTTTCCGCAAAAAACGCACAGCCCGGCGCAGTGCCCCAATCGTTTTCCAGCACGACACAATCCTCGGGCAGGTATGCCTGTTGTTCATTGTTCTTGGTCATTTCTCTGCCGATTTTGGCAAAGAAACCACGGATTTTCTCGAGTTCTGTTTCGTTTAATACGAGTTTTTTCCCGAAGCACTCCGCCAAGGTCTGCTTGGTGAGGTCGTCAAACGTGGGGCCGAGGCCTCCGGTTGTGATGATGATATCCGCACGGGATTTTGCAATCTCGACTGCGGCACGCAGGCGCTCGGGATTATCCCCAACCACCGTGTTGTAATAGACATTGATGCCAAGCTCGCCCAAAGCACGGGCGACGGTTTGTGCGTCGGTATTGACAATATCTCCGAGCAGAATCTCGGTCCCAACCGCAATAATTTCAGCGCAGTAACTCAAATTTTCTCATCCCTTAATCCAATGTAATCACTTCGATTGCAGCAATCGCTTCCTCAACAAGTTCATCCACCGGGAGTTTTTTCTCCTCGGCTTCCACGTCGTAAAGACGGGGCTTGGTTTTCGGATGCTTGGGGGTAAAGACGGTACAGCAATCTTCATACGGCTGAATGGAGGTCTCAAAGGTATCGATTTTGCGTGCGATGACCACGATTTCCTCTTTGTCCATTCCCACCACAGGACGAAGAACAGGCAGGGTGCAGACCGCACCGGTGACCCCCATCGCCTCCATGG
The DNA here is from genome assembly GCA_017421025.1 of Oscillospiraceae bacterium. Taxonomy (GTDB): domain Bacteria; phylum Bacillota; class Clostridia; order Oscillospirales; family JAAYXM01; genus SIG510. The sequence continues at coordinate 55,748 of JAFQME010000017.1, forward strand.
TCTGACTTGCGACCTGACCCAGGCTTTCCCCTGTGATGAGCGCACGGCAATCATTCATTCTTGCAACACGCTCAGAAATGCGCATCATGAAACGGCGCATAATCAGGGTGAACATATCCTCACGGCAATGGTCTCGGATGGCTTCCTGAATCTGGGTGAACGGGACCATGGAAACACGCAGTCTGCCGTTGTATTTGGTGAGTTTTTCCGCAAGCTCCAGCACTTTTTTCTTGGCACGTTCAGAGGTATACGGATAGGAGAAAAAGTGGATCCCATGTAAGGATACGCCACGTTTTGCAATCATATACCCGGCAACCGGGCTGTCAATTCCGCCCGAGAGTAAGAGTGCGGCTTTTCCGTTGATGCCGACCGGCATGCCGCCCGCACCCGGGATGGGGTTTGCATGGACGTACGCCTTATGGTCACGCACCTCGATTTTTACACGCAATTCGGGTTTTTCCACATCCACTTTGAGATGCGGATGCGCATCATGCAAAGCAGACCCGATTTCGATCATGATTTGCGGAGACTTAAGCGGGAATTTTTTGTCCGCACGTTTTGCATCCACTTTGAAGGTGCTTGCCGCCTCCAGCCGGTCGTATAAAAACTCTTTTGCGGTTTGGAGGATGATATCCATGTCCTTTTCGCACTCTGCCGCACGGCAGATGCTCACGATACCGAATACACGGCTGACCGCATCAACCGCTGCATCCATATCCACATCTTCCGATTTAGGCTCGACATAGATGGTGGACTGCAGGCAGTAAATTTCAAACTCGCCCACCTCACGCAAACGCCAATACAAATTCTTTACCAAACGCTGTTCAAACATACCTCGGTTGAGACCTTTGAGCACGATCTCACCGAGCTTTAAGAGTAAAATTTCTCGCATAGCAATCCCCTATTTTCTTCCGAAGCGTGTGCTGATAACATCGCACACCCGGTCAATCTCTTCTTTTGTAATATCGCTTGACAAGCTGATGCGGATGGCGCTGTCGATGAGTTCACTTGGAACTCCGATTGCCTCCAGCACATAACTGCGATGCCCACGGCTGCAGGCAGAGCCCGAGGAAACATAAATCTCCTCTTCTTCCAAAATCCGCATTGCCACTTCACTCGGGAATCCCAAAACGGCAACCGAGAGAATATGCGGCGCTGCAGTGTGCGCCAAGAGTTTTACACACGAAAGCGCTTCCAACTTTTCAGTCAGATAGGCTTTGAGTTTCCCGCAATCTATCATCTGTTCACTTGCGGCACCAAACGCACAAATGCCAGGGACATTCTCGGTGCCTGAGCGGAGACCTTTCTCCTGTCCCCCACCCAAAAGATGCGGTGCGATCCGAACCCCTTTTTTCACAAAGAGCGCTCCCACGCCTTTGGGGGCATGAATCTTATGACCGCTCATTGTGAGCAAATCCACATCGAGTTTTTTTACCGCCAACGGTATTTTACAAAACGCCTGCACTGCATCGGTATGTACCAAAACCTGCGGTGATTTCCGATGCACCGCCCGTGCGATCTGCTCGATCGGGAGGACCGAGCCGATTTCGTTATTCACTGCCATGACCGAGACCAAAACGGTATCCTCACGCAGAGCTTCCACCACCTGCTCAGCAGTGATAATCCCATCTGCATTCGGAAGCAAACGGGTTACCTCAAAACCGTCTTCTTCCAAACGACGCATACATTCTAAAACAGATGCATGCTCAATTGCGGTGGTGATAATGTGTTTGCCTTTGCGCCTGCGGGCACGTGCCCCACCGAGGATTGCGAGGTTATTTCCCTCGCTTCCGCCGGATGTGAAGGTGATCTCCTGCGCTTCTGCGCCGATCCGTTTCGCAATTTGCCGACGGGCGGCGTCTAACATTTCTTCTGCTTTAAGCCCCAGCCCATGCAGAGAGGACGGGTTGCCAAAGCATTCACGCATGACAGAGAGTGCGGCTTGCGCTGCAATTTCGGAGACTCGAGTGGTCGCCGCATTGTCCAAATAAATCATAAAAACCTCACCGGATTGATTGTGATACTTTCTTACATTCTATTATAACCGATTCTTTTGCAATTTTCCACACTTATATCAAAAAATCTCCCTTGTTTTACCAAGGGAGATTGAGATTACGATACAATCTGATATTTGGAGAAAACACGAATCAGGATTCCGCCCAAAACAAGCCCTGCCGCACCTTGAATCGCATTGAACGGAACATTTGCAATCGCAGCGGCAAACCCGTAGAGCACTCCTTCAAAGAGCAGGTAGCCTGCCACCATGAGAAGCTCTGCAAAAAAACCGAACAGGATGGGGACAAATGCTTTGTTTTGTTTTTGCGCAACTGCCGCCAAGAGAAGCGCCATCGCACCTTTGATGACAAACGTGACAGGAGCATAAACCACATAGCCGGAAAGTAAATCCGCAAGCGCACTGCCAATACCTGCCGCCAAGAATCCGTACAGCGGAGAAAGCAGCCAGCCGGCAAGAAGCACCACCGCATCCCCCAAATTCAGATATCCCTGCGGATAGGGGATTTTGATGACGATGGTCGCAACGCAAGTCAGTGCCGCAAGCATTGCCGCAAGTACCAGTTTTTTTGTTTTGGATTGCATAAAAACCCCTCTTTACAAACCTTTTTGATTATTATACAATCTAAATTGGCTATATCACAATTACCAATTAAGGAGTTTTTTGTATAACCAGATGAAGTATGTAATTGAGAAACAATCCAAAACAACCGCATATTTGCAGCTCTACCGACAATTGCGCAAAGACATCACGGATTCCGTATACAAGTTTGGTGAAAAGCTTCCATCCAAACGGCTTTTGGCAGACGAAACCGGAGTAAGTGTCATCACAGTACAGCACGCATACGAAATTTTATGTGATGAGGGCTATATTGAATCGAAAGAGCGGAGCGGATATTTTGTAACCTACCGCAAAGACGAGTTTCTCCCAACTGCCGAATCCGCAGTCGAACTTCCCGTTTGGCCACACGCCGTTGATGACGAGGAATTCCCACTCTCGGTGTTTGCAAAAACCATGCGAAACGTAATTTCCAAATACGGGGAAAAACTTCTCATCAAAGCTCCAAATTCCGGAATCTTGGAGTTGCGCCAAGCGATCAAAACCTATCTTTTGCGCAGCAAAGGGATTTTGGTGGATGCGGAACAAATCATCATCGGGTCGGGGGCGGAGTATCTTTACGGTCTCATTGTGCAGTTTTTCGGGCGAGAAAAACACTATGCAATCGAAGACCCGTCCTATGAGCAGATACGCTCTGTATACCGTGCAAACGGCGCTTCCATCGACCTGTTGAAGTTGGGAAATGACGGAATCTTAACAAGCGAATTACGACGCACACAAGCGGAGATTCTGCATGTGACACCGTTTCGCAGTTTTCCATCCGGTGTAACAGCCTCAGCATCCAAGCGCCGAGAGTATATTGAGTGGGCACGGACACGGGATGGCATTATCATTGAAGACGATTTCGATTCAGAATTCACCGTCTCTACCAAGCACGAGGACACCATATTTTCGTTGGAGCCCACCCGCAGCGTGATTTATTTCAACACCTTCACAAAAACTGTTGCCCCCTCCATGCGTGTGGGATATATGGTACTTCCGTGCGATTTGGTAAAACCGTTTTCCGAACGGATGGGCTTTTACTCCTGTACCGTACCCACATTTGAGCAATATGTTTTGGCAGAACTTCTCACAAGCGGGAATTTCGAGCGTCATATCAACCGTGTGCGTCGGCGTCGGCGAAACGCAGAAAAACAAGGACGATCCCTTGCTTGACACCATCGGCAGCGACCTTTATAATATTTGATGTGATAAGGAGGATACAATATGAATCTGCTTAATTTGTTTTTTTCTGCGCTGTTTGGCATCGTGGAAGGCATCACGGAATGGCTCCCCATCAGCAGTACGGGGCACATGATCCTGCTGAACGAATTCATTCAAATGGATGTCAGAAAAGAGTTTTGGGATCTGTTTTTGGTGGTCATCCAGTTGGGTGCGATTTTGGCGGTCGTCCTGCTCTATTGGGGAAAACTCTTCCCCTTTACCGTGAAAGAAAAGAAACTGAAAGTAAAAGACGGCGCCATTTCCATGTGGGCAAAAATCCTGGTTGCCTGTATTCCCGCCGCAGTGGTCGGGCTTCTGTTTGACGATTTGATCGACCAGTATTTCTATAACTACATCACCGTCTCGCTTGCGCTCATTATTTTCGGAATTCTCTATCTCATCATCGAAACCAAAAACAAAGGAAAAGAAGCAAAAATCAATGAACTTTCCGAACTTTCTTACAAAAACGCACTTCTCATTGGTTTGTTCCAGCTCATTGCCGCAATTTTCCCGGGCACTTCCCGCTCGGGCGCCACGATTGTAGGCGGCTTAATGTTGGGGCTTTCCCGTACCTTAGCGGCAGAGTTCACATTCTTCCTTGCAGTGCCGGTGATGTTTGGTGCAAGCCTGCTCAAAATTTTGAAATTCGGGCTCTCCTTCACCGCAGCAGAAGCCGCAATTCTGGCAGTGGGGCTGATCGTTGCATTTGCGGTTTCGGTTTTGGTGATTAAATTCCTCATGGGATACATCAAAAAGCACGATTTCAAGGTCTTTGGCTGGTACCGCATTGTCCTCGGAATTCTGGTACTCGCCTATTTCCTGATATTCTAAACATAAAAAACGCTGACAGATGTCAGCGTTTTTTCTTGCTTGTCAGGTTGTAACTATCACGAAGCAGGGTCTTGACCACATCGTCCAGGACATCCGAATCGAGATAGACCGAATTCCAATGCACTTTGTTCATATGATAGGCAGGGGTGATTCCCCGGTACATCTCACGCAAAAACTCAGCACGCATCGGCTCACATTTCAAGTTGGCAAACAGTCTGCCCTCACGTTCAAAGAGAAACGCAAAGCATTTCTTGCTCATACTATGGCGCATAGCGGTCCATTCCGCATCAAACGGATAGTCCTCATACACCCCGGGAAGGGACAGACAGTATTCAATTGCTTGTGCTCGTGTCATAACATCACTTCCCCAAAAAGGTACGCCCACAGGCGGCAGGCTTTCTCCGAAAGCCTCGCTCCAAAGAAAAAACGACAGGAAATGCCGTGTACTGTTAAGGACAGTTACCGAAAATAGTATAACGAGCATTGCAAGGTCAAGAAGTAAGAGATAGAACTGTAAAAGGTTTTATCTCTTTTTCTTATGCTTTTTTATCCGTACATTCGTCAAATCAAACTCCTTTTGATAAAATGAAGATACCAAATTAAAGGAGGTACTTCAAATGAAGGAAAGATTTACTGAAAACGGAATTGAGTACGTAAGAAACGGCGATTACTACATTCCCAACCTAACTGTTCCCGATGATAAGGTGTATAACATTGGTAAATACGGCAGGATGCACGCAAAATTTATCAAAGAGAACAGATCTTGTTTTTACTCAATGAAAATGCTGGGCGGGACTTGGCTTGCATATCTTGAAGAAATTGACACATCCGCAAAGGAAATGGTTGAT
>JAFQME010000018.1 GCA_017421025.1 Oscillospiraceae bacterium
ACGTGGTGCGAACTTGCCTTCGCCAATTCCCTTTACGATGCCCAGTGCTGCTGCGATACCCACTTCGTTTGCGAAGTAGTCGCTTGCTGCTACGTCATCGAAGCTGCCCTTCTCTTCCGCACTCAGATCCCATGCACGGACTAAGAGGATTGCAAAGTCTGCTCTGGTGATCTGATTTGCCGGTGCATACTTATCTTCTGCAACACCCTTGATGATGCCTGCATCTACCAAGCGATAGATTGCATCCTTTGCCCATACGTGGTTTCCAAGGTCAATGAACTTTTCGGTCGAAATGACTGCATCAACCACTGCATCGTCTGCGGTGCCGAGGAGTCCGTCTTCGCCTGCGCCGACGGTTTCACCGTCTTTGTTGACGTAGACATATTCGCCGTTTTCTGCCTTCTTAACCTCTGCGATGTCGTCTGCGGTGCCCGGGGTCTTATCCGGACCTGCTGCAATCAGGCTACCGTCGCTGCCGAGGTAGATGTTATTGCCCTGATCTGCCCAGGTGACTTCCGGCTCGTCGGAGCCGCCGCCACCGCCGCCTCCGCCACCGCCGCCACCGGCGTTGGTGGTACCGAAGATTTCGACACCGAAGACAACAGTTGTGGTGTGAGTTCCGTCGGAGACATCGATTTCAACTGCGATCTTCTCCTGGCTTGCCTGCGGGCTGAAGCAGAATACATTGTCCTGCATGCTTGCGCCGACGATGTTCTTGGTGATGGTGTAGGTGAGATCCTTGCCGACCGGGCTGGTTGCGATGATCGGAACTTCCAAGGTATCACCAACGGTTACGACCTGATCTGCAACCGGCTCGACAACCGGACGAGATTCATCGGTTGTGGTGAGCGGAATGTAGAAGGTCTGACCTGCGTCAATGCCGTAGGTATACTTACCGGCGCTGGACGCTGTGATCAGAGTGATGTCACCAATATCAAGGGTAACGGTGCCATCCGAGTTTGCGGTTGCGCCATGGATCCAGAAGTCACCATTGCGCTTGCCGGTGTGGTTGCCGCCGCCGTTCTGAATGAAGATGGTCTTACCAACCAGTTCCTTCAGATCGATGTTCTTATCCAGTTTGACCTTGATGTAGTTATCAAATGCCAAATCCTTGGTGAAGTCAACAACCTTACCGGTGATCTGCGGGTTACCGTAAATGCCTTCCAACATGGTGGAGTCGTGCATGTAACGATAGATGATTTCGCCGTCTTCGTTGTAGGAGATCACGCCGACAAAGCCGATGAAGTTGAACTTATCGTCGATGCGATAACGTGCCTTGTTGTTTGCTGCGTAGACGATGTAGTCCACACGGCCGTTCTTCAAGGTAACCTTAACAGCCTTTGCCTGATCGTCGCCACCCTGACCACCGGTTCTCTCGATGGTAGCCGGCTCAATCTTTTCGATGAAACGCTGCTTGTCATACGGTTCAATGACAGTGGTGAACAGAGTATCGAGATTCTTACCTTCGCGTTTTGCCAGGACGTACTTGATCTCGGTCGGGTTGTTGTTCGGGACAGGCGGACAACCGCTTGCCATGGAAACATCGGAGAGTTCAAAGTCGTTGACCTGAGTCATGCGGAGGTGGAGATCACGGTTCTGACCCTTCAAGACACCACGGAAATCGTTGATCTTGAAGTCAACCCAGAAGCTCTTGCCCTTCGGATAGGTGGTACGATCAACATTGTAGAATCCATCGTAACCGGAGAGCAGTTCACCCGGGCCATACGGGACATCCGGACCCGCATAAGTACCCATGGTCTGACGGATCGGGTTGAGAGCTTCCTTATCGTAGTCGTAAATCTCGTTACTGTTGCCGTGGAAGGAGTAGACGTGTTCGTTACCGCCCTTGATGCGGAAGAAGTCGAGCGTGTATGCATCTGCTTCGTTGACTTCGACCACGACTGCGGTTCTGCGGTATTCTTCGACGCCTTCATCTCTGTAAACCCAGAGGTTTCTGCCGTCGACCAACTGGACACGTCCGGAATCGTCGAAGTGGATCGGGTCACCGATTCTGTCGACGGTACGAACGTCGGAAATCTTCTGACGGACACCGTTGACCTGTACGGTATTCTTCGAGATGGTACCACGTTCCCAGTTGACGGTACGGCCGACACCGGTGGTGTTGGTCGGGTAACCGAGGGTCGGCATGATGTTGAGACCGTAAGCCGCCATGGTGAGCGACAGGGTTTCTGCGCCGCCGTGACCGGTGGTTGCACCGTACCACAGGGTGACTGCACGCTGGGTGTTGTGGATGTTCTTGCCATCTTCACGGTAGGTACCGCCACGGAGGACGCCCAGACCGTATGCCGGCATCTGAGTGGACTTATCAAAGTCATACTCACCGTGTTCGTTGATAATTGCCTGAATTCTCTCTTCGAGTTTCTTGGTGGAAACCATCATACCACGTCCGTTCGGACCGGATGCGGAGTTTCCGTTGAGGAAGTAGAGAACCTGTGCGATTTCAGGATCGTTACAACCATTGACGAGTGCTTCGCCCAGTGCCGTCGGAGTAAACGCCAAGGTGGTGGTTGCAAAGCCGCCTGCGTCACCGACCTGCAAGGTATAGTTACGGGTCATGGTGAGCGGCAGGTTCATCTTCATCATCTTAATGTACTTCGGATTGGTGAAGAAGTTTGCTGCCTGGTAGTTCTTATAGCCACCCAGCCAGGATGCCATGGTGGAGTACTGACCGATCCACAGATCGTTGTACTGCGGGGAGTTTTCATCGCCCTGACCTTCACGGTCAACCGTGGTAAGCATGGTGTTGAGAACGCCTGCCTGGCCGGTGGTTGCCCAGTCGATCCAGTACTTGGTTTCCGGCATGCTATCCAAAACGACTGCCGCCTTGACTGCGCAGTTCTGATGCATACCTTCGTTACCGTAGATGCGCTTATCTTCCAAGCTGGTAAAGATCTCACGGAGGATGTTGTCTTCAATGTGCTGACGGATCGCCGCCGGAGAGCTCTTGTCATACTTGATGCCGAGTTTTTCCTTGCGGTTCTGGATGTAACTTAATACGTACGGATCATCGTACAAATCGAAGATTGCGTCGTATTCGGTTGCAAGGTTACCTGCAACACCGGTCTCCCAGATACCGCCGGTGATACGGCCGCCGTACCAACCGTTGTTGAAGTAGTACGGTTCATAAGTACCGCTATCCATATCCGGATAGAGGTCTGCCATACGGTCAATCAGGATTGCCAGAGTACGACCATATTCCTTCTTACCGGTATAGACGTAACCATAGCAGAGGTTACTCAATGCCTGATAGGTAGTACCGGTGGAGTAGTAGTTTGCCCAATGGTTCCAATATGCAATATAGGTGTAGGTTTCGTCCCAAACACCATAGGAGGTGGTGAACTTACGGCCGGTCTTATAACCATGACCGTCGTCAACGCCCCAGTTATGGACGCCAAGGTTGACAACTTCGCCGGTATTCGGATCGATATGCTCATCCATTTCCGGCAAGAGGTCGTTGGTGAGGAGATGCGAGCCATTCTGCTTTGCAAGTTCGTAACTCCAGTTACCGTTTTCGTCAATACCGGTGTCATAGAACGCCTTAAAGTCATTGGTCGGGAAGCGGCGCTTACATTCGGTACACTGGATCTTGAACGGATAGTTTTCGTTATCGAACAGCCAGCAATATGCGGTACCGTTGATCTGAACAACGTTCTTGCCGCAATACTTACAGTATTCGTTTTCCGGGTCATAGCGGTAGGTTGCCCAAATGCCACGCGGCACTTCTTGGGTGAGCATGAACTCGAGGAGTTCGTCTTCACGGCCAACCCACTTCTTAGCGGATGCGTCAACGGTGTTGTAGGAAGATTTTGCCCAGTCATAGTTTGCAGCATTTTCTTGAATTGCAGCACGACGCTCTGCGGTAAAGTAGGTGGACTCGGTCTTACCGGATTTTACGGTAATCTCAAGTTCTGCTACCTTTTCAATGTCTGCCACACTGAAAGATGCACGGACAGTACCCTTGCCGTTGACACCCTTCGGGGTAACAAAACCGTTTGCATCGACATCGATGATGTCGGTGTTGAGGCTTTCAAAGGTGAGGTTGGTAACTTCTACCGGGGTAATGTCACCGGATGCACTCACAATGCTGACCTGGAGCTGAATTCCCTCATCATCCGGCTTCATGACAGTGGAGTCTGCGGTGAGGCGGATGGAGTCAACATAGTTTTCCAAAACTTCGACCGGCAGGATTGCCTGTGCTGAGTTGTCGCCGAGGGAAACGGTGACGGTGATGTTGGTATTGCCAACTTCATTTGCGGTGACGTTGCCTTCCGAATCGACGGATGCGATGCCATCGCCTGCATCGGCATAAGCGATGGTAATACATTCGTAAGAAATCGGCTTGCCGCTGGTGGTGAATGCTTCCACATCGATTTTTGCGGTCTTGCCTTCGAAGAGGACGCCGTCGAGTTTAACGGTTGCTGAACCGATGGTCTCGTCGTTGACGGTGACCGGAACCACTTTGCGCTTTTCGCCAACTTCCAAGATAACTTCGGTAGTGCCTGCGCCGATTGCAGTGAATACGCCGTCTGCATAACTTAAGATTTCTTCATCATAAGTAAATGTCATGGTGTTCGGATCGTATTCGTAGTAGTTACCGTCGTTGTAATGTACGCCGAGTTCAACCGAAGTAAACTCATTCAAGCAAAGTTCGGTCTTATCGATGTTCAGTTTGATATCATCCGGCAGAACTTCAACTTCGTTTGAGAGTGCCTTGACGATTGCAATGTCTTCGGTGACTTCATAGTCCTGGTCGTTGAAGTGTACGACTGCCTTGATGGTTGCAACACCGACTGCACGGCCCTGCAAGGTTTCTTTGCTCAGACGAGCGCAGTTTGCAGGATCAGTTGCTGCGATGGAGAAGGTGACAGTGTACAAGCTCGGGTCGACCTTGAGGCCGGACTTCAGAGAGACGTTGGTGGAGAGAGTGGTACGAGCACCGGTCTTGAGTTCTGCCGGCATCACGATATCAATCTCGCCGACTTCACTGTAACTGCCAACGGTAAAGAGCTTGCCGTTGGTGCAAACAGTTTCGACGCCGTCTAAAATCTGCTTGACCCAGACGTTGATCTGAGCGTCGCCCTTTTCAATTGCGGTCAGGTTACCGTCACGGTCAACCGAGATGGTTTTGCCTGCCTTGGTTTCGTAGTAGATATCAACAGCGGAGAAGTCGATCGGGGTGCCGTCGTAGTACACACCGGTGAGGGTGGTCGGGACGGTGCTGCCCGGAGCGAGCTCATAAGAGTCTGCGCTCAGTTCGACCGAGTAGATGCGCTTCTTCTGTGCAATGTCGATATTGAAGACATACTTCGCATCGAGGCCGTTTCTCTTTGCGGTTGCGGTGAGGGTGGTTTTACCCGAAGTAACACCGTGAACAACGAGTTTTGCCTCTGCACCTTCGTGAACCACTTCTGCGGTTGCGATGCGGGGATCTGCGGAGGTGACAGCAATATCGGTGACTTCGGAGAAGTCAATTTCAGCGCCGTTGAAACGAGCGGTGAGCGGGATTTCGCCGTCTGCGGTCTCCATGATGGGAGCCGGATCATAAGCGAACATGGTGAACTGGTCTTCTTCAAGCTGGTTGAGGAAGATACCGCCCATGAAACCGCCGTTACCGACGATTGCGCCCTTCTTGAATTCGAAGACCACATTGTAGTCGCCCGCATCAAGTGTGACGTTGTTACAGGTACGGAAGATACCGCCTGCAGTACCTGCGCCTGCACATTCGACATCGCCGACGTAGTACTCTTCGTCTCTCTGGTTTTCAACCGGAGTATCAACCGGGGAAACATACATACGGAAGCAAGCGCCTGCCGCCATGGTAGCGGTCTGAATGACTAAACTGTAAGAGCCTGCTTCACCAACACGAATGATCATGTTACACCAGTCGCCCGGGGAACCGGAGCACCACCAAGCGAGGGTGGAGAAGGAGCTGGTAACGCTCGGGGTGAAGAGGGTGGACTTTCCGCCGAACTTCCACGGAGCACTTTCGGTTTCGCCCCAATACGGATGGGTAATGGTTCCGGGAGGATATTCCTTCATTTCCATGCCGAAATCGGTGAAGTGGTCCGGCAAATAAGCTGAGTTGGACCACGGGCCGTAGAATGCACGATAGAAGTTATAGTGGTACTTGGTGTTGCTGACCTTGATCGGCAGAGTGACCGATGCGGTCTCACCAAGTGCATTGACAGTGATGGTAACGGTGGTTTCGCCGCCGTTTTTACCGTTGATGACCAGGTTATTCTCATCATCCAACACGACGTCTGCAATGCTCGGATCGACAACTTCGATGGTGATGTCGTCCGCCGAGACATCAACCTCTTCACGGTTGATGGTATAGGACATCGGGATGGTGGTCGGGTCCTTGGTCAGATAGAGTTCCGGCTGTTCGCCCGGCCAGATTTCCATACGGACATAGCCGTCGGGCATTTCAACCTTGACCGGAACATCGATCAAAGTAGCCTTGCCTTGCTCACGTGCACTGATGCGCAGAGAGGTCTCGCCTTCCCACATACCGAAGAGGTAGAACTTACCGTCTTTTTCACGCACTTCTGCAACTTCCGGATCGATTGCATCGATACGGAGTGCATCGAGATCAGCAAGTGCGATGCCTTCCTGCAGGAATTCTGCAGAAACATCAATTTCGACTTCCTGGTCGATATAGCCGGTCGGGCATTCAGCATTGAGAACGAGTTCCCAGTCTGCCTTGTCCGCAACACGGTCTAAACCGAAGCCTGCAAAATAACCGTATGCGTTGGACTTGACGTTATTTTTTGCCAGCTCAACGATGACAACATAGTCACCTGCGGTCAGGTATTGGTTGTCATAATAAGAAGAAGTCAAAGAATAGAGGTCCGTCTGAGTTGCAACGCTGGTACCGATATAGTACTGCTCTGCTTTCGGATCTGCAACGCCGAGCGGTGCCAGATAGTAGTTAAACTGAGATGCTGTTTTCTGGTCTGCCGCACGGGCATACGGGGTATACAGACCGTCTTCGCCGACACGGATGATCAGGCCGTACCATGTGCCTTCATCGCCTGTGACTGCAGTGCCGCGGGGACCGTAGCCGGTTGTGCCGCCTGCACTTGAAGAGGTCCACATAATGCTGAGTGCACCTGCATCCGATTTGCTCTTGCCATAGAACATAAAGGGATCGCTGGTGCGTTCAAAGTGATTCTCCAGTTCTTCCAGAGAATCCCAGCTGGTCAAAGCTTCCGGACTTACGCCGTTGTCCGACCACTGACCGTACTGCAGACGACCCATGTTGTAATAGTAGCTTGCGCCCTCGCCCGTATAAGCAGCAAAACCGCTCGGGACAAAGGAAACCAGCATACACACGACCAACAAAAGCGCTGCAATGCGGCTTGTCATTCTGTGCTTCATATTGTTTTCCTCCTTATGGATGATATTGGGGCTATGGTACAAGACCCCAAGATAATTACATTGTAACACAACTTTAACAAATTGCAAAGGTTTTTTCAGTAATTGGAGAAAATTTTAAGGCTTAAAATAATGAAGCAAAAAAACACCCGTTATTTTACAACAACGGGTGTTCATGACGGGCTTTGAGGCGTGCCCAGCGGCGGTCTACTTCTGCTTGGATTTCCTCTGTGATGCCTTGGTATTTCTCTTGTGCAAGATGTTTGGTACGCCCCATCATGGAAAACCACTCTTTGACAGGAAGTTTTTCTTTTGGGGTGTAATTCAGTTTGGTAATCCCCTGTTCAATTTCGAAGAGTGGGAAATAGCAAGCGTCCACTGCAGCACAGATTACTGCACGTTCGGTGTTTGGTTGATCGCCCCAGTTGAGCGGACACGCAGAAAGGACTCTCACATACGCCATTCCCAAATTCTGTGCACAATACTTTGCTTTTGCGGCTTTTTTAATCAGATCCGCCGGATGGCTTTCTGCGGCGGTGGCAAGATACGGAATCCCGCTCCCTGCCATAATCATGGGCATATCTTTATGGAAGAAGCCCTTACCCGATTGCGCACGGCCCAAATGCGAGGTTGCACTTTTGGCACCCTTGGGTGTGGAATAGGAAAGCTGATAGCCGGTATTCATATAGCCACCGTTGTCATATTCCAGTAAAATGATGCGACTGCCTCTGAGTGCTGCTCCCAACGCCGACCCCATGCCGATGTCCATACCGCCGTCACCGCTTACCATGACAAATGTGATGTCGCCACTTGGGAGTTCCCCTCGTCTTTGCCGCTCATAAAACATTTCGGAAAGCCCGGACAGCGTTGCCGCACCGTTTTGGAATAAGTTGTGCAGATACGGAACACGGAATGCGGTATTGGGATATCCGGTGGTTACCACCATGCCGCAACCGGTTTGGAACAAAAGCACCACATTGCCTTCAATTCCGGACAAAAACAAGTTGACATTGACCGGAATTCCGCAACCCGGACAAGCGCCATGACCCGGCGCCAGGCGTTTTGGCATGGCGGTAACATCTTTGAGCGCACCACCTCGCACCTCCATCCCGTGTTCTCCCATGGTACACTGTGTGATACCGGGACTTGATGCCGATTCTGTAATGGGAGCAAAGAATTGCGGAGTTTCTGCACGAATCCCCTCGGTTTGCCCGAGATAGTCAAACTCTTTTGCGTTTGGGTCAAAGCCGATCTCAAAGAGCGTTTTTGCATCTTCTCGAAAGAATTCCAAACCGCCAAGTCCGTAAACACGGCTTTTGACTTTGGTTTCTCCTTCAAGCAACGCACGAATCTCAAGGGAAAGGTTTCCACCGCCTGCGCCGTAACTATCCTGACGGTCACCCACCACCACGGTTGTTGCGTTTTTCAACACCGTTTTGAGTTCTTTTGGAAACGGACGCAATACATTTGCTGTGCAAACGCCCACCCGTTTCCCCTGTTCCCGCAACTCGTCTGCTGCGGCGCAAGCGGTGTGGTAGCTTGATCCCAAAAGGAACAAAATCACCTCGGCGTCCTCGGTGCGATACCCTTGTACGGTTTGATACTGCCGCCCCGAGAGTTTCCCGTATTCGGAAAACACTTCCGGGATCACGTCTCGGGCATACTCCATGCCGAGGTGCAATTGGTATTTGTTGTTGATGATATCCGGTTCATTCATATAGGAGCCAACCGTGATCGGGTGTTCCAAATCCAAGGTTGAGTGCTTGGGCTGATATTCTCCCACAAACTCCCGAACGTCCGCATCAAGAGCAAAAACGCTGCATTTGCGTTTTTGATGGCTGGTAAAAAAGCCGTCAAACGCAACAATGACGGGGAGACGTGTTTTCTCGGCAATTTTGAGTGCGCACAGATTCATGTCATACACCGCCTGCGGGTCGTTTGCAAATAGAATGATCCAACCCGTGTTGAGGCAGTACATCAAGTCGCTGTGGTCGCCCTTGATCGAGAGGGGACCCGATACGGTTCTGCACGCTACATTCATTACCATAGGATAACGGGTGCCCGACTGCACGGGGAGTTGCTCCAATGCATAGAGAAGACCGTTTGCCGAGGTCGCATTGAAAACACGACCCCCGCCGGTCGATGCCCCGTAACACACACCTGCCGCACTATGCTCTCCCTCCGCCGCAATCAGGCGGATATCATGCTCCCCTGCCGCATACATTGCATCCAACTCTTCTGCGATTTGGGTGGACGGGGTAATGGGATAATAGCCCATCACATGGTAGTTGATCTGTCGTGCCGCATAGGCAGCAAGTTCGTTTCCGCTTTCAAAAATTTGTGTTTGCTGTTTCATCAAAGCACCCCTCCGTCCGAATTGGATTCACTTGTTACCGCTGCATCTGCGCCCCTTACTCGAAACGCTTGGATGTTAGCAATCAAATCCCGATTTTCCACCCAGTGTTTGGGAGTTGGGTGTTCTCGCTCCAAACCACGTTCCAGCGCCTGTGTCGGACAAATCTCCACGCACCGCAAGCAGCCTTTGCAGTGGCGATAATCCAGCCCTCGATTTCGCATTTTCCCCTCCTCATCAGCGGTAAAACAAAAGACCAGGTCGGGGCAGGTGGAATCGCACAGCCCGCAATGAATACATTTTTCCGGGAAAAAGAGCGGGAGATAGCCTTCTCTACTTGCAGAAAGATCGTTTTGCACGCTGTTTCCAATACAAGGGTTTGCACCGCCGAGGGGTGCGGTGGAATATCCCCATTTTCGCTCCTCTCGCGCATACGGAGTCTGCGCAAACCCGGTCTTGACCGAACGGATTGTGTACTCATTGTATCCTCGGCAGAGTCCTGCCAGATTTGCCTCACTGAGTGCCGGATATTTTTTGCCCACGGTTTCTCTTACCAATCGCTCTGCCGCATCAAACGGAATAAATCCGCATGCTCGCACGATTGCACCCAGCATGACCATATTGACTCTGCTTTTGCATTCCATTGCGATTTTCTGTGCATCCACACACAAGACCGTGCAATCAGGAAGCTCCAGTGCCTGCGCAATTTCTTCGGGCGAACGGGTGGTATTGACCACCACACAGGTCTCCTCGGTCACTCCTGCGGTTACGCTTTTCCCCATTCGTTCATGGAAGATGCCCAAGATATGCGGATGCGTGACCGGGCTGTTTTCTCGGATTTCGTCCGCACTCCACCGAACAAACGCCTGCACAGGTGAGCCTCGTTTTTCCGAGCCGTAACTGGAAAAGCTGGCGGAATTCAGTCCCAAGTACATAGCGCCCAGTTCTCCCAGCATCTTTCCAAGCAAATTTGCTCCCATTCCACCAATACTTTCGAGCCGCATTTCAAAATATCCGCCCGCATTACTCCGTGGCAATTTCATCAGCATCACACTCCTTACGGGTAGTTTTTGGCAAAAAGGAAAAAATATACCGAATCGGAAAATATTTTGCAAGAATCTGCGAATCTCAGTTGAAATCACACCCTGTTTTATGCTAAACTCCAATTAGAATCTTATCTTTTGAAAGGAGATTTTCTCATGAAAAAAGTAAAAATTGCAGTAATCGGTGCACGCTTTGGTCGCAACCACATTGAAGGTGCGATCAGAAGCAGTAATACCGATTTGGTTTGTTTCTGTGATATCAACGAAGAATATGCAAAAGAACTTTCTGCAGAATACAAAGTTCCGTATGTGACCGATGCAGAGGAGATTTTCCAAAACCCCGAGATTGAGGCGGTCACCATCGCACTTCCCGATCAGATTCATGCGGAAATGACCATTCGGGCATTGCGTGCAGGAAAACACGTCATGTGTGAAAAACCCATGGCGCTCAAACTGGAGGAATGTAAGGAAATGATCCGTGTTTCCAAAGAAACCGGAAAGTTCCTCATGGTCGGCCAGGTTTGCCGCTTCACTCCGGGCTTCATGCGTGCAAAGGAACTCGTTGAAGCCGGCGAGATCGGTGAACTCTTCTTTGCCGAAAGCGAGTACGCACACGACTATTCCAAGATGCAGGCATCCTGGAGATTTGACCCTGCATCGCCACGTCATGGTCTCATTGGCGGCGGATGCCATGCAGTGGATCTTCTGCGTTGGATTTGCGGCAACCCCACACAGGTCTTCGGCTATTCCAACCGCAAGGTGCTGAAGCACTGGCCAACCGATGACTGTGTCATTGCTTTGATGGAAATGCCAAACGATGTTAAGGCAAAGATTTTCTGTTCGATCGGATGCAAGCGCAATTACACCATGCGTACCGTACTTTACGGCACCGAAGGGACAATCATTGTGGACAACACTTCGAATTTCCTCAGCCTGTTCAAGAATAAAAACGGCGAGGAAGAGGACTTCCTCGGAGTTCCTTCCAAAGAAGTGGAAATCCGTATCCCGATTGCGGTAAACAACCACAATGTCGGCGGGGAAATCCATGATTTCTGCGAATCCATTTTAACCGGCACACCGCCTGCACTCAGCGGTGCAGAAGGCGCATCCACAGTCTCGGTCTGCACAGCAATCATCCAGTCCTGCGAAACCAATCTCCCGGTCACTGTTGACTACGGGTTCTAATGAGTTTTTACACACTCAAATCAGAAAACGGCACACGGGATGTGCTCTATTACATCAAGTATGCCAGAACAACTGCGGAACAGGACCGTGTTATCTACGGGCCGTATGACCATCATATCGCTCCGGAGTTTACACACTTCATTGATTTTGAAGGGATCATTGAGATTGCAGGAAAAGAATACGAGATTCGACCGGGAGATGTCTTTCTTCTGCGCTCAAACGAAAAACACCGCATCATCAAATCAAAAGGTCGCGGTACCATTGAGAATCTGCGGTTTGATCCTGCTTTTGTCTGGCAGGGAAATGATTCTTTCGATCTCAATTACCTGAACATTTTTGCCCCGGCGCAAGACGAATTCGAAAATCGCTTAAACCGTAAAAATCCTGCGCTCCAAACTGTGCGTAATTTATTGGACGAGATTGGTCAGGAATTTCGCACGCAGAAATACGGCTATGCACACATGGTCAAAATGCGGCTTTTTATGATTCTGCTTACGCTGTTGCGGGATTTCGGATTTGAGCCGGAAGACCGCACCGCTCTCCGTTCTCCCAGTGTTGATGGGATTCGCACTACCATGCGATATATTGATGAGCATCTTACTGAGCCGCTTACCATTGCGGAGCTTTCTGCGCTGGCAGGACTCTCCCCGAATTACTACACCACCCAGTTTAAGCACTTAAATGGGCTGACTCCGGTGGAGTACATCAATTCCAAGCGGGTATTCCACGCAATCGAGTTACTTCCAAACTTCCGTGGAACCATGTTGGAGCTTGCACTCGCCTGCGGGTTTAACAGCACCGCAAACTTCAACCGTGCATTTCGGGCCTATACCGGTCAGGTTCCCTCCAAATACATCCCGCCAATCAAATAAAGAAACCACCCGTTATCCGATTGGATAACGGGTGGTTTTTCCTTATATCGCATCATAGACTGCGTGTTCAAAATTTCTTGCGGATTGGTTATCTGCGCCCCCGTCAACACGAGAGTTTTTCATCATAATGGCAATGATTTGGTTTTCAGGATCCACCCAGAAATGCGTGCCGTAAGCACCACTCCAGCCAAACGATCCTAGCGGGAGGGCTGCGTCTTCCGCTGTAATCACACGCACGCCAAGACCCCACCGTTCACTTCCCGGCATCACCGATTCCGACACTTGCGGAGTCCGCAGTTGAGAAAAGAGGTCACCGGAAACCAGTCCCGCTCCGTCTGCCAACAAACACTTGGCAAATTTTCCGTAATCCTCAAGCGTGGACACCAATCCACCGCCGGCAAGTGGGTGGGTATGGGGAAAGCCTTCAAATACACAGCCGGACACGGTTTTCCCGATGCAGTTTTCCCCGTCGATGCGATCGTGCAGCGCAACCATTCGTCCCCACTGCTCTTCGCTCGGGGAAAAGCAGGTATCGTTCATGCCGAGAGGGTGAAAAATCTCACGCTCCAAAAAATCAGGAAGTGTTGTACCACTTACCGCCGCAATAATTTCACCAAGCACATCAAAAGCGACGTAGGAATTGTACGCCTGTTGAGTCCCCGGTTCAAATTCCAGCCCCGCACGCACCGAGCGTGCAATGGTCCCAGCCGCAGTTTCACGGTCTTTTGCTGAAACCGCACAAATTTTAAGGCCCGAGGTGTGTGACAGGAGATGCCGCACTGTGATGGGGGTTTGGGGATGGAGTTTTTCTTTTGCAAGCGTGATTCCCGCAAGGGACGGGACGTATAAATCCGCACGTGCGGAAAGAGAAAGTCTCCCCTTACCCACCAAAATGAGGGTGGCAAGTGCAGTGATGGGTTTGGTCATGGATGCCAAACGGAAGAGATGGTCATTCTGCAGTGGTGTGATTCCGTCTGCAGTGCCAAAGCAGTGTTTTGAAACTGTCGTTCCCGCCTGCATCACCCAATAAGAAACTCCGAACAGTTTCTTTTCTTCCAAATCACGTTCTGCATTCTTTTTTAGATTCCGATTTAGTTTTTCGCTATTAAGGTATTTCATGCTCGATTCACCACAGAAATTCCATTTAGTTCAAAAACATCAGCTACAATCGAAAGGAGCATTCCGTCATTTTTATAAAAATCATAGTCCTCATGAGAGAACGATTCTTTTCGGTAAATTTCTCCGGCACGGCGGGCAATTTCGCCCGAGAGTTCTTTCAGCCCAAGGTAATCTGTGAGGCAGGCGTGCAATCGGAGCGACTCGCTCTGATGGTTTTCATAGATGTGTTCTTTTTTATTTTGCGGATTCTCTTTATCGCTTTCGCACACGATCAAATCCTTTCTTTTCATGGGAAGGTATCCGTTCATCAGATGATACGCATTCCATCTGAGATGTTCCTGTGCCAAAAGCGAATTATGAACATTGCGCTCAAAATAGCCCTCGTACCCCTTTGTTGTATCGCTTCGGTTCAAGGTCTCCCGAAGTGTTTTGATTCCTGTTCCCTTGCCGTCTTTTACATAATCAAGGCCCAAAAGGTTCAGTTTTAAGCGCAGATTGTTTGCTGCAGAAACATTGCTGTAACGCTTGAAATGCGGAGTTCCATACCATTTCATGTTACAAAATGCCACGATTTGCTCTTCAGAAAATCCGTCACAAGCCCCGCCGCTAACATAGTAATTTCGATTGATGCTTTTCGCCAAAGCGGTCAGGCTCTCATCAACGATCACATCATGCTGCAGGATGTCGTCTATGTTTCCATACTCTGTAAACGCAGCGTCGCCACCGGTTTTAGAGACTGTATCGCAGACAAACAGATGGTATCCGGTAGTTTCCCGCAACAGAAGTTTCAATCGATTGGCGAGCTCCAGGTTTTTGCATGAGTTTCCAACATCGATAAAGATGACAGAATAGCAGTTCTCTGCACGAAGTTTTCTTACAATTTCATCCAAATCCACCAGGAGTGGATTTTCATTGTGACAAGTTGTGTGATACGGCATTTCCGGGAGGGGGAAATATGCGCTTCGTTCGGCTTCGCATTCTTCCAATGCCTGACCGAGTCCGCCGAATTCCCATTCGCTGCTTCTCACGGTTTTTGCATAAATATCATACGAAAGCGGGAGTGCCCGGTATTCTCCCCCGTCCCAAACCGCAAATTGATGATTGATGACAAATTGCTTGTAAATCTCACGGCTCAACTGTGTCATTCCGAGGAAAACCGCTTGCATCCGACAATCAGGTGCAATCGAAGCATCCTCGCAAAGAAACTCTTTTGGCAGATACTTTGTGATCGGGTGCTGTTCTACCAACTTCCGTGCGATCAGTTCATTCCGGCTAAAGAGCGTAATCGCTTCACGGAATTCTGCGCAACGTTCCTTATCTTCCATCGAGTCAAGCAAACAAGTCAGTTCGTTTTGTACCACATCGTTCATGCTCGTGTCGGTTTCGACGTAAATACGAATGTTTTTTTCTTCGGCACCGCTATGGACGTATTGGCTGATTATATTGATATAATCCAAAAACGTTCCGTCATTGAGCAGAATGAAATTGTAGTCGGTATGTGAGTTGAACATTCTGCTTTTGAGCAGTTTTGCGCTAAATCTCTTTTTGAGGATCACATAACCATCTTCCAAAAGTCCGTTCATTACTTCTTTTGGGGTTTCCTCGTCTAAAAGTAAAATCGTCTGCTTGGTGTGTTGTGCATAACAAAGGATGTCCTCTTTGTTTCCGCAAACCAAATCACAGGTCTTTCCATTCATTCTAAACCAACAGCGGAATGCATTGGTGATTCTGCTGCCAAAGACACTGTTTGCCAAATAAAACGAAGCTGCAAGCGCAAGCGCTGCACCAAATCCGAAGGGATGGAGGAAACTCGGGTAAACCGATGCATATGCCACGACCGCTTCGGTACGCACTTCGCCGACCAATTGTTTGATGGTGGCAGAAATACATTCCCAAATGCCGAGCGTCAGGCTCATTTCAACCCCTTGCTCAATCCGTGCATACAACAGCGGAAGCAGATACAGCCCGACGTTCAGTAAAAAAATTCCAACAACAGCGACCTTCCCGAGACGGCTTTTCTTCACAAACGCAAAGACAAGCATCCCGGCAAAGATGACTTCAAAAATAGCAAGAACAAAATTCCAAGTTTCCCACACAACCGTTTCCTCCTCTTATACTTCCAGTTGATACAACCGTTCCAACGGAGACTCCTCATGAAAGGTCGGAACTTCTTCAATAAATTCCCAACCGAATTTCTCATATAGTCCTACATGATTGGTATATAGATACAGCCGCTTCAGTCCTGCTTTCTGCGCAGTTTCCGCAACCCGCTCCATCATGAATCGACAGAGATTCTTTCCTCGGTGTTCCTCCGGGACATAAACATTGATGAGCCATGGATACAAATCGGGACGCCCGTAGAGATCATCGGTCATAGAGAGTTGATACATCCCGACCGGGCTTTTTCCGGACATCACAACAAAGGTTTGCGGCAAGCGCTCGGTGCAAACCGAATGTGCCATAAAATAGCGCACCTGCTCACGGCTTTCCCCACGGGGGATTCCCCACCAGCGGTAGTTCCAGTCCACCACGGTTTCAAACACTTCGCCCTCGCTTTGTTCCAATCGAATCAATTCCGGCTTACACATAAAACTCTTCCAAAGTATCCAGGCAAATGCAGCCCAGGCGTTCGCCGTAAACCGCACCGCAATCTAGCCCGATATGATTATTTCCACGATAAATCTTACCGCGCCATTCCTCTCCGATTGCAAAAGTCGGGGTATGCCCTGTAACCAAGATCCGATCTTCCGTGCAGGGTTTGGTATAGTCGCAACGCCCAAACAGGACTTCGACTGCATTGTATTCGCTCAGATCACGGGAGTCGTCGTAATCCTCGGGCACACTATGTACCAAGAGAAACTCACGTCCGCCGACCGAGAGTTCTTCATACAACTCAAATTCTTCCAAGTATTCCAACACCGCTTCTTTCTCCTCGGCATCGAGTTTGGAGAAACTTTCTGCAGTGGGCATTCCGCCGTCTCCCACCCATTCATGATACGCACGCACGGTTTCCGCATCCAGATGTGAGTTGTGGTTTTCCTCGGTGACTTCGACATTGAGTTCTTTCAAAACACGGTATGCCATATACTCATGGTTTCCCAAAAGCGGAATTACATTGACACGCAACATCATCTCGTTTAACAACTCAATCCCATCTTCTCCACGGTCAATGATATCGCCCAAGACAAACAACATATCTTGATCGGTGAATTCAATTTTCTCCAACATCTGCAGGAACTGATCGTAACAGCCGTGAAGATCCGCCATCACATAGGTCATTGTTTGCTTCCTTTCTTTTCCACTTTCTTCTTATTTCCTTTTTCATCTACAATGTAGACATTGCTGAGAGTATTTTCCATTCCCTGACGAAATTTTTGGATATACTGCGCACGCAGGTGCGCTTGTTCCTCTTTTTCAGCATCACTTAACCCCTCTATACGGGATTTTTGTGCCAATTCATTGATTCGTTTGATAAGGGTTTCCATTACTGTTCCCCACTCTCTTCTGTTTTTTCCCCAACACGGATCAATCCGTCGGGCGTTTCCACCAGGTCTTGGCGTTTGAGCAAGAAACGACGCACAGCAAACAACGCTGCAATGGCAAGCACGGTGACTAAGTTTTCCCAAGGTGCGGCATGACCGACGATGAGTTGACGGGCAAGAGCAAATGCAAGCACTTCGATCACGGTTTCCGGGGTATGCTTACAAAGCATCTTGATGAGCTCCGCCCCGATTGCCAGGATGATGGCATCATCCAAAATGGTGACGAGAGCGCTCACCCCATCTGCGTTGATTGCTACATGAATCGTATCCGCAATCAAACGGACAGAGAGCACCAAAATCGCCAAACCCACAATCAGCGAGATTAAAAGCTCAAACAGATAACTGATTTCAAACATCTTATCTTGCAGTTTTTTTCTCATATTCGTATCCTCCACATATGAACGTCAATCTACTGCGCTGTCAAGCGATTGCGATTCCGCACATTCCGCCTGTTCAGGTTCGTTTTCTTGGCGCACCACAAATAATTCCGGATATTTTCGAACCAACAGCCCATTTGCGTAATCCCCGGTATATCCGTCCGTAACCGAAAACTGGCGAATCTTTTTGAAACAGTGGATATACAGAAAAATTACAAATGCATAGAATGCAAAGTTTGCCAAATCGCTGTTAAGCGTACAGCAGAAATCATAGAATCCGTGTGCCAAAGTGGGAATCAAAAGGCACAGGACAATACTGCCGCGCACTTCCACTTCCGGGGTCTTGGCACGAATGATATTTCGTGCTTTGAGATCACGCTCCATGCGCACAACTTGATCTCCAATATGCCAAAGGCTGTAATAATATCCCATCAGCACCGCACAGAACATATGCGTTGGGACAGAGAGAACAGCTCGACGTATCGCAACGATAAAACCGTAGTTTGCCACATATTTGATGTTTTCCAATGCGGCAAACCCAAGCGACACAAAAATCGCATAAATCATCCCATCAAACAGGCAGTTAAAATTTTTGTTTTTCTTGGTCGCCAAAACCAAAAACAAAAACTTAAAGCCTTCTTCCACCAACGCAACTCCGATGAAGTATTTTAAGAAATGATAGAGGTAAAACACACCGGAGGACAACATCACATTGCCGTTTGCGTCGGCTTCTCCAAGCGGGGCGAAAATCACATCCAAAAGCCAGTGAAAAAACCGCTCCACATAGTAGATTGGCAGACACGAGAGTGCTCCCAAGCCGAACAGAAGCAGCAGGAGTCCGATCGGTTCTTTTTCCACACGGTCTTTCTTAAAAACATAAATACACAGTGCAACAGCAGGCAGAAGTGCAGCAACAAGAAGTTTGATGCTCATGGTTTCCCCCCGTTATGATTGATTGGTCAGTTGAAAAGTATCTGCAATTGCGTGCAGCGCCGAGATTACATCATCACTTGCGGACTTTGGATATTCCCAGGAAAGGAGATATACCGTGTCCCCCGACTGATACATGCGGAACCATAAGGTGTCTCCGTCAGGCTCTGTTCCACAATGGCTTTCCCCTGTAAAATCTTCAAAAATGTAGTCGTCATGTTCTTGTAAAAACATTGATCTCGCTTTGGTTTCGTCAGAATTCTGATATAGGATTACGCAAACCTTCGCATCATCTGTCGAAACGGTTTCCCACGACTCTTCAAACACGCCGTCATCAAAATCGGTTTCATAGCGGAAGCCGTTTTGCGGGACGGAAATGTGATATCCGTTTCCCGGATATGCCATCCAATCACTTTTGTCAATTTCTGTCATAGGTGGAAGTTCCCCAACCGTCCCCACGACATGGTCCTGTTTTACCTCGGGCAAGTAGGCGGTTTCTTTCGCACAACCTGCAACCGTGAAGATCAGTGCAATTGCTAAGCAATAGACTCCCAAGCGTTTCATGAAGATTCCTCCGTTTCAATCTTTGTTTGGATTTCGTTACTTTTTGGTGCCAAACCCAATGATGAATGCGCCCATAACCGCAACTCCGACGAGCACACCAAGCTCCGGGGCGGTGTCAAACCATGCCATGGTTAAAATTCCTAGCACAAGAGTCACAACAAATGCCAATATCGCTTTCATAAAAATCCTCCTATCGTTTGAGTGTGTTCAAAAAATCTTTTTGCTCAGGTGTGATGCGGAAGCTCTCCCGAGCTTTTTGGATGGTTTTGTTATGTGTCCAGACATCCAAGGTGTTTTTTTCGAGGAACGCTACGGTTTCCTCATACTGCTTTGCAAGTGCGGTGGCAAAGTACCACGCACGCATCATATTGACGTAATACTCCTCCGACGATACCGCTCCCACCATGTGCAAAAACCGTGGGTCAAACCACTCGTCCAAATAAAAACTCATGAGTAAATTGATGGCATACCGTACCGTATAGGGGTGTTTGGATAAAATCCAACGCTTGATTTCGATCAAAAGACGGTCCAAATCTCGTTTTAGCACTTTGGGTTTCATGCTGTCACACGTCGCCCAATTATCTACATAAGGTAAAAATGCGTTCAGGAGGTTCACACAACGCTCAAAGTCACGCTCACGTTCAATGAGGAATGCGTGGAGGTTGTTTTCCTCATAGTAAACATGCGGAAGATCTTGCAGAAAACCTTCAAAATCGACTAAATTTTTCGCAAACTTTCGCAGAATCGGAGTACGAATACCGAGGACTTTGTCTTTTGGGACTGTTGGCATCAGCTTTGCCGAAAAGTCTCGGTAAGAGTCTTCCCCCATTGAACAAAGGT
Organism: Oscillospiraceae bacterium; assembly: GCA_017421025.1. Taxonomy (GTDB): domain Bacteria; phylum Bacillota; class Clostridia; order Oscillospirales; family JAAYXM01; genus SIG510. Next base: position 20,224 of record JAFQME010000018.1, read on the forward strand.
TGCTTCGAATCACCTTTGAACGTTCTGTTTTTTCTTTGTTTGTCATCAAGCCGCCTCGTATTCTCTCTTAATTGTGAATCATCTTTTGTTATTGTACCATAAGCCAATTATTCTTGCAACGTCAAACACGAGTATGATATACTATGACAAAGGAGTTGTTTGACATGTTGTATCCGCAAAGCAATTTATTTCGGGACGTCTATCATCTCAATGGAATTTGGCGTTTTTCCCCGGTAGAGGACTCCTATCTCCCCGACCAACCGCTGAAAAGCAGCAAGCCGATGGCAGTCCCTGCCAGTTACAACGATATTACCACCGAGAAGGCACTCAAAGACCATGTTGGGAAAGTAGTATATGAAAAAGTGTTTTCCCTCCCGCTTCGTGACGGATTGCAGTACCGTTTGCGAATCGGCGCAACCAGTCATCAGTGTTCGGTCTATCTCAACGGGGCATTGATTGGGCACGGTCTGAACGGTTTTTATCCAATCGACCTCCCACTTGATTCTTTACAGGCAGAAAACCGGTTGTCTGTGGTAATCGATAATCGTCTTTCCGATCAAACACTCCCTGTCGGCGAACAAAAAAATGGCCGTCAGGTCTATCACTATGATTTTTATAACTATACCGGAATCCACAGAGATGTGATGATATATACCCTCCCCGTTCAAGCGATTCGGGATCTTACCATTCAAACCGTTGTCAACGGCGATTACTCCGCAGTTCACGTCTCTGTTGACACTGACTGCACGGATTTAACTTACACTGTCAAAGATCTTGCAGGGAACACGGTAGTTGTCAGTAAACATGCTGATTTTCGCATTGAGGATCCGATTCTTTGGGAACCGAGCAATCCGCATTTGTATACCTTGTGCGTAGAATCCGAATGTGACCGATATGAAGAACGGTTTGGGATTCGAAAGATCGAGGTAAAGGGAACACAATTTCTCCTCAATGACCGCCCGGTCTATTTCAAGGGTTTTGGCATGCACGAAGATTTCTTTGTCCTGGGAAAAGGCAACAACAACGCTGTTACCCTCCGCAACTTTGAGTGCATGAAGTGGATTCACGCAAACTCGTTCCGTACCAGCCATTATCCGTATGCCGAAGATGTATTGGACTTGGCAGATGAATACGGATTTTTGGTCATCGATGAAGTCCCTGCAGTCGGAATGAACCGTTTTGACGGGAGTGACTGTTTTGGTGAAGGAAATCTGGTTACCGACAAAACCAAAGAACTGCACAAAGAACTCATCACCCGCCTGGTCGCTCGTGACAAGAATCATCCCTGCGTTGTGATGCTCAATGTGGGCAACGAGCCGCATGCGGAAGAGCCTGCATCTCGCGATTATTATTTAGACATCATCGCCCATGCTCGAAGTGTGTGTTCTCTGCCGCTCATGTTGGTGCATTGTGCGATTTCAGAAAACGGCGTTTGCGACCATCTGAGTGATTTGCCCGATGTGTTGGGGTTAAACCGCTATTATAGCTGGTATTATCACCGTTTGGGAGATGTGACCGATATCACCGAGAGTTTGATTCCGGATTTCAACGGGCTCTATCAGAAGTATCAAAAGCCAATTATGCTAACCGAATTCGGGGCCGATACCATTGAAGGACTTCATGCGTTGCCAAGCGATGCATTTTCGGAAGAATTCCAGAAAGACTGCATTGTAGAATACGGGGATGTCTTGGATACAATGGATTTTGTAATTGGCGAACATGTCTGGAACTTTGCGGATTTCCAAACCAAACAAGGATTGACTCGAATCCGAGGGAATCGAAAAGGGGTCTTCACCAAAGACCGCCAACCCAAGCTGGTTGCACACTTTTTACGTGAACGTTGGATGAAAAAGTAATTTTTATGGCAAGAAACTCCTCCGCTGCAATCTGCAGCGGAGGAGTTTGCGTATTGATTCGATTTTGAGTTTATTAGAAGATAACGAGGGCAAATTCTGTACTCAATGCATCCAATGCCTTGATACCTGCATAGTTGTTGCCATTGCTGTACGACGCAGAAAACGAAAAACAACCGGTACAGCGATTGCTGTACCGGTTTTATATGAATGTTGGCGAATACCTATCTTCCCGGGCCGTTGCCAGCCAAGTATTGTCGGCACGAGTGAGCTTAACTTCCGTGTTCGGAATGGGAACGGGTGGACCCTCACCGTAAACAACACCAACTAATCATATATACAATTGTGTAAGAGTACTCAGAAGTTCTTTGGTGACCCGTAGGAGAATCGAACTCCTGTTTGCGGCGTGAGAGGCCGCCGTCTTAGCCGCTTGACCAACGGGCCACGTCACCTCAGAGCTTTTCAGCTCTTCCGCTTGAGAGGTTTTGGTGCGCCTTCAGGGATTCGAACCCGGGACCCACTGATTAAGAGTCAGTTGCTCTACCAACTGAGCTAAAGGCGCATTCCGTTCGTCTCCCTTGAGCAGTACGCTTCCTTTGCCATGTACTCTCAAAACTAAACAATGTAACTTCCGATCGCAACTCTCATTGCGCTGTGGTTTACCCACATTCCTATTCACCTTTTTAGGTTAAGCCCTCGACCGATTAGTATCAGTTCGCTGAATACATTACTGCACTTACACGTCTGACCTATCAACCACGTGGTCTTCGTGGGGTCTTACCTGATTACTCAGTGGGAAATCTTATCTTGAGGGAGGCTTCACGCTTAGATGCCTTCAGCGTTTATCCCGTCCATACATAGCTACCCAGCTGTACCATTGGCATGATAACTGGTGCACCAGAGGTATGTCCATCCCGGTCCTCT